>CAMEAW010000146.1 GCA_945911685.1 Bordetella parapertussis
CGCAGCAAAAAGCGTCAAAGACGTCAGTGCCCCCTTTCGAAACATGCAAGGTTTTATTCAATCAATCAGCAAAGCAATACGAATTCAAGGAGATTATTATGGGTAAAAATATTCAGCTTAAAGCCTCAGACGGGCACCAATTCGACGCCTATGTAGCCGAGCCAGCAGGCAAGCCACGCGGTTTAGTCATCGTTGCCCCAGAAATTTTTGGTGTCAACAGCCACATTCGTTCAGTCGCCGATGGCTTCGCTGCCGATGGCTACCTCACCATCGCCCCCGCGTTTTTTGATCGCGCACAAACAAAATACGAAGCAGGCTACACACAACCTGACATTGGTGCCGGCGTCGAACTCATGAAAAAGATTAGCTTCGACGACACACTGCTTGACGTCAAAGCCGCTATCGAACACGGCAAACATGCAGGTAAAGTTGGTATTGTGGGTTACTGCTGGGGCGGCGTGATCGCTTGGCTCGCAGCGGGTCGCGTGGATGGCTTGGCTTGCTCTGTGCCTTACTACGGCGGTGCAATTCCTAGCTTCTTGAAAGAAACGCCAAAGTGCCCAGTGATGTTTCAGTTTGGCGAAACCGATCATTCGATCACGCTTGAGCAAGCCAAAGTCGTTGAGGCAGCGTACCCGAAAGAAACCAGCTACTACTACCCTGCTGGTCACGGTTTTAACTGCGATCAACGAGGCTCTTACGACGCAGCGTCGGCCAAGCTGGCACGCGAGCGTACCATCGAGATGTTTAGAAAGCAGATTGGCTAATTAGTCAAAGCAGAAAAAAAGGGATCGCCGCGGCGATCCCTTTTTTATGTGCGGCTTACTTCTTTTTACCTGAACTCAAACCAGGAATATCGCTGACATGCGCGACCTGATCAAGAGCCATGAACGCATCAAACAATTTCAAGGCCGAGCCTTCAAAATGCCCCACGGCTGCACAGTCATCAAACTTCGCCCAAAGTTGCTCGCGGTTCAACGGAAAATCTGGCCCGCCGCGAACCGTCACAACTTCCTTGCTTTGCAAGGTCTGACCATTTTTCAACTTAACTGTCACTTGATCGAACGGTGAGTAACCCGGCATATTGGGGTGCTCAGCATCATCAGCCTGAACGCTGATTCTTTTCATCAAATCTTGCACGTCTTTGCGAATCACAAAATCATCCACAAGTTCAGTTAAGCCCGCGCGCCCAGCTACCACGCACGAAGCCATTGCAAATTGCATACTGAATTTTGCTTCAAGACCTGTTTGCGGTTGATGGTTACGCAAGACCTTGGTGTTACGGCGACTGGTCACGGCGGTAATGCTTTCGATTTGATCGGCCGTCACTGGCGTTTCGGCAACCAAATCCAACATGCCGTCTAACGCGCGATGCGTACAGAAACAAAGCGGATACTTTTTGACCGACAACTTGGTCACCGCAAGCTTCCAGACCTTGCCCGCCTCAACTGCCGAGGTCGCATCAAAACGACCATTGGGCGAGACCGCCGACAAGAAACCCTGTGGATGCTCAAGTGCATCTAACGAAGACGTGAAACCTGCCTTCGCAAGCCGGGCCGCCAAGACGCCAGATTGTGCTGAGCGCCCTGCATGAAACGGCTTAGTCATCGTACCGAAGTTAGCCATAATGCCAGCGCTTTGCGAAGCACCTAAGGCGATTGCCATGGTGCATTGCTCTGCATTCAATTTATTCAAAGATGCACAGGCTGCGGCTGAGGCGATGGCACCCAAAATGCCAGTCGGATGCCAGCCCTTGGTGTGATAGTGATCGGGATCACGACGCGCCAACTCGGCCCAGACTTCGTAGCCCGCGGCATAGGCCGTTACCATCTCGCGACCGGTTGAGCCTAAGGCTTGCGCCTCGGCAATAATTGCTGGCACCAAAATCGTACTGGGATGGCCCTTGATCGCGACGTCATCAAAATCCAACGCGTGCGCGGCCACGCCATTGATCCACGCAGCGTCTGGCGCACTTGCAGTTTGCGCGCCAAACATCAACGTCGACGTGCCAGCAGGCGGCGCGAGCACCTCTTTTAAGATTTTAGTTGGCGGCTCATCACGACCGGCGAGCATCACGCCCACGCAATCCGCAAAGCCCATATGAATTACTTCAACTGCTGCCTTGGGAATCTTGTCGTAGGTTAAGCCTGCAACAAAGGCACCAAGTTCACGTGTGATATCAGTCATGATGGCATCCTTGATCAGGCTTTAGCTTGCATCGAATCTTTGACTTTCTGGCGCAGTTTATTCAACGAACCGCCCATCTTGATTGAACCCGGCAAAGGATGGCCAACAACCTGCTCAGCCAACAGCGCCGACTCAATTAATTTTTCAAGATCAATACCGGTTTCAATGCCCATCTCGTGGCACATAAAAACCAGATCTTCAGTACAGACGTTACCTGACGCACCAGAGTGCGAAGCGAAAGGACAGCCACCCAGACCCGCAACGGCAGCGTCAAAAATCTGTACACCCATTTGCATACCGGCGTAGGCATTGGCAATACCCATCCCACGTGTATCGTGCAGGTGCAAAGACAGATTCAGGTCAGGATACTTATTGCGTACGGCACCGACCACTCTGCGAATCGAACCAGGGGTGGCCCAGGCCATCGTATCAGCAAGCGATAGGGTTTCGATCTTGATGCCGTGCTGCTCACCAATGTCGTGGAAGGTTTTAATCAGCTCAAGCACGCGCTCAGTCGAAATGTCGCCTTCAAAATTACAACCGAAGGCCGCCATGATGCTGGCGCGATTCACCTCAACGTTGTAGTGCTTAAACATACCAATCATCGAATGCACGGCTTCGATATTTTGAGCCAAGGTGCGCTTTTGATTGCGTAACAAAAATTTCTCTGAGGCGGTTAAAGACAGCGACCCGCGAATATCAAGCTTTTGGGTAGCGATAGCACGCTCGAGTCCTTTGTCGTTTAACCATAAACCGGTGTAACGCACGCCTGGCTTACGTTTAAAGCCAGCAACAATTTCAGGTGCGTCGGCCATCTGCGGCACAGCCTGCGGGCTCACAAAAGAGGTCACCTGAATTTGCTCAAGACCCGTCTCTGACAAGCTATCGATCAAGTCAATTTTGCGCTGTGTCGGGATAGGACCTTTCTCAATTTGCATCCCCTCACGAGGACCTTCTTCAAGGATACGTACGCGTTTTGGCAAATCTGACATGGTGGGCTCCTGTTGTCTCTTGAATAATTAATCTTGAGAATGAGCTTAATCCTATGGCGAATCTTATGTCAACGCACTTAGTACGTAGCGAGATCTCGTAACGACCACATTGCGAGATACTGCTCAATATTAAGATTAGGCTGTAGCACGGTTGACAATCCTAAAGCTAAGACCTAGGATTGAGATCAATATAAGTTTGAGCAAGGCGAACATCAACGAATCGCCTAAAAATGGTGCGCTGCACAGTAGGCTTGTAGCGATACCTGAGCCAAATACAAAAATAATGAAGGAGACATCTTGAACGCAGAACGCGTCGGCAGTCTATTTTGGTTTCTCTTTGGCGCGGCTGCCGTCTATGGCGCGTTGGATCTGGGCATTGGCACAATGGGTGCCCCAGGCTCGGGGTTTTTAACCTGCGTTGCGGGTAGTTTTGTCGCGCTCATGGCGCTGCTCATATTCGTCCAGTCTTTTAAGGGAGATCCCGCCGCACAAACTCGCGTTGCTGATCTGTGGGCCGGTTGTAACTGGTGGCGCGCTGTCGCCATCTCGATACTGATCATTCTGTTTATTCTGGCCTTCGAGACACTTGGCTTTTTTCTCTGCAGTTTTATTTTGCTGTTGGTCATCATGCGTTGGCTTGAAGGCTTAAGTTGGAAAACCTCAATTCTCGTGCCCGTTATCGCGATCGGCTGCACTTACCTCCTTTTCAAAACTATTCTAAAAATCTCGCTACCCGCGGGAATTTTTGGCTTCTGAGGCGCGCGATTCCCTATGGACTTAGCAGATAACCTCATCACTGGCTTCTCAGTCGCCTTTCAGCCTCACAATATTTTCTTTTGCTTTATCGGCGTACTGATTGGCACGCTGATCGGCGTGTTACCCGGTATTGGTCCGGTTGGCGCAATGTCGATTTTGTTGCCGATCACCTTTGGCATTTCGCCTGTGACGGCCATCATTATGCTGTCAGGCATTTACTACGGGGCGCAATACGGGGGCTCGACCACCTCAATCCTGGTCGGGATACCCGGCGAAGCGGCCTCAGTGGTGACGATGCTAGACGGCCACCAGATGGCGCTACAGGGCCGGGCTGGGCCTGCCTTAGGCATCGCAGCCTTCGGCTCGTTCATCGCGGGTACGATCGGCATTATCGGCTTGATGCTGCTCGCGCCTCCACTTGCCTCAATTGCCTTGAGGTTTGGCCCGCCCGAATATTTTGCGCTGATGATCATGGGTCTGGTCATTTTGACCTACCTCGCACAAAAATCGATGGCCAAGTCACTCATGATGGCAGGCGTTGGTGTGCTGGCTGGTGTCGTCGGCCTTGACACCATGACCGGTCTACCCAGATTCACTTTTGGCGTCTCTGACCTGCTCGACGGGATCGGTATCGCGCCGCTCGCCATGGGGCTGTTTGGTGTGTCTGAAATTTTGCTCAATGTAGAAAAAACCATCAAACAGGGCGTGGTCGTCAGTCAAGTCAAAAACCTTCTCCCAAGCCGACAAGACTGGAAAGAATCTTTCGCACCCATCATGCGCGGCTCTTTTTTAGGCTTTCTACTCGGGATCTTGCCCGGCGGTGGTGCGGTACTTTCCTCGTTTATTTCCTACGGCACCGAAAAGCGCATTTCAAAAACGCCTGAAAAATTTGGGCACGGCGCAATCGCTGGCGTGGCAGGGCCCGAAGCGGCCAATAACGCCGCCGCGCAAGCTGCCTTCATCCCTCTGCTGACACTTGGCATCCCTGCCAACGCGGTCATGGGTATTATGCTCGGCGCCCTGATGATTCATGGCATTACACCGGGCCCACTGATGATTCAAAAAAATCCCGAGCTCTTTTGGGGAACCGTCACCAGTATGTACATCGGCAACGCCATGTTGCTGGTGTTGAACTTGCCGCTGATCGGGCTCTGGGTGCGCTTGCTGCGGGTGCGCTACGCCGTCTTGTTTCCGCTGATCTTATTTATTGCGTTGATTGGTGCGTATGTGATTAACGGCAGCGAGATGGATCTTTATCTGATGCTGTTCTTTGGCGTCGTGGGCTATTTGATGCGCAAGTTTGATTACGAGCCTGCGCCCTTGATCTTGGCCTACGTCTTAAGCCCAATCCTCGAAGACTCTCTACGTCAGTCTTTGATTATTTCGAGCGGTAGTATGGGGATTTTTGTGAGCCGTCCGATTGCAGCAGGCTTTCTGTTTGTTGCGTTAGTGTTATTGATCAGTGCGGTACTGCCGGCGATTCGCAAAAAGCGCAATGCCCTTGTCGCTTCGGCCGATGAGAATGCTTAGCCATTATTTTTATGTGAGGATTTCTATGACAATCAGTAAACGTTTTCGCCTTGCAGGACTTAGCCTACTACTGACGGGCGGCTTACTCGCAAGCGGTTTAGCGGCAGCCAAATACCCCGACAAACCGATCACAATGTACATTGCCTTTGCTGCCGGTGGAACGACCGACATCACCGGTCGCGCCTTAGCGCAAGGCATTGAAAAAATACTAGGCGTGCCTGTGACGATTGAGAACAAAGGCGGTGGCGGCGCGACCGTGGCAAACGGCCTACTCGCAAGCAAAAAACCCGATGGCTACACCCTGCTAGTCACGTCGGTCGGGTCTATCACCATGCGACCGTTGTTAATGAAACTTGCCTATAACGCCCAAAGCTTTCGTCCACTAATGCAATTCAGCTATTACATTGGCGGTCTTGTCGTAAACGCCGATTCTCCTATCAAAACGGTTGACGACTTTGTTGACTATGCAAAGAAAAATCCAGGGCTGACCTATTCATCAAGTGGGCCACATACCCAACAACAAATCGGCGTCGAAGCGTTTGCGCGCTGCAAGGGGCTTGTGTTTAAGCACATGCCTACAAAAGGTGGCTCGACCGCCAATACTGCGTTGATGGGCAAGCACGTGGATTTTGTTGCGGGCTCCGGGTCGCATATTCCCTTGGTTGAGCAAGGTCAATTTCGTGAGTTAGTGACCTTTCACGTTGATGCGCGCGACCCTAAGCGGCCAGATATTCCTGTGATGAAAGATATCGGCTGTCCGCCAACCAATCCACCGAGCGGGATGATCGTCGTCGCACCTGCCGGTTTGCCTGACCCGATCGCAGCGACCATCGAGGCGGCGCTCAAGCAAGTTGCAGAGTCACCCGAGTTCAAACAACTGCTCATTAAATACAACTTGCCCTACGCCTACGAAGATGGCGCGTTGGTGGGCAGCAAGTTTCCAGCTGAGATTGAATGGTACACAAAGTACTTTAAAGAGACGGGTCTGCTGAAATGAGTCAAAGAAACACCTTACCCACGCAGTGGGATGCGGTCGCAGATGTTGTGGTCGTCGGTTTTGGCGGCGCAGGTGCTGCCACAGCCATCACTGCAGTCGAGGCAGGCGCCTCGGTGATCTTGCTCGATAAAGCCCCCCTTGGGCAAGAGGGTGGCAATACTCGGGTTGCGGCGCAAGGCTATCTGAATACCTCATCGACTGAAGCTGCAATCACGTACTTCAATGCACTGGCCGGCCCCTATAAAGTGCCCCAAGACATGGTGGCGGTTTGGGCCGATGAAATGGGCAAAAATAACGATTGGCTCACTTCGATTGGCGGCGACCCGCAAGAGCACCAGTTTCAACCAGCAGGGATTGAGTTTCCGGATCTGCCAGGCGCTGAGTGTGTGCATAAGTATCATCATGGCGACATTCTGGGCTACTCAAAGACCTGGGAGATGCTTGAGCAAGCGGTACGTGCGCGACCCATTGACATACGTTCTGACTGCCCAGGCCAACGCTTGCTGCAAGATCCACTGACGCAAGAGATTGTGGGTGTGGTCGCTTTACAGAACGGTAAGCCAATCAACATCAAAGCGAATAAGGCAGTCGTGCT
>CAMEAW010000147.1 GCA_945911685.1 Bordetella parapertussis
CGCGGCGATCTTAATTTGCAGATCAGCCAGTTTTTTATTTAAAGTCACGATCTCTTGACCAAATAAATCTTGCATAGCAACCAGAGATTTTTTGTATTCGGCGAGCTCGTTGGCGCTAGACTGTTGATACGCGGTAAGAGATTTTTTTAAGTCGGCTACCGTCTCAACATACTGTTGACAGCCAGACAAACTAATGAGCATCGCGCCAGCAAACACGAAGGCTATTAAAGATTTTGGATTCATGACAGTACTCCTTCAGGGAGAAAAGCAATGCGCTCGGCGCAAAGTTTAGAATAACGGTTAACAACTTTCAGTTTCGGTTTAAGTGTACAAGTTATCCTTTACGCAAGTCGCACGTTTAGCCAAAAAAAGGACTTACATGAAATTATTTGTTGCACTTAGGCGCCTCTCGATCATTGCACTACTGCTGACCTTTAGCGGAGCGAGTCTCGCGCAGGCCGACTACCCAAGTAAGCCAGTACGCATCATCTTGCCCTACGCGCCAGGCGGCACGACCGACATGGTCGCTCGCGCAGTGGCGCAAAAGCTTGCTATCAAATGGAGTCAGCCGGTGATCGTTGAAAATCGACCCGGCGGCAACGGTAATATCGGCACAGCCGAGGCTGCACGCGCGACCCCGGATGGTTACACGCTGCTGATGGCAACTTCAAGCCATGCAATCAATGCATCACTTTACAAGGGCCTGTCGTTTAATTTTGCAATAGACTTTACGCCACTATCCAATCTTGCCTTCGCGCCCTTGCTGTTGGTGGTCAACCCCTCGTTAAAAGCCAATACCGTTAAAGAGTTTGCCGAGTACGTGCGGCAAAATCCTCAAAAATTAAATTACGGCTCAGGAGGCGTGGGTACAGCAGCCCATTTAGCGGGCGAGCTATTCAATTCTGAGCTCGGCGCGCAAATGACACATGTCGCCTACAAGGGCGGCACACTTGCCACCAACGACCTTGTTGGCGGGCAAATCCAATTGATGTTTGCCAACCTACCCGAGGCGATCGCTCAGGTCAAAGGCGCGCGACTCAAGGCGCTCGCCGTCACGGGTGAAGCCCGTAGCCCGCAAGCACCAGACGTGCCGACCTTTGCTGAAAGCGGTTACCCACAAATCAATTTGAAATCGTGGTTTGGGCTCTTTGCGCTTACCGGAACCCCTGCCGCAATCGTGACTAAGCTCAGCAGCGACATCGCCGCGGTCGTTGCGCAATCAGACGTACAAAACAAGTTTCGCGATTTTGGCACTGAACCCATCGGTAACAGTCAGGCTGCTTTTCAAACTTTTTTGGCAAGTGATTTGCCAAGGTGGGCTAAGTTAGTGCAACAGTCTGGTGCCAAAGCTGAGTAACAGTTACTTACAGAGTTTTACAAATTGTGGCTTGAAATACGTGTTTCTCGAAAAGTAAAATGACTCAGCTCATTCACCGGAGAAATTAATGGAAGCACGTATCGTACGGCTAGAAACACTCATCCCAAACCTGGCCACCAAGCAAGACATATCGCTTTTAGAATGCGGCCTGTCAAAGTTAGAAGGGAAAATCTATCGACTAGAAGGAAAAATGCATCAAGAAATGCATGCGCTCGGCCTACGCTTAGTCGGCTGGATGACTACCGTTATGTTTGCTTCTTTTGCCGGTGTATTTTTTATCGCGCGCCACGTGCATTGAGCTAAGTGCAGTCAGCAGCGTGCCCTGCACTAGGCACCTTAACTCACCTGCACGAAGACACATGCAGGAAGCCACCCCCGCCAAGAAACTTCACTAAGCCTCACGCGCACGGCTCACCCAGCTTGCAGCCCAAAACGCCAGGGCAAACAAAATCGCAGTGCCACACACTGCGATTAAAACAATGTGATAAGACTCACCCAACATCCACAAGCTCGCTGCAGCAACCGGGCCGACTGCCCGCGCCACCATGGTGGGTATCGTCAATAAGCCGTTCAAAGCTCCATACGCATGGCGGCTGAGCATTTCAGGCACCACTAAACTTCGCACGATGGTAAAAATACCATTCGCCAAACCGTAGCACCCAATTAATAGCGCAACGAGCCAAAACGCTGGCATTTCAATGCTCGCCAAAATCCCAAAGATAAACGGAAACACGCAAGCCACGACCGAACCTAAGAGGCGCATCGGTGCACGCGGAGCAAAATATGCGATCAGGATCCGCCCCAGCACTTGAGCAGGGCCCAGCACAATGAGCGCGTTCACCACGTCGGCCGTATTTAAGCCTTTTTCTTGCAAGATTGGATACGCATGAAAAATAAATACCGTAAACATGATCGAGTACAGCGTGAGCGCCAATAACAACAACCAAAAGATTGAATTTTTAAAAGCGGCTTTGACAACGGCATGATCGCGCGCTTTATTGTCTTCGCGCGTTTGCGCCACGTTTGTGTGCTCAAGGTCATACTTGGGCTGGATACATAAAAAGTAAATCGCCGCCCATAACAAGTTGATCAACGCCAGTACAAGTAACGATTGCCGCCAGCCCACGGTATCCAATAAATACTGTTCAAGCGGAATAAACGCTGTACTCGCAAAGCCGCCCCACAAGGTGATGGTGGTGATGCGCGCGCGCGCGTTGGCGGCACCAACACGGCGGGCCATGACCGCGAACGCTGGTTCGTACAAGCAACCAGCCTGCAACGCACCAATGACGGCACTGAGCAAATAAAAACTCAATAGGTAACTGACGCTCGACCACCACCACAACATCAAGGCCGCGATCAGTGAGGCACCCGACATCATCCAACGCCCATAGCCCCGGTCAATCGCTAAGCCAACGGGATACGTAAACACCGCCGTGACCAGCATACTGATCGTGGCGCCAAAAAATATTTCGGATTTAGACCAGAGAAGCTCGGCTCCCATTGCTTGTGCGAGCAACGGAAAGCTGTAATAGAGCGATCCCCAAGAGCAAACTTGTCCGGCACCAAGAATATTCGCCATCCACAGCGAGGACGGCACATTTGTCTTCATTTTTTGAACCAGTCAAGCAACTCTTGCGTCACGGCCTGTGGCTGTTCTCGATGCAAAAAGTGCCCCGCATTTGCAATCAACTTAAAGTCGTATTCGTTGTCAAAATATTGCGCTTGCGCTTGCATCAACTCGGCGCGCAAGTCATCCCCGCCGCACAAAGCAAGCGTCGGCACTTTGATCTGACGCGCCATCAACGCACGCAAATCAGCCAACGCAGGATCGGCCTTGGCAACATCAAACATCGCCCTGTAATAACCCAAGGTCGCCGCCAAGACGCCTGGCTGCGTGAGAGTCTCTTTGACCGATCGCATATGCGCATCGTCTTGGTAACCTTCGGTTGTCCAGTAGTTCCAAAGATAGTCAATAAAGGCGAGATTGTTTGCAGCCAACGCTTTTTCTGGCAAATCTGGCATCTGAAAAAACCACCAGTGAAACGAACGCTGAATATGTTTGGCATCCACCAAACTTTGTGTCACTTGCCCTGGGTGAGGGACCGCCATGAGCACGGCGCGCGCGATTAATTCTGGATACGCGGCTAAGACTCCGTAACCAATGATCGCGCCCCAGTCTTGTCCAACCAAATGACAGGGTTTGCCCGCGCCAAAGGCTTGAATCAACGCTGCTACGTCTGCCACTAAGGTGGCTTTGTCATAAAACCCACCTTCGCCTAAGTCAGTTGGCGGGTAGCCGCGCAGGTAAGGGGCAATCACGCGATAGCCTTGCTCGGCTAGCGCTGGCATTTGATGACTCCAGGTCTGCGCATTATCAGGAAAACCATGCAGCAACATAATAAGCGGGCCCTCGCCCTGCTCGAGGTAGGCAAAGTTCAAGCCCCGCACTTGTATGTGTTTCACGTCAGCCTCTTTTCAAAAGAAAGTCATCTACAGCCACAGAACCGGCAACATCGACGCCACCAGCAACAGTGCCATCCCCAAATTAAATATTTTTCGACGCACCGGGTCACGCAGCACGAGCTCCAGTCTAGTGCCCATCCATAACCACACGCAAATGCTGGGAAGGTTGACGACGGCCACCAACAAACAACAAAAAAATACGAATGGCGGGCTGGCCTGCTGCGGCAGATAATTACTAGAGAAACTCACCGCAATCAGCCACGCCTTGGGGTTGACCCACTGAAACGCCACCGCGCCCCAAAAACTCAGTGGGCTTGAGTGCCCGCTTTGCTGACCTGGTGCCGGCAAAGGCTTGCTGGTTGCAACACCCCAGGCGAGGTACACCAAATAAGCAAAGCCTAGTACTTTCATGACGTGATAGATCGAGGGGACGGCTTGAAACAAGCTGTTTAAGCCAAAGCCGATTGCCACCAACATGACAAAAAATCCGAGCGAGACACCCATTACGTGGGGCATCGACCGCCGGAAGCCAAAGTTCACGCCAGAGGCTAACAGCATCAGATTGTTTGGCCCTGGCGTCAAAGAAGTCGCCAGGGAAAAAGTAGCGATCGAATAAATCAGGGCGTCCTGCTCAGACATCAAAGGCGCTTGGGTATCGAGGTTTTACAGTACCTTGCGAATGCGCTCAATAGCCCGCTCGATGTTCTCGGCGCTGTTTGCATACGAAAACCGTACGTAACCCTCGCCCCAGGCGCCAAAGCTTGTGCCAGAGATGGTCGCCACGCCGGCTTCGTTCAAGAACAGGTCTTGTGCCTGACGCGAGGTTAAGCCAGTGCCGCCAACATGAGGAAAGGCATAAAACGCGCCGGCTGCATCAGAGCAACGCACGCCCGGCAGGCTGTTTAAAGCCTCAACGATTAAGCTGCGCCGCTGGTTAAAGGCCACCATCATTTCGGCAACCGCATCTTGCGGCCCAGTTAAGGCGGCCAGGCCAGCAAACTGGGCCGAGGCGTTGACGCACGAGTGATCGTTGATACACAAGCGTGTGACATGGGCCACTAAACTTTCGGGCCATACCGCGTAACCTAAGCGCCAACCGGTCATGGCGTAAGTCTTACTCCAGCCGTCGAGCATGATCAGACGATCACGAATCTCAGGATAGTTGAGCAAGGACACGTGCTCGCGCCCGCCGTACAACATCTGGCTATAAATTTCGTCAGAGAGGATTGCCACGTCAGGGTGTTTGGCCAAGCCAGCCACCAGTTTGTCAATCTCGGCTTTAGGCGTGACCCCACCCGTTGGGTTGGCGGGGCTATTGATAATGATCAGGCGCGTAGCGGGTGTGATCTGCGACAACACCGTGTCTGCGTCAAATGCAAAATCTTTGTCTTCGCTGAGCGCGATTGGCACAGGGGTGGCCCCACTGTATTTAATCAGCGACTCGTAAATCGGAAAACCAGGGTTGGGGTACATGATTTCAGCACCCGGCTCGCCAAACATCAAAATGGCGAAAAACATCGTTGGCTTGCCGCCGGGCACAATCACCACACAGTCTGGGTCAACCTTGGAACCGTGGCGCCGCTCTAGATCAGCGGCCACGGCCTCGCGTACCTGAGGCAAACCGTTGGCCGGCGTGTAACCGTGATGACCGTCACGCAAGGCCTGAATCCCTGCGTCAACAATATGCTTTGGGGTCTTAAAATCTGGCTGCCCAATGCCTAGGTTGATGATGTCTTTACCCTGCGCGGCAAGCGCTTGCGCACGCGCCAAAATTTCAAAGGCAGATTCAGTACCCAGGCGCGACAACGAGGCGGCAAGTTTTAACATTTGGGGTTCCTATCATTCAGGCTGCAAAATTGAAAAATGCAGTGTACATCCCCACGTTGAAAATCAATTACCGGTCGCGCGCCACCGCGAAGGCACAGAAATTGAGCAAGGCCTCACGCGCCGCTGATGCCGGAAACGCGTCGAGTGCCTCACAGGCCATGTCAGCTTCGGCCACAGCACAACGTTGGGCATGCTCAAGAGCGCCGGTATCGTGAATCGCTTGTGCGACCGCATCAAAATCAGCTTCGCCATGCTCAATGGCTTGCCTGACCAGCTGTTTTTGCAAGTCAGTGCCCACTTCTAAGACGCGGATTAACGGCAAAGTTGGCTTACCTTCGCGCAAATCATCCCCAACGTTTTTACCCAACGCATTCACGTCACCGCTGTAATCTAGTACATCGTCGACGAGCTGAAAGGCCGTGCCGATGTGCCGTCCGTAGGCCGCCGCAGCGTCGCGCTGCGCCGCATTTGCACCCGCCAGCACCGCCCCCGCCTCAGCAGCCGCCTCAAACAGCTTGGCGGTTTTAAACCGAACCACCTGTAAATAACGCGCTTCAGAGACGTCGGGGTCATGCACATTAAGCAGTTGCAGCACTTCGCCCTCGGCGATCACGGTGGTGGCGCCAGACATGATTTTCATGATGGGCATGCTGTCAACATCCACCATCATCTCAAAAGCTCGCGAATACAGGTAATCGCCCACTAAGACGCTGGCGGCATTGCCAAACACCGCGTTGGCGGTGCTGCGCCCGCGGCGCAGGTCAGATTCGTCGACAACATCGTCATGCAACAGGGTGGCCGTATGGATAAATTCGACCACCGCAGCCATTAAATGGTGGTGGCCGCCCTGATACCCCAGCGCCTGCGCCACCAGCAGCAGCATGGCCGGGCGCATACGTTTGCCCCCTGCCCCAATAATGTAATCACCGATTGTGCGGATTAAAACCACGTCTGAGTCGAGCCGCGAGCGAATCACAGCATCCACGGCATTCATATCCCCAGCAACAGGGGCGAGCAGATCAGAGAGTTTTTGCACAGACTTTCTTTTGACTTTCAAGTGGTTACGCGCTATTATTTCGGGCTCGGCTACGTTAGCCGAGATTCCAATTGCACTAAAACACGAGGTTAACCCATGTACGCGGTCATAAAAACTGGAGGCAAGCAGTATCGCATTGCTTCTGGCGAAAAACTTAAAATAGAACAGATACCGGCAGACATTGGGCAAGAAATCACGCTGGATCAGGTGTTATCCGTAGGCGAAGGCGACCAACTTAAGGTTGGTACTCCGCTTGTGGCTGGCGCTCTGGTCAAGGCAACGGTTCTTGCGCAAGGACGCCATGATAAGGTCACGATCTTCAAGATGCGTCGTCGCAAGCATTA
>CAMEAW010000148.1 GCA_945911685.1 Bordetella parapertussis
CGCCGCCTGAAATCTGGGCTGATCTTGTTGGCGATTGCCCCGATCAGTTCAAGTGAAAAGAATACGATCGGAAACTCGACACGATTCGGAAACTGCATCGTGACGACATCCCCGGGGCCGATCCCGATACTTTTTAAAAACGCAGCACAACGATCAACCTGATCTTTCAGTTCACCATAAGTGAGGCTGCGAGTTTCGTCGATAAAGACTAGGCGATCCGGATGCTCGAGTGCGCGCTTTTCAATAAAGTCATAAAAGGTCACGTCGTGCCAAACCTTGCTGCCAATATAACGGGTGCGCAAAGCGTCGGTTAGCCGCGTCTTGTATTGCGGCGTAGTCATGAGCTTGATGTTTGATGTGTGAGTTGCCGATGGAGTCATTTCATTTACCTCAACGCGCGCAGTAAGCCTCCATCGACGGGGATGGTACAGCCCGTGATGTAAGAGCCTGCGGGTGAAACAAGCAGTGCGACCAGATTGGCGATATCAGCCGATGTCCCGATACGGCCCAGCGGGATTTCAGTGATCAGTTTTGCACGCACACTCTCTGGGCTCTCAGTGCCGGCTGCAAACACTTTTTGCAAGCGATCGGTATCGATATAGCCAGGGCATATCGTATTGACGTTAATGCCGTGCTGCGCAATCTCAAGCGAAAGGGTTTTTGCATACCCCATCAAGCCAGCCCAGGTTGCAACAGACAGTGCAAAGCCTGCAATGGGTTGTATTGCAGAGATTGCAGAAATATTCAGGATGCTGCCTGAACCAGAGTCTTTGAGATGAGGCAGTGCAGAGCGCACCATACGAATGACGCTGAACAAGTTTTGTTCGATGGCCTTTTGCCAAGCCACATCATCGAATGAGTCAATCGGCCCGAGTGGTGGCGCGCCGTCGTTATTCACCAAGATATCAAGCTTGCCAAAGTGATCGAGGGCTGTCTGTACGATGCGCCCACTTTCGTCTTGGTTGCGGATGTCAGCCGAGACGGGGATGACGCGCACGCCGTGCTTAGCAGACAGCTCAGCGGCGGCGGCTTCGAGTTTAGGGATACGTCTTGCAAAGATCACTAAATTCGCACCCTCAGAGGCCAAACGGTTTGCGATGCCATACCCAATGCCCATGCTGCCGCCACCAACGATTGCGACTTTTCCTTTTAGTTCGAGATCCATTAACGCTCTACTCCACTCAAGAAGGCTTCTGCATTTTTATAAAAGACTTTTTCTAGTACCGCGTCAGAATATCCCTCTGCTTTCCATTCAGTGGTGAGTCGCTCGTAGGTATACAGCGGATAGTCACCGCCAAACATGATGCGGTCTTGCAGGCGACGCGCGATGTCGTGCTTAAGATCTGGGGTGAAATACTTTGGCGACCAGCCATGCAGTTCGTACCAGATGTTGCGCTTGTGCATGAGAACCGCAATCGTTTCAGCTTGCCAGGGCCAGCCAGGTCGTGCCGCCACAATGCGAAGTAAAGGGTTCTGCGCCGCCACCATATCCAGATGACGTGGGTGACAGCTATCGAGCAAGATGCCATTGCCGCCAGGCAGCCCTGCACCCAGACCTGTTGTGCCAACAAAAATCAGTACGGGGATGCTGGCTTCGATACACAGCTTGTAAAAGGGGGCGTAAGTCGGATCGCTCGCAGGCACCGAACCCGAGCCATTGACCGCAAGGCCGATAAAACCTGCTTTGGCGTCGATACACCGCCGCAGCTCTTTGAGACCTTCGTCTTTGCCGTGAAAAGTTGGGTCGATGTGCAGCCAGTTACCCAAAATCGCATCGGGACACTTCCGTTGCATGTCAAAAGAATAGTCATGCAGGGGGCTGATGTCTTGGACCGGTGCAAATTTAGTGAATCCTAAATCCAAGATCACTTGTGCGTTGCTCGCTCTGAAATAAGCCACCATCTCGTCCTCTGTCACGTATTTGGTCTCAGAGTTCCAGGTCTTTTTTTGCTGGGCAAGCTCGGCCGCAGTGCGCAGCACGTAGCCTCGCTGGGTGCCCCAGTGTGAGTGCATATCGATCAGTTTCATGTTGCTTCCTGAAGTGACTTCTTGCCGTTGCTAGGCTTTAATTGGAAAACCCCAACAGCATGATTTCTCTGTTATCGATGACTCATATCAGTGATTCATCGCAACCTGTGGCCGTATTGCAGAAAATTCAGTCAATACCTGACCGGGGGGGGTAACCGTAGTGTAGTCACCATCGTGGTACACGCTCACGCCATTGACCCAAACTGTGTGTAGCCCTGGCGCTGATCTCACAAGACGGGTCGCGCCACTGGGCAAATCGTTCAGACGCTGTGTGTTGGATATACCAATCTGTTTGGGATCAAACAAAATCATGTCAGCGTAAGCACCTTCGACGAGACGACCGCGATCAATCAAGCCATAGATGTCTGCGGCGTCACTAGTCAGTTTTTTGATTGCAGCTGCAAGGTCTAGCTTACCAAGATCACGCACCCAGTGGCCCAAGAAATACATTCCAAAACCGGCCTCGCAGAAAAAAGTCAGGTGCGCGCCGCCATCCGACAGGCTAACCATATTGCCCGGATCTTGCAGTAATTCCCAGACCATGTCTTCTTCAACATTCAGAAGCTTGGCGGTGAAGGTAGTTTGCAAATTCTCCTCAACGCCTAATCCCAAGAAAACATCTACGGGGTCAGCATTACACTCTTTGGCAATCGCCGCTATGGTTCTTCCAACAAGGCGCTGGTTTTTATCCAATGCGGTCATTGTGACTTCGACGCGTTCCCAGTTGCCGTTAAAGATACGGCCACCATCCGGATTCGACAGCGCATCGCGCATGCGCCGGGCAAATTCAGGATCAGAAAACGATGCCATCATGGCCTCGTGATCACCGTGTTTGAGTTCTGACCAAGGCTGTACCGTCATCAAGGGGTAGGCTTTCTCTAACGTGAAATCCATACTAAGTGGCTGACATGACGCTTGGGCATAGACTAGCGCGCCGCGGCTTCGGGCCGCTTGGCAACGATGCATCAGGTTTTTTGCTCGGTCTGGCTGATTACTGTAGTGAAGCAAGGGCGCAAAGACTGCCGGACGTTGACTGATGTTTGAAAGCTCTTCGAGAAATTCAATCGTGGTGCGATCGCCACAGGTAATCACGGTGAGGCCATGATTAAACTCGCTCATGACCTTTGCAAAGGCACGAAATTCGTCGTCATCGGCGAGTCTGGACGGCACTGGAATGCCACCATGACCATTGTGATTTTCGAAGGTCGACGAGCCAAGACCTATTGCACCGGCCTGAAGGGCTTCTCGAAACATCGTGGTCATTGTTTCTAGCTCTTCTGGCGTTGCTGCTCGTTGCGATCCTGCCTCTTTCATGACGACTGTTCGCATCGCCGAATGCGAGGCGAAAGACGCTACATTCGGGTATACGCCCTTGCGGCGCAGCATAGCAAGAAACTCTGGAAAGCTCTCGAAATCCCAATCGACGCCGGCTTTGAGCGAATCGAGTGACATTGCCTCGACCTCTGACAGGTTTGCCAAAATGAGGTCTCGAGTGTCTGGGGTTGCCGGAGCAATACCGAAGCCACAGTTTCCAATAATGACGGTGGTCACTCCCAGCGCCGGCGAAGGAGATGCAGTTGAGTCCCAGGTAAGCTGCGCATCATAATGAGTATGTACATCGATAATGCCGGGTGCAAGAACTAGGCCCCTTGCATCGATTTCGTTTTCGGATGATCCACTGACAGTGCCAATTTTTGCGATACGCCCATCTTTGATAGCAACGTCCGCTTTCACCAGTGGGTTTCCCATGCCATCGGCTAGTTTTGCGTTTCTGATGATCAGTTCGTACATCATTCATGTGCTCCGTCAGTAAGACCTAGTGTTATCTGTAGCTTGAGCCAGCCTTTTTGTCCGACACCATTCGGCGCCAATAAGCTTCTCTCAATGGCCGAGCAATTGATCAGGGTCAATTCAGCTCTAACTTAAGTGACTTGGCGACATCTCCCCACTTTGCCGACTCTGCCTCTAAAAATTTAGCGAACGCAGCGGGGCTTTGGGGATCGGGTTGAACGCCCAACTTCTCAAACCGCGCAATGACCTCTGGCTCGCGTAGGGCGTCAGTGACGGCCTTGTTTAAGGTCTCTAAAATTTTTGGCGGAAGATTTGCTGGCCCAAATAACCCAAACCAACCTTGCGCACTAAAGCCTGGAAATCCAGACTCGGCGACCGTCGGGACATCGGGCACGACCGTTGAGCGCTTGGCCCCCGTAATTGCCAAGACTTTTAAGCGTCCGGCTGTGACGTTATTGAATGAGGTTCCGACCGAGCTCTCGAAGGATAAATTAATTTGATTGGCGAGCAGGTCTTGCAGCGCTGGGCCAGTGCCTTTGTAAGGTACATGCAGCAAACTTATACCTGCGCGCTGCGCAAACATTTCTGCCGTCAAATGCGGGATTGACCCGTTTCCTACGCTGGCATAACTCACTTTGCCGGGATTGGCTTTCGCATAGGCCACGAACTCCTTGACAGAACTGAACGGTGTCGCGGCGTTGGCCACGATTGCGCCCTCGGTGATGATGATATTGGTAATTGGGGTGAAGTCTTTACTGGGATTAAATCCTAGGTTTTTAGTGACATGCGGCGCAATGGACATGGCGCTGACCGTCAACAATCCTAGGGTATAGCCGTCAGGTTTACTGGTTGCTAAGTACTGCGTACCGATGTTTCCGCCAGCCCCGGCTTTGTTCTCTACGACCACGGCCTGATTCAAATATTTCGTCAGATTTCTAGCGACCTCGCGGCCCGCAATATCCGTTACCCCACCCGGTGGAAACGGCACAACAAGCGTGATGGGTTTACTGGGATAGTCCGCTTGCGCCGAGGCGGGCAAGGGCGCACAGCAGAGCGCAGTGATTGCCAAAATCGATTGGTAGTTGAATCTCATGTTGTCTCCAGATTTTTTCTATAAGCGGCTATTCGAAAATTCGTTACGCCTTAACGGATATGAGCCCAGAGACAAGATAACGCATTCACCGACTATTGGCGACTCGCTTTCGCAACGTATTCGGATAGTATTTTCATCTGCTCGGGGGTTAAGCTTGTATAAGCAGGCATTTGGCCAATGCCGTTTTTAAGGGCGTTTAAAACGCGCGCAGCGTCGGGTTGAAGCTCGTTCATTGACGGCCCCACTGCACCCGCAGCGCCCGCTGCCTCAAGGGTATGACAGATGGCACAGGCTGGCGCAGCACCTTTTAAGAATAAAAGCTTACCTTCTTCATCATTTGCCGAGGCAATTGGGGCAAAGGCTATCGTAGAGACCAACGCCACCGCGCTAATGACTCGGGTAACCGGCATAAATATTTCTTTTTGCATTTGATTAAAAGGCTCTGGTGGACGTGATGTTGCTGTGTTGCGTCACTTGGTCGAATCGAAGGCGTACAAAGCCTCCCCGTACTTGGGGGGAGGCTTGCGAACAACGATCAAGCCACGGTAACTTTTACCGTGTGTGACATCCACCCACTATTTAAGTAGCCCGCCGCATTTTCAGTCGATTGCGCCACTTGCTCAACGCCTGATTTTGTTGTGACACGGGTTGAAACATCATACTGGCCGGCTTTCAGGGTTGTTGCCAAGACAAACTGGCGCCAAGCGTACTTGCCCAAATCTGGTCCCACCAAGCGCGCGACCTGCCATGTTTTACCGCCATCCAGCGATACATCGACCTTGGCGATGTCTTCTAGGGCACCCATGGCCACGCCAGTGATTTGTACTGCACCCGCTTTGATCGGGCCATTATCAGGCGAGGGTGACGTCACCCAGGATTTAGCATCCATGGTCCAAACCGCGGGCTGACTAGGATCGCCTTTTTGACCGACCGGTGACATCCGATATCCAGTTTTTTGAATGGCGGCTTGCGTCTGCTCTTTTGTGAACGCCAAACGCTTGATGTACTTAATATTGTTCACGCCGCTGTAACCAGGGACAATCAAGCGCAGAGGGCCACCGTGCGCTAAAGGCATCGGTTCGCCATTCATTTCCCAGGCCAGCATGGCATCTTGCATCGCGGCGAGGGGAACCGAGCGCTCGACCACCACGGCATTTGGATCAATGCCCTCTGGAAGCTTTTCACCACCTGTGCCTGTCATGTACACCATTCCGGTAGAAACGCCGCCCAGCGCTTGAAGCACTTCGCGAACAGGTATGCCCGCCCACATGACACAGCCCGCTGCACCCGTATGCCATCTTGTGCCGCTCGGTTTGCCGGGAAACAAGCCGCGACCGTTGCCTGAACATTGCAACACCGTTGCCATGGTTTCGTACCCCATCTGCTTGAGATCAGCGATTGAAAGGGATTGTGGTTTGCCAACGCCTTCGACCGTGACTTTCCAGGCGTTGATATCGCCAATATCAGCCGCTGAGGGGGCAGGCAGATTATTACGGATGAACAGGCGATCGCTTGGCGTGATGATGCTTGAGCCGATTGCTGAACGTTTGGTTTCAATCGTTGTCGGGGTGTGGATGATCATGCTGTCAGCGTGTTTCCAGCTGACATAGCTTGGTAACGGCTTTGCCGTGGCTGCCGCAGGGGCAACCGCGGCAGGGCTGGCAACAGGCGTAGCGGCTTGTGCATTGGCAGATCTTGAGTTGAGCCCAGCGGCGGCCACTAAACCAACGGTGGCACCTAGCAGATTTCGGCGTGTGATTTTGATTGAACTTGTCATGATGACCTCTTGAGATATGAGCGCGGTAGTCGTTATCGGTAATGAGGTAAAGCTTGGAGCGCTTGCGGCGATAGGCTAGCCGTTTATTCGCTGTAGCACTGTGTCTAATATTTAGCGGACTTAACGGTTGCTGAAGCGCTGCGGTGCAGTTTCTAATTTTAGCGGACTTAATGCTTAATGAAGCAAAAAGTGCTTTTTACACAGGCTCAGTGCTCCCCGCCCATTTTTTTGTGCTCGAAGCGGCTTAATAGGCGAACGAGTGGCCAAAGCAGGACGAGGTAGAAGATCGCTGCCAGCACGATGGGCGATGGGTTATAGACGAGCGACTGAGCA
>CAMEAW010000149.1 GCA_945911685.1 Bordetella parapertussis
GGTAAGGCAATGATTGGCACGGGGCCATTTAAGTTTTCTGAATACAAGCCTGGTGATCGCGTCGTTTTGGTGCGTAACGATCAGTACTGGGGTGCAAAACCCGACTGGACGCGCGTGCAGATGCGCATGGTGGCAAACAATGCCACCCGTGTTGCAGCCTTGCTTGCGGGCGATCTGCAGATGATCGAAAACGTGCCAACCTCTGACGTCAAACGCCTCATGGCCGACAAAAATTTAGCGGTGGCGCAAGTGGTGTCGAACCGCATGATCTATCTGCATATGGATTCAAATCGGACGCAAAACTCGCCCTTTGTGCGCACTGCCGATGGCAAGCCGATGGAAAATGCTAATCCCTTGACCGATCCTCGCGTGCGACGCGCCATGTCGATGGCGATCAATCGCGATGCGATCGTTGATCGCATCATGGAAACGGTGGCGGTTCCTGCAGGTCAGTTATTAGCAGAGCAGTTTTTTGGCACAAGTAAAAATCTGAAGGTCGATAAATATGATCCTGAAGGTGCGAAAAAATTATTGGCCCAAGCAGGCTATCCGAATGGCTTTCAGTTGACCTTGCATTCTCCTAATAATCGCTACATCAACGACGAAAAGATTGCTCAGGCGATTGCGCAATTTTTGACGCGAGTCGGGATTGTGACGAAGCTCGAGACAATGCCCTCGAATATTTTCTTTACGCGGGCTTCAAAACTTGAGTTTTCAACCATACTAGCGGGTTGGGGCGCCTCGAGCGGCGACACGAGTTCGCCTTTGCGTTCTTTGTTGGGTACGTTTGATGCAAAAACAGGTTTTGGAGCCGCCAACCGAGGGCGTTTCTCTAATGCTGAGCTTGATGTGTTGATTGCTGCAGCTGCTGTTGAGATCGACACAGAAAAACGTCGGGCAAAACTTGCGCAGGCTAGCGAAAAAGCGATTGAGCAGATGGGGTTGATACCTTTGCACTACGAGGTTTCAGTCTGGGCAACCAAGTCGAATGTGACGTATGTGGCGCGTGCCGATCAGTACACACTAGCTCAAGAAGCGAAGCTTAAAAAATAATGTTGGTATTCATCTTGCGACGCTTGTCGCAGACAGCGTTAGTGTTGCTGGTCACATCCTTGTTGGTTTTTGCCGGTTTATTCGTCATAGGGGATCCGGTTGAGATTCTGATTAGCCCAGAGGCTGATCAGATCGAGCGTGAGCGGGCTCGTGTTGCGCTAGGGCTAGACAAGCCTGGCTGGATGCAATACCTGTTGTTTGTGAAAAATGCAGCGAGTGGCGATCTCGGCAAGAGTTTTGTCTATGGTCGTCCCGCGCTTGACGTTATCTTTGAGCGCATGCCCGCCACGTTAGAGCTCGCCACTGTGGCGATGATCATCTCTATTTTCGTGGGTATCCCGCTAGGCCTATATGCGGGTTTAAAGCCCGACAGCAAGATTGCCAAGGCGATCATGGCCATCTCGATTGTTGGGTTCTCTTTACCGACCTTTTGGGTTGGGTTGATGTTGATCATGCTTTTTGCGGTTCAGTTGGGCTGGTTACCCTCAACGGGTCGAGGTCCCACCACAGAGTTTTTGGGGATGCAGCTATCGATCGTGCACTGGGATGGACTGAAGTACGCCTTGCTGCCCGGTATTAATCTGGCTTTATTCAAACTCAGTCTGATCATTCGCCTGACACGCGCTCAGGTTCGCGAAAATGTATTGCTGGATTACATGCGTTTTGCACGCGCCAAGGGCTTGCGTAAGTCTCGTGTATTGGGCGTGCATCTACTAAAAAATATTATGATCCCCCTGGTCACGGTGATCGGTCTTGAGTTGGGGTCAGTGATTGCCTTTGCGATCGTGACCGAGTCGATTTTTGCCTGGCCCGGGATGGGTAAGTTGGTGATTGATTCGATCTTTCAACTCGATCGCCCGGTTGTCGTGGCGTATTTGATGATTACGGTCTTAATGTTCGTGTTTATCAATCTGGTGATTGATATTTTGTATTCCATACTGGATCCACGCGTGCGTTTAACCGCCGCTAAGAACTAACCAAACAGGTCTTTGTGACGACTCCTCTTTTATCCGTGCAGCTTGTTGACGAGACGCCCTGGCGCCAGTTCGTGCGTGACTTTATGCAATCACGCATCGCGTTGTGCGGCTTGGCCCTATTGGTGGTGGTGCTTTTTGTAGCCCTGTTTGCCCCTTGGATTGCACCGCAAAATCCCTACGATTTATCAAAACTTGATTTGATGGATTCGAAATTAGCGCCAGGCGCGCAATCGATGATGGGTTCGACATTTTGGCTGGGCACTGATGGCATGGGTCGCGATATGTTGTCGGCGATTTTGTACGGTCTGCGCGTGTCCTTACTCGTGGGTGTTGTAAGCGGAGTCATTGCCTTGGCAATCGGCGCAAGCTTAGGTGTCAGTGCGGCTTTTTTTGGTGGTCGCTATGAACAAATCTTGATGCGCATCGTTGATATACAGTTGGGGTTTCCGGCAATCTTGGTGGCACTGATCTTGATCGCGGTGCTGGGCTCGGGTGTCGAAAAGGTGATCATGGCGCTGATCACCGTTCAGTGGGCCTACTACGCACGCACAGCCCGCTCAGCCGCGTTGGTCGAACGCAACAAAGAATACATGGAAGCCGCCCGAGGGTTGGGTTTGCCCACGTGGCGCGTGCTGCTCAAACACTTGATCCCAAATACGTTGCCGCCCTTGATCGTGGTGGGTACGGTACAAGTGGCTCACGCCATTGCGCTTGAAGCGACCTTATCCTTCTTGGGCCTGGGCTTGCCGATCACAGAGCCTTCATTGGGTTTATTAATTGCCAATGGCTATGAGTACATGTTGTCGGGTAAGTATTGGATTTCAGTCTATCCGGGTGTCGCGCTCTTACTCACGATTGTGGCGATTAATCTGGTTGGTGATCAGTTGCGAGATGTTTTAAATCCACGCTTGGCACGATGAGCCCTATGTCACTGTTAGAAATCACCTCGCTTCGCACTGAGTTTTCGACTCGCCAAGGCTTACTGCCCGCTGTCGATGATGTCAGCTTACGAGTGCAGCCAGGCGAAATCCTGGGCTTGGTCGGCGAGTCTGGCTCGGGTAAATCTGTCACTGGGTTTTCAATTTTGGGTCTGATCGATGCGCCCGGCAAGATTACGCAGGGCAGCATTTTGTTTGAGGGCACTGAGCTGGTCGGAGCAAGCGACGAGACGCTGAGGCAGCTGCGCGGTGATCGGTTAGCGATGATCTTTCAAGATCCGATGATGACGTTAAACCCCGTCTTGCGCGTTGACACGCAAATGATCGAGACCATTCAAGCGCACCGGTCGATGTCGTCTGAAGAGGCGCGCGCCCGCTGTCGCGAAGTGCTTGTGCAAGTGGGGATTGCCTCACCAGACGAACGACTCAAGCAGTATCCACACCAGTTTTCTGGTGGCATGCGACAACGCGTTGCAATCGCAATCGCGCTCTTATTAAAGCCGGCGTTAATTATTGCTGACGAACCAACGACCGCGTTAGATGTCACCGTGCAGGGTCAGATTTTATTTGAAATGCAACGCTTAACACGCGAGACCGGCACAGCGTTAATTTGGATTACGCACGACTTAGCCGTAGTCGCGGGTTTGGCTCAGCGCGTGGCGGTCATGTATGCAGGGCGAATCGTTGAAAGCGGTACGGTTGAACAGGTGCTGAATACGCCCCTGCATCCCTATACACGCGGCTTGCTGGATTCTGTTCCGGCTAATAGCGAACGCGGTCAGCGCTTGCATCAGATCCCAGGTATGACACCCTCTCTGGTGAATCGTCCCAAAGGTTGCGCGTTTCGTAATCGCTGCAGCTATGCGCAGGCTGACTGCGAAATTGATCCTCCGGTACAAAACTTTGAGCACGAGCACATGGTGCGTTGTGTGCGACCGTTGACAGAGGGTAAACGATGAGTACAAGCGTGCCTCTTCTAGACTTACGAAAAGTCAGCAAACGATTTACCACTTCACCTGACTTGATTGAACGTGTAGCCGCAAAGTTTGGGTTTGCGGTTGCCGCTCAAACGGTGCATGCAGTCGATCAGGTGTCGTTTTCAATTGCGGCCGGTGAAGTCATTGGTTTGGTGGGTGAGTCGGGTTGTGGCAAATCTACGTTGGGCCGTGTGATCGCGGGTTTGCACAAAGCGACCGAAGGCGAGGTATTGTTTGAAGGTCAGCCGCTGAACTATGCGCCAGGTGTGCGACCTACGATTCAGATGATTTTTCAAGATCCGTTCGCCTCGCTGAACCCACGCAAACGCGTTGGGGATGCCATTGTTGAAGCACCCATCGCGCATGGCTTGATTGCTGCAAGTCAAGCGAAAGAACAGGCCGCTCAGCTGCTTGAGCAAGTTGGTCTTGACGCCTCTTATGTCAGGCGCTTTCCGCATCAGTTTTCAGGCGGCCAACGCGCACGGATTGGCATTGCGCGCGCGTTGGCGGTTCAGCCCACGCTGTTGGTGTGCGACGAAGCCGTTGCTGCGCTTGATGTGTCGATTCAGGCGCAGGTTCTGAACCTGTTTATGGATTTGCGCGAACGTTTGTCGTTGACCTATCTATTTATTAGCCATGATCTTGGCGTCGTGCGCCATATCGCTGATCGCGTTGTCGTGATGTATCTTGGGCGCGTGGTTGAAATCGGTCAAACCACCGAGTTGCACGCGCATCCGAATCATCCGTATACGCAAGCCTTACTGGCAGAAGTCCCCAGACTTGATCGTCGCAATATTGATTACACCCCGATCAAGGGCGAGATCCCGTCGCCGTTGTCACCACCAACCGGCTGTCATTTTCATCCGCGCTGTCCTCACGCAAAGCCCGTGTGTGCTGAGCAAGCTCCACCTCTGCGCGAGCTCTCAAACGGCCACTGGTCTGCTTGCCATCTAAATGCTTGACATCCTACCCGTCCTGAACGGCGAGGTTTTACGCGCAAATCCGATAAATACTTTTAGGTCGTTCTAATGTATTCACCTTCACCTTCGCCGACTTACCGCATCGAATTGACTCCGCCTGATATCTCGAGTTATGAGGCTGGCAACACGGGTACGCCTTACGTCACTACGTTCGATTCGGGCAAGCCAGGACCGCACGTGCTGGTGCAAGCCTTGACGCACGGCAACGAGTTATGTGGTGCGATTGCGCTTGATTACTTGTTTCGTGAAAGCGTGCGCCCCGTGGCAGGACGCCTCACCTTTGTCTTCGCGAATATTGAGGCGTTTGCCAGTTGGGATACCAGCAATCCCAACCGCAGTCGCTACGTCGATGAGGATTTCAACCGCGTTTGGTCAGATGAGACGCTCAAGGGCGCCAGAAACTCGACCGAGCTGCGCCGTGCCAGAGAATTACTGAAGTTCGTCGATGCGGCTGATTTTGTCTTAGACATTCATTCGATGAGCGAGCCCTGTTCCCCAATTATGGTTTGTGGTGCGACTGGTCAAGGTGGTGAAAAAAGTGCGGCCTTTGCACGCAAGATGAAAGTGCCGCAAAATCTGTTAATCGATACTGGACACCCCGCTGGGCTTCGCATGATCGAGAGAGGGGCTTTCGGAGACCCACACGCGCCTCAAACTGCGCTCTTGATCGAGTGCGGTCAGCACTGGGAGCGCTCAAGCGTTGACGTCGCGATTGATACAACGCTGCGGTTCTTACAAACAACGGGTGTGGTGGATGCTGCGTTTGTTGAGCCGCGTTTAAGAATACAACCCACTGCTCAGACAACAATCAACGTCACGCAGGCGGTGGTCGCAAAAAGTTTGTCGTTTAGATTTGCCGGCACCGTGACGGGCTTGCAAGTGATTGCCAAGGCGGGCGATCCCATCGCCTATGACGGCGATGAAGTGATCGTCGCGCCTTACGACAATACGGTTTTGGTCATGCCCTCTTTGGCGCATTTAAAGGTTGGTACAACAATGGTCAGGCTTGGGCGCGCAACGCCAGGCTAAGCGGCCTTACTCAATTTTTACTCCAGCTTGTTTGGCCACTTGCCCCCATTTCATAACCTCTTCATGCACATACCGCTTGAATTGTTCGGGGGTACTTCCCACAGGAGTGGCCGAGATTGTTGCAAACTTTTCTGCAATCTCGCTTGACTTCAAGATTGCGATGGTCGCTTTTGCAAGCTTTGCGATGATGTCTGGTGGGGTGCCGGCCGGCGCAAACAAGCCATTCCATGAATCGGCTTCAAAATCGGGCATGCCAGATTCAATCATCGTGGGAAGGTCGGGTAATTGCGCCAATCGTTGACGACCCGCAACGGCAATTGCTCTGATCCTGCCATTTAAGATAGTGGGCATCACACCGCTCGCTGTCTTAAAGCCCATGGCGACATTGCCCCCCACGACATCTGTGAGTGCAGGCGCAGCACCCTTATACGGGATGTGCAACATATCTAAATTGGCTCTTAACTTCAGTAGCTCACCCGCATGGTGTTGCAACCCACCCGCACCCGAAGACGCATAGCTCAGCTTGCCGGGGTTGGCCTGCACATAGGCAATCAATTCAGCTAAATTTTTTGCTGGGATATTGTTGTTGACGACCAAGATGCTAGGTGACGACATGATCTGCGTGATGTGAACAAAATCACGTTCTGTGTCATACCCCAAGTTTTTGTACAACGCCATGTTGGTGGTGTTGGCGATTGTTCCTAATAACAGGGTGTAGCCATCAGGCTTAGCACGTGCGACAAACTCAGAACCAATGTTTGAACCGCCACCTGGTTTGTTTTCGACGATGATGGGCTGCCCCAACTCTTTTTCAAGCCGCACCGCAACCAGTCTCGCGAAGATATCGGTCGGCCCGCCGGCAGCAAAACTCACGATCAGGCGAATTGGCCGCTCTGGGTAGCTTGTTTGAGCCCAAGTGGTGTTTGTACCGAGAGCGATAAAAATAAGAATAACAAGTGACAACAGACAATTCACATTGACTGCGTTCGGGCGAGGTGAAGGTAC
>CAMEAW010000150.1 GCA_945911685.1 Bordetella parapertussis
GTTGCACTCGATACACAAGCGCGTATTTGACACGCCCCGACGGTAGCCAGTCTGGCTCCGACGTTTGGGCGCGGTGCGATGACCAACCACTGGGTTGACATCAAAAACGCTGACTTAGTATTGATTATGGGCGGTAACGCTGCTGAAGCTCACCCTTGCGGTTTTAAGTGGGTGATTAAGGCGAAGGCTCAACGTGGCGCTAAGCTCGTTGTGGTCGATCCGCGCTTTACGCGTTCTGCTGCTGTGGCCGATTACTACGCGCCGATTCGCGTCGGTGCGGATATCGCCTTTTTAGGCGGTGTCATCAACTATTTGTTGGCCAACGACAAGATTCATCACGAGTACGTTAAGCACTATACAAATTCGGCCTTTTTGATTAACCCAGATTACGGGTTTAAAGACGGTTTGTTTACAGGCTATGACGAGGCCAAGCGTTCGTACGCCAAAGGCACCTGGTCTTACCAGATGGAAGACGGTTTTGCGAAGGTTGATTCAACCCTGCAAGATCCCAACTGCGTATTCCAGTTGATGAAAAAGCATTACTCACGCTATACGCCTGAGCTCGTCAGCAGCATCACTGGCACGCCTCAAGACCAATTCTTGAAAGTGTGCGAGATGATCGCCACGACCTCTGCAGCGAACAAGACCATGACGATCTTGTACGCACTGGGTTGGACGCAACACTCGGTTGGCTCTGAAAATATTCGCACCATGGCAATTATTCAGTTGCTGTTGGGCAATATGGGTATGGCAGGCGGTGGTGTAAACGCCTTGCGTGGTCACGCCAACGTGCAGGGCATCACTGACCAGTGTTTGTATTCAGAAGTGTTGCCAGGGTATTTGTCTTCACCCGCTGAGGCTGACGTAACGTACGAGCAGTACCGTAACGCGCGTACACCCAAGGCTTTGCGCCCTGGGCAGATGAATTTTCCGCAAAACTTTCCGAAGTGGTTTAACAGCTTGATGAAAGCTTGGTACGGCGAACATGCCACCACCGAGACCAATTTTGCTTACGACTACTTGCCAAAGCGTGATGCGCCCTACGACATCATGCAAATTTTTGAAAATATGCATCAAGGCAAGATGAATGGCTTTATTTCGTCTGGCTTTAATCCACTGGCAGCGATCTCAAATAAACACAAGATTAGTGCGGCGTTGTCCAAGCTTAAGTATCTTGTGATTGTTGACCCGCTCGCGACTGAGACCAGCGAATTTTGGAAAAATTACGGCGAATTTAATAACGTCGATGCAAGCAAAATTCAAACTGAAGTGTTTCGTTTGCCAGGCACTTGCTTTGCCGAACAAGATGGTACGTTTACCAACTCAAGTCGTGTGATTCAATGGCACTGGAAAGGGGCGGATGGCCCTGGTGAGTCAAAGTCTGATCAAGAGATTATGGCTAGCTTGTTCACGCGCTTACGCGACATGTACAAGAAAGAGGGCGGTGCGTATGCAGAGCCGATTTTGAATCTGACCTGGAACTACACCAATCCTTCAAATCCCGATGCAGCTGAAATCAACAGAGAAATTAGCGGTAAAGCTCTGGTTGACTTGAAGGATGCTGCGGGCAAAGTGCTGGTAGCGGTCGGTGAGCAACTAGCGGGCTTTGCGCAACTCGTGGATAACGGTGGTACGGCTTGCGGTAACTGGATTTATTCAGGGATGTGGAGCAAGGCAGGTAATCTGACCGCGCGTCGCGATCCGACCGACACGTCAGAACACGGGATTGGTCAAAGCTTGAATTGGGGCTTTGCTTGGCCCGCCAACCGACGCATTCTTTATAACCGCGCGTCTGCGGATATCAATGGTAAGCCTTGGGATGAATCACGTACCGTGCTGAAATGGCTGGGCGACCGTTGGGGCGGTAGTGATATCCCTGACATGCGTCCAAATGCCAAGCCAGAAGAAAACGTCATGCCGTTTATCATGACGCAAGAAGGTGTGGGTCGTATCTTTGCACCGCAAATGGCTGAAGGGCCTTTCCCTGAGCACTACGAGCCGTTCGAAACGCCTCTGGCGCGTAACCCAATGCATCCGAATAACCCCAAAGCGACTTCAAACCCTGCAGCGCGTGTCTACAAGGGGGATATGGAGGTCTTCGGTAACCGTAAAGATTATCCGTTTGCTGCCACGACCTATCGCCTGGTTGAGCATTTTCACTACTGGTCAAAACATTCAGACCTGAATGCCATTGTGCAGCCAGAGATGTTTGTTGAGATTAGTCGAGAGCTGGCCAAGATGCGTGGGATCTCGTCGGGTGATCGTGTCAAGGTGAGTTCAATTCGCGGACATGTGCATGCGAAAGCAATGGTGACGATGCGCTTAAAAGGCATGAAGGTCGATGGCCAGACGATTTATCACGTTGGCATACCGATTCACTTCGGCTTTAAAGGCTTGACTAAACCCGCACAGCTCGCGAACTCGCTAACGCCTTACGTGGGCGATGCAAACTCGCAAACGCCAGAGTTCAAGGCGTTCTTGGTCAACATTGAGAAGGCATAAGGGGATTCGACATGGCAATTCAAGCACTTCAAGTCGTCGCCCAGTCTGCCACGACCATGACTCCACCCGCTTCGGCGGCCAAGACAGTTCATGTCGCCAAGCTGATCGATATTTCGAGCTGCATCGGCTGCAAGGCCTGTCAGGTCGCCTGTATGGAGTGGAACGAAACTCGTCCAGTCATCGGTGACACCGATGGCACGTATGACAATCCGGTTGAACTCGGAGCCAATGCGTGGACGGTCATGAAGTTTAACGAAATCGAAAACGCCCAAGGCGGTATTGACTGGTTGATTCGCAAAGACGGCTGTATGCATTGCGAAGATCCAGGCTGCCTCAAAGCGTGTCCGAGCCCTGGCGCCATCGTCAAGCTCGACAACGGTATTGTTGACTTCAATTCTGACAAATGTATTGGTTGCGGCTACTGCGTGGCAGGTTGCCCGTTCGATGTGCCAAGGATTTCGCAAACGACTAACAAGGCCACCAAGTGCACCTTGTGTTCGGATCGCGTATCAGTGGGACAAGAACCGGCGTGCGTAAAAGCTTGCCCAACACAAGCCCTGACCTTTGGCCCGAAAGATGACCGTATCAAATACGCCAACGAACGGATCAAAGATTTGAACGGTCGTGGCTATGACAAGGCTTCTTTGTATAACCCACAGGGTGTGGGTGGCACGCACGTGATGTATGTGCTGCCGCATGGCGACAAGCCCACGGCTTACAACGGCTTGCCTGCTGATCCAAAGATCTCGTCAACGGTTGGGCTCTGGAAAGGCATCATGAAACCGATTGCATTGTTGACCATGGCGGCGACAGTATTTGCTGGCGTGATTCACTACGCGATCAAGGGCCCGGATACGGTGGATGAAGATCATGATGACTCGAAAAAGTCTTAAGGAGATGAACCATGTCTAATCAACAAGATGGCTTAGTGCGGTACAAGGGTTCAGATCGTTTGAACCATTGGTTGATCGCGTTGTTGTTTACGCTGGCCGCGCTGGGTGGCTTGGCGATGTTTCATCCATCGATGTTCTTTCTGTCGGACTTGTTCGGTGGCGGGTCATTGAATCGGGTGCTGCATCCCTTTATCGGTTCGGCCATGTTTGTGTTGTTTGTGCTGATTTTTTTCAAATTTTGGCATCACAACGTTCTCACGGCCAATGACCGCAAGTGGCTGGGTCAGATCGGTGACGTGTTAGGCAAACGGCATGATCGCTTGCCCGAAGTCGGGCGCTATAACGGCGGGCAAAAAGCTGCCTTCTGGGTGATGGTCGTGACCATGATCCTGTTAGTGGTGTCAGGCCTGGCGTTTTGGCGTCCTTACTTTTCACATTACTTTTCAGTCGATGTGACCCGTGTGGCGGCCTTAGTGCACGCGGTGTCGGCCTGGGTCTTGATCTTGACGATCATTGCCCACGTCTATGCAGCAATGTGGGTGAAGGGTACGATTGGTGCAATGTGGACAGGTGTGGTGAGCCGCGCCTGGGCACGTAAGCACCATCCAGGTTGGTTTAAAGAAGTGACTGGCGGCAAATAACGCGTTTGGTTGTTTGTTGAGCAGTCAGTACAAGGGGAAGACGGGTATTCTTCCCCTTGTGCGTTTAAGGACACGATCACATTCAATACGTGGCGTGGTACTAAGCCCCGTCTGTTCGGGCGGGTAGGATAGCACCGAGACTTGAGATAGCAACATGAGCGTTAAAGCAGTCAAACTCATACAGCCTGGCGAAATTCAGGGCATGCCCGATGATGACACCCCTTTACTGGTGGTGGTCGATGCTGCTGAGACGTTTCGCGCGCGGGCCGCGCGCATGCAGGTGTTGATAGACCAACAAAGTGATTCGCCTTGGTTGGCGTTTTGTGCACAGTTGATGCAGGCCCAGGTCGATTGCCTGGGTAGTGTGCAGCCACAGGCACTTGACGAAAACGTGGTGCGCGAATCCTTTATTCATAAATTGCCGCCGTTTTCGATCACCACCTGGTTGCCCGAGGCGCAGTGGTCAGTCGTGTTCAGCGCTCTGAGCGCGGCCCTTGAGGCTCTGCCTCTAGCGCCGGGTGTATGTGGTGCGCTTGAACGCCTTAAACAGACCGCGGTGGCCGATCAAATTCGTCAGGCCAAGGCCTTGCTGGCCGCCGATGACTCAGCGTTGCCTGCAGACGCAGTACCGTTTATTGGCGCAACCTTGCAGCTACTGTGGGCTACCCAGTCAAAAACGCTGTCTGCGTTTGTCGAGTTACACAAAGGCGAAAGCGGCCTGTGTCCAGTCTGTGGGTCTCATCCCGTAGCCAGCGTAGTACGCGTGGGCGAACGCGATTTACATCGCTACCTAATCTGCTCGCTCTGCGCCTCAGAGTGGTATGCGCCGCGCGCTCGGTGCACAAATTGCGAAACCCCCAAAGAGGTGTCGATGCTTGGCGACACGCGTGACAGTGCCTTGCAAGGTGAGTGTTGCGAAGTGTGTCGTGGCTACCTCAAAATAATGTTTCAAGCGAAAGAGCCTCTGATTGATGCGGTTGCCGATGACCTTGCATCGATTAGTCTTGACCTGGCGCTATCTGCCGAGGGGTTTTCTCGCACTGGGCGTAATTTATTTTTCACTGTGGGTCAACCGGCCTCAACAACTTAGGTATTTAAACCTTCATGAATAAACTACCCGTGGCGCGTGCGCCCGTGTCTGAATGGCTTTCACAGTTACCTTCGGTCGACAAGCTCTTGTCGCTCAAGCCCTCGGAAGAGTGGCTGAATCAATACGGTCGCGATGAAGTGTTGCGCGTCATCCGTTCAACCCTCTCGTTGGTGCGTCAAGAGTGTCTGGACAACAAACGTGTGACGCAACCCGATGTCGAGTCTTTGCTTGCACAGATTGCGCAAACGCTCAAGACGCGTGCAACACCTAATCTGCGCCGTGTCATCAATTTAACGGGTACCGTGCTTCATACCAATCTTGGACGAGCTGTCATGCCCCCTGAGGTGATCGAGGCCATGGCCAGTGCTGCGGCCGAACCCTGTGCACTTGAGTACGACTTGGGCGAAGGTAAACGCGGCGATCGCGACGAGCTCGTTGAAGAACTGTTGTGTGAATTGACGGGCGCTGAGGCCGCAACGGTTGTCAATAACAATGCCGCCGCTGTGTTTTTATTACTGCACGCCTTATCAAACCGCAAAGAGACTATCGTTTCGCGCGGTGAACTGATCGAAATCGGCGGGGCGTTCAGAATCCCTGACATCATGAAACGCGCGGGTGCGAAACTCACCGAGGTTGGCACCACCAACCGCACGCATCCCAAAGACTTTGCTGAAGCGATCAACGCCAAAACTGCGTTGCTGATGAAGGTGCACACCAGTAACTACGTGGTGCAAGGCTTTACCGCTGAAGTGCCAGAAGCCGAGTTGGCGCGCATCGCCCACGAACGTCAGTTGCCCTTTGTGGTCGATTTAGGCTCAGGTACGTTGCTCGACTTGTCGCGTTACGGCTTACCCTCAGAGCCCACACCCAGGCAAGCGATTGAGGCGGGTGCTGACCTTGTGACCTTCAGTTGTGACAAGTTGCTCGGTGGCCCGCAGGCGGGCATTCTGGTTGGACGTCGCGATCTCATCCAAAAAATTAAAAAGAATCCACTCAAGCGTGTCTTGCGGGTAGGCAAGGTCACCCTTGCAGGGCTCGAGGCCGTGTTAAGACTGTATCGTAACCCCGACACCTTGCCGCAACGTTTGTCGGTATTGCAATTGCTGACGCGACCCGAGAGTGACATACATACGCAAGCTCTGCGTTTGATCCCGCAATTACAAGAGGCGCTGACGACTTGCGGGCTGACGTGTCGTACGCAGTCTGTGAAGTCACAGATTGGCTCTGGTTCGCTGCCGGTTGAGCGTTTGCCCTCAGTCGCGCTAGCGATCGAAGCTATCAACAAGGCGGGTGAAAAGAAAGTCGTACGTCTTGAGCGCCTGTTGCGCGCCTCAGCGACTGCCGTGATTGGCCGCTTGTCGGATAAAACCTTGCTGTTAGATCTGCGGTGCCTCACGCCAGAAAAAGAACAGGTTTTGGTCGAACATGTTTTGGCTGCAGCAGCAAATTTAGTGACTGTACGTTGAAACTCTTGATTAAAAAATCTCAGTCCTCGCAAGCCAGTCAGCCGAGGGTCTTGTTGCTGATCAGTGCAACGGGAAACCCCAGCTTGCATAACTTAGAGATCGCTGCGGGACCGACGCAATGATTATCGGCACCGCCGGCCATATCGATCATGGCAAAACCTCTCTGGTGAAAGCGCTGACGGGCGTGGATGCTGATCGACTGCCTGAAGAAAAAGCGCGTGGCATGACGATTGATCTGGGCTTTGCCTACGCGCCAAATGAAACCGATGAGATCATTGGTTTTGTCGATGTGCCGGGTCATGAAAAATTTGTGCATACGATGGCGGCTGGTGCGGTAGGGATGGATCATGGCTTACTGGTCGT
>CAMEAW010000151.1 GCA_945911685.1 Bordetella parapertussis
ACATCAAGCCTAGCCTAATGGTTTTGGCTTGGAGAAAAAAGATGCGACAACAAATAGACTGCGCAGTATTGCGACTGGCAGCTCATCGCGTTTGGATTGAGGATGTACTGTCAGGGGCTGCGCCTTGCTTGACGCGTGTCAGATTGCACCACCTTGAGTGGGAGGCAGGGCAAGACCTCGAGGTCAGCACAACGGAGGCCGTGACTTTACCAGCTCAAGCGCTTGCTCAAGCGGGCATTAGCCTTAGACGTTTCGACCTTTGCTTATTGCCGGTATCGCTCGATACCTTGGCCTGGACGCGGCAAGCACTCGCCCTGATCCCGCGTGGGCCATTTTTACCACTCGTTGGAATTTTTCAAAATCTGAAGTCTGCGGCAATGCAAGACCTGCTTGAGCTCGGGATGACTGATTTTGTGAGGTTGCCTTTATGCCCTGATGAGTTTCGTGCCAGGGTACTCACGACCGTCTCGCGCGTGCCAAAGCCTGGCACCTTGCGTGAGCCCGACGCTGCCTATACTTCGTCAGACTGGTACGCAGCGGTGTCTCAGTCAAGTTCAAAGCTCACGCAGGTGTCCCAAGGGCCTGCCGTGCCTGGCCAAGCTGCTGTGCAATTACCAGGGCATGCAGGGCAAGTGTTTTTAAACGCTAAAGCGCAGAAGGTGAAGAGTAGCCGTGGCGTTGATCGACAGCCCCTTAAAAGCGCAATCGCGTTCAACACCATACATCATCAAACAGAGCAGCCAGGCTCTTTCCGTGAAACTAAAAATAAACTCGTGAGTAATTTTGAACGCACTTACATCACCGAGGCGCTCATCAAGCACAGCGGCAATATCGCCATGGCAGCACGAGCGTCAAACAAGCATAGGCGGGCGTTTTGGGCATTGATGCGCAAACATGACATCGCGGCTGAGTTGTACCGCGCAGATGACGGTGAAGAGTAAAATACCAAGTTAACAATCGCCAGCCTGTGCCTGATGCGTGGCTGGCGCAAAATTAAAAAAAGGACTCCAGTGGGCGTTACACCATTACAAAACGATGTATTTCTGCGCGCACTTAAACGTGAGGCGGTGCCCTACACCCCGACATGGTTAATGCGACAGGCAGGGCGATACTTGCCCGAATACAACGCCACCCGTGCGCGTGCAGGGTCCTTTATGGGCTTGGCACAAAGCCCCAGCTTCGCGGCAGAAGTCACGCTTCAACCGCTCGAGCGTTTTAATCTTGACGCGGCTATTTTGTTTTCTGACATCTTGACTGTTCCAGACGCGATGGGCTTAGGCCTATCGTTTGCACAGGGCGAGGGCCCGCGTTTTGCGCGCCCGCTTCGTACCGAACAAGACGTCAACAAGCTTGAAGTTCCTGATCTGGGTAAGCTGCAATATGTCTTTGATGCGGTTAGCTTAATACGCACCGAACTAAACGGCAGGGTGCCTTTGATTGGTTTCGCGGGTAGCCCGTTTACGGTTGCCTGCTATATGGTCGAGGGCCAGGGTAGTGACGATTACCGTTTGATTAAAAGTATGCTTTACGGCCGTCCAGATTTATTACATCGCATCTTAGAGATCAACGCTCAAACCACTGCGCTGTATTTAAATGCTCAAATTAAAGCGGGCGCGCAGGCAGTCATGATTTTTGACAGTTGGGGTGGCGTGCTTGCAGACCAACTATTTCAGCAGTTTTCGTTGCACTACACCCGGCAGGTGGTGCAGCAACTGATCAAAGAGCATGAGGGGCGTGTTGTGCCTTCAATTGTCTTTACGAAAGGTGGTGGGCAGTGGCTTGAGCAAATCGCAGCGTGTGGCGCCGACGCGGTCGGGCTTGACTGGACAGTCGACCTCAATAGCGCACGTCTGCGCGTGTCGGATTCTGTCGCCTTACAGGGTAACCTTGATCCTATGGCACTTTTTGGGGGTGAGGCGGCGATTAGGGCAGAAGTTCGGCGTGTGCTCGACGCCTTTGGCGAGGTCGGACGCGGTGGCCATGTGTTTAATCTCGGCCATGGGATTTCACAATTTACCCACCCAGAGGCCGTTGCCGTCTTGGTCGACGAAGTTCGCGCCTACAGCCCGAAGTTTCATGCTAGTTAAGGTTAGAGCTAACAGCGGCGTGGTTTTTGAAGTGATTTCCCTCGAAAACCCTTACGAAATAAGCTTTTCTTGTAAGTTATGCACAAAATTTGCAAATTTAGGATAGCGCATAAACTTTTAATAATCACTTCGAAAATGACTTGTATCCCTTTGAATTTAAATGATAAATGATATAAATTTCAAAAAGACAATGCTGCAACGCAGTTCTGAATTGTGCAATAAGTGCTTTCGGTGATTGAGTTTTCCCCAAAGTTATCCACAGGATCTGTTTATTATTTCGAAAGCCCTGTATCTCAGTGTCTTAGTGCACTAACAGAGAAACCACTTTAACTACATGGCTGACCTTATCCCGTCCGAATACAGCGACACGACTGCCAAGATACGGTGGGTTCGAATAGCGTTAGACGTTCCTCTGGCCGATTCATACGATTATCGGTCGACAGAGTACGTTGACGTGGGCGATCGTGTCATCGTCGTATTTGGACGTCGAAAGATGATTGGAGTCGTTGTAGGTTTGCCTGACCTACCAGATTATGATCCTGACAAGGTCAAAGAAGTATCGGCTGTGTTGAAAGATATCGCGCCGCTAAGCAAAAGTTGGTTGCAATTCGCAACATTCGCGGCTGAATACTACCAACGTCCACTCGGTGAGGTTATTTTACCGGCGCTGCCGATGCCTCTGCGCAGCGTGGCCTCGTATCAAGGCAAGCGCTCGGGTACTGGCCCAGTGGCTCGTCTAAGTAAACGCCGCGCTGTCCAACAAGAGGCTGCGGTAATTTCGACAGTGCCGCAGCTCAACGGTCAGCAAGAGCAAGCTGTTGCGGCACTGGTTGCTGCAAACGGCTTTAAGACTTTTTTGCTCTATGGGGTGACCGGAAGCGGTAAAACCGAGGTTTATCTACATGCGGCCGCACAGACTTTAGCGCGTGGTAAACGCGTACTAATGCTGGTGCCCGAAATCAATCTGACGCCACAATTTGAGCAGTCCTTACGTGCGCGTCTTGAACCTGTGGCAGGGATCAATGGTGTGGCGGTCTTGCATAGCGCCCTGTCAGACGGCGAGCGCCTGCGTGCCTGGTTACGGGTACAAGCCGGTGAGGCCCGTATTGTGCTCGGTACACGTTTAGCCATCTTTGCACCACTCGATGACCTTGGGCTCATCGTCGTTGACGAAGAGCATGATCCCTCTTACAAGCAGCAAGATGGATTGCGCTATTCGGCGCGTGATCTGGCGGTTTGGCGGGCGCATGATCTGGGTATCCCTGTGGTGTTGGGGTCAGCGACCCCGTCGCTCGAGAGTTGGGCCAACGCCGAGAAATCAACCTATCAAAGGCTTGACTTGCCCGCGCGCGCGCGCGCCGTCACACTGCCGTCGGTACGCCTGGTCGATACGCGTCGCTTGCAAATGGATCACGGCTTGTCGCCCCATCTTTTAGAAGCGATGCGTGCAAGGCTTGCCAACAAAGAGCAGGTATTGATATTTTTAAACAGACGGGGCTATGCACCTGCTATACATTGCAATTCGTGTGGTTGGGTAAGTCAGTGCACTCGATGCACAACCTTCACGGTGCTGCATCGACTCACTGCAAAACGAGCGCAATTACATTGTCATCATTGTGGCTTAGCGCAGGCAGTGCCGAAGGCTTGCCCCGATTGCGGCGATCAAGATTTACAGCCAATGGGCCGAGGCACGCAACGGGTCGAAGAACATCTGGCCGAGTTGTTTCCGGAGGCGCGAGTGGTGCGCATTGACGCCGACAGTACGCGTAAAAAAGGCTCAGCGCAGGCGCTGTTTGCGAGCGTGCATGCCGGCGAGGTCGATATTTTAGTGGGTACGCAGATGGTGGCGAAAGGTCATGATTTTGCGAATCTTGGCTTGGTGGGCGTACTCAATGCTGATGCGATGTTGTTTTCGCAAGATTTCCGAGCGCCAGAACGTTTGTTTGCACAGCTCATGCAGGTGGCGGGGCGCGCGGGCCGCCATAGCGGCCACGGAGAGGTGATTGTTCAAACGGGTTACCCAGAGCAAGCGGTCTATCAGGCGCTGTTGAAGCATGATTACGCGGGCTTTGCGCGACATTCGCTGCAAGAGCGGCAAGCAGCTGCGTTGCCCCCCTTTTCGTATCAGGCGTTACTCAGCGCTGAAGCGCGCGAACTGACGCCTGCGCTTGATTTTTTGCGTGGTGCCCGTGAACTGGCAGGCGAGCTGTCTGCGCACTATCAGACTGAGGCGGTACTGACCTTATATGACCCGGTACCGTTACGTATCGTGCGTGTCGACAACATGTGTCGGGCACAGCTTTTGCTTGAATCGACCAATCGCCCTGCGTTGCAATCCCTGTTGCGACATTGGCTTAAATTACTATCCGAGCAGCCTGATGCACGTCACGTGCGTTGGCAGCTTGAGGTAGACCCACTCGAAATCTGATCGGGCGCTATGTCAACGTTTGCAACTGATGGACTAAACCCAACACAGCGCGAAGCGGTGTTGTATCTGGATGGCCCCTGCCTGGTCTTGGCAGGGGCCGGCTCAGGTAAAACGCGGGTGATTACTCAAAAAATTGCGTATTTACTGCGCGACTGCGACTACAAGGCCCGCAACGTGGTGGCGTTGACTTTTACAAATAAAGCCGCCCGCGAGATGGATGATCGTGTCAAGCGCTTAGTCGATCCAGCCTTAGCTAAAGGTCTCACGATCAGTACCTTCCATTCGCTTGGCGTACGTATTTTGCGCGAAGAGGCGCAGCACGCAGGTCTCAAGCCACAGTTTTCTATTTTTGACTCTGATGACGCGATGGCGATTGTGCAAGATTTATTGGCGACTACCGATCGCGGGCGCTTACGCTCCGTGCAGCAAACGATTTCACTCTGGAAGAATGGCTTGATTGATCCGGATGCAGCGGCTGTCATCGCAGCGACGGCAAGCGAAGTTGAGGCTGCACGGGTCTATCGCAGCTACAACGCAACGCTCGCGGCCTATCAAGCTGTAGATTTTGATGATCTGATCGCGTTACCCGCGCAAATTTTTGAGCGCGAAGCAGAAGTGCGAGAGAAGTGGCAAAAGCGCGTGCGCTATTTATTGGTCGACGAATATCAAGACACCAATATTTGTCAGTATCGCTTAGTGCAATGGCTGACGGGGCCCCGCGCCATGTTTACTGCGGTGGGTGATGATGATCAGGCTATTTATGCCTGGCGCGGCGCCACCATTGAAAACCTCGCAAAGCTCACGACAGATTACCCTCAGATTCGGCTGGTGAAGCTTGAACAGAACTATCGCTCAAGCCAAAGTATTTTGGCTGCCGCAAACCATGTGATTGCAAAGAATCCAAAGTTATTTGAAAAAAAATTATGGTCAGAGCACGGCACGGGTGATGCGATTAGTGTGACCGCCATGCCGAATGACGAGGCTGAGGCTGAAAACGTGGCGATGAAAATTTCGGCGGCGCGTTTTGAGAAACAAGCCGCATGGAAGGATTTTGCGATCTTGTATCGCGGTAATCACCAGGCCCGAATTGTTGAGCAGGCGATGCGCAATTTGCACATTCCCTACGCGATTTCGGGAGGGCAAAGTTTTTTCGACAAAGCTGAGATACGCGATATCCTCGCCTACTTGCGCTTGATTGCTAACGAAGAGGATGATCCCGCATTTATTCGCGCGGCGACGACACCTAAGCGTGGGATCGGTCAGGTCACGCTGCAAACGCTCGGTCAATATGCCGGCGAGCGACAAATCTCCTTGTTTGAAGCGGTCTTTGAGATTGGTCTTGAGTCACGCTTAAATCCGCGCCAGCTTGAACCGCTGCGGCATTTTGGCGAATTCATTGTGAAGATTCAGTTGCGAGCCGGGCACACGCCCACGGGCCAGCCTGTAAAAGCCGCCGAGCCCGCCGGCGTGATTCTAGATGATTTATTGGGCGCGATTCAGTACGAGCGCTACCTCTATGACATGCTCGATGAAAAGCCTGCGCAAAATCGGTGGCAAAACGTTTTAGAGCTGGTTGGATGGCTTAAGCGCAAAGCCGAAGCGGACAGCATGGGTCTGCTGGATCTGGTGCAGCACGTTGCGTTGGTGACGATGCTTGAGCGCAGCGACGAGCAAGAGCAAGACGCGGTAAAGTTGTCGACCTTGCATGCCTCAAAAGGGCTTGAATACCCTCATGTGTATCTGCTGGGTGTTGAAGAGGGGCTCTTGCCACATCTCGGTCGCGATGATGAAGATGTTGATCCTAGCAAAGCGGCTGATGCGTTGGTATCAAGGATTCAAGAAGAGCGCCGGCTGATGTATGTTGGCATTACGCGCGCGCAGCGCAGTCTGCATTTGAGTTGGTGTCAGAAGCGTCGCCGCGCGCGCGAAGACTTGGTGCGCGAGCCTTCGCGCTTTATCGAAGAAATGGGTTTGTCGGTCGCGCTTGACCAAAAGCCGGTCGAAACCATGAGCCCGAAGAATCGTCTCGAGGCGCTTAAAGCGATGCTGAATAAGACCACTTAACGCTTAGACCAGCTTCAAATAAAAACGCGCCCGTGGGCGCGCTTTTGTTGACCTCTGTACAGAAAACTCAAAATTATTTTGCAGCAGCTACCGGTGCAACGGGTTCAGGAAAGCTTGAGCCTGCAGCATTGGTCATGTAGACCACAGCGCGGGTAATTTCAAAATCATCCAGAGACGGGTTGCCACCCTTTGCAGGCATGGCACCTTTGCCCTTGAC
>CAMEAW010000152.1 GCA_945911685.1 Bordetella parapertussis
GTGGGTGTGTTGGGCAGCCTGATTCTTGCTGCGTTGTCTGGTGCACTGACCTGGAGCTCTCTCAGCGACTCGATCATGAGCGCAATGAAAACCTCTTGCATGATCGCGCTGATCTTATCGTGCGCAGCCTTTTTGGGCTTAGCCATGGACTATTCTGGGGTGCCGAGGTTGCTTGCAGAATGGATCACCGGAATGAATCTAAGCCCGGTGCATCTGATCGCATACTTAACAGTACTTTTTATTATTCTGGGTTGTTTTATTGACGGCATCTCGATCGTTGTGATCGTCAGTTCAATCATCCTTCCGGCCATTAAGCTCGCTGGTATTGACTTGATTTGGTTTGGGATCTATTTGGTATTGGTGGTTGAAATGTCGCTGATCACCCCGCCTGTCGGCATGAATTTATTTCTACTGCAAGGCATGACAGGAAAAAGTCTTGCCTTCGTTTCCAGAGCGTCGTTTCCGTTCTTTATTTTGTTAGTGCTTGCGGTCGCGCTACTTTGGTACGTACCTGAGGTGGCGACATGGTTACCGTCAAAAATGATGTCTTAGGTTTGCAATCAGATCAACGAACTGGTTAGTTCGGTATTGACGAGCGATTGGAATTCAATTCAGAAACCGTGCCCATGGCAGAACAGAACACTTTACGTGCAGCGCAAAAATGATAACAACACCGTTATTACAAAACAAAACCATCATCGTGACAGGTGCCTCAACAGGCATCGGCCAAGCTTTTGCTTTTGCTTGTGCTGAGCAAGGCGCAAACGTGGTAGTGGCCGACATGAACGAAGGCGATGAAACAGTCGAGTCGATTCAGAAAAAAGGCGGTCAGGCAACTTTTGTTCAGACAGATGTGGCCAACGAGGCTTCGGTAAAGGCGATGGCGGCGCATGCGCTTAACACCTATGGTCGCATTGATGGCTTAGTGAACAATGCCGCCTATTTTCGCGAGGTCAAACTTACACCCTTTGAAGAAATTGACTCAGCGATCTGGGATCGTACGTTTGATGTCAATGTCAAAGGGGTGTGGCACTGTTGTAAAGCTGTGATGCCAGCCATGCGCGCTCAACAATCTGGCGCGATTGTCAACATCGCGTCGGTCGTCGCAGTAGCGGGCCAGCCTGGTTATTTGCATTACGTGGCAACCAAAGGTGCGGTTCTTGCAATGACCAAGGCACTCGCTAAAGAATGCGGGGGCATCAATGTTCGGGTCAACGTCATTGCACCGGGCTTTGTCATCACTGATGCGACCAAAAACCGTCCGCTTGAATGGCAACAAAACTTCTTGAAAGCCCGCGCACTCTCGCGCGAACAAAGCCCGCAGGATCTGGTCGGCACCGCTGTTTATCTCCTATCTGAAATGGCTGGCTTTGTTTCTGGACAAACCATCGTGGTCGATGGTGGCCATGTGATGTATTAACCACGCCCCGAGATATTTAGGGCATGGTTAGTGGCGTTTCATGCATACATCAATCTCCAGTCGTTACTGAACTTTCGAAGGCAGCCAAGCAATCAGCTCGGGAAAAACAAACATAATCGCAACAAAAAGCAGAATGATCCCTACAAACGGCAACGAACCTATAGAAATTTCTTTCAAAGATACGTTTCCACTTACGCCACGTAAAACAAACAACACCATACCAACAGGCGGCGTAATCAAGCCTACCTCAACCATGGTGACTAGATAAATACCAAACCAGATTGGGTCAAAACCAAGCGCTATGACGACAGGGTACGTCACCGGCAAGGTCATCAGAATCATCGAGATCGACTCGACAAACATCCCGAGAACGACGTAGATTAAGGAAATAAGGGCGATCACCACCCAGGGTGAAACATCCGCCCCTTTGATCGATTCAACCAGCGTACGCGGCACCTTTAGATAATCGAACACCCAACTGAGAATAGCTGCACCCACAACAATCAGCATGATGAAAGCCGTCACGCTTGCCGTTTCAACTGCCGTTTCATACAGCATCTTCCAGCTAAAGCGTCGGTACACCACACAAAGCGCTGCAGCCATTGCAGCACCGAGCGCACCAGCCTCTGTGGGAGTCGCGATACCCGCATAGAGCGAACCTAACACCGCTCCAATCACCGACAAGAAGGGTAAGATATTCCCGATCGACGCAAATTTCTCTTGCCAAGAGTACCTACGTCCTGGCGGCGCTGAGCCTGGAATAGATTTAGACCAAATGTACGCAGTGACCATAAACATGCTCGCCAACAATAGCCCGGGCACGATCCCTGCGATAAACAATACATTCACCGGCGCTCCCACGGTACTACCGTAAATAATCATTGGAATGCTCGGCGGTATCATGATGCCAAGCGTTGCGCCGGCAGCTGTCACGCCATAAGTGAGCTTAGCGCTATACCCCCGCTTAATCATGTCGGGGCACGCCACACGACCAAGTGTTGCCGCGGTTGCGACGCTCGAGCCTGACACCGCCGCAAAAATCGCTGAAGCCCCCACACTGGCATGAGCCAAGCCACCAGGCGTGCGACCAAACCAGCGTACAAGCGAATCAAACATCCTGCTGGTCACACCACTTTGCATCAACAAGGTACTCATTAATACAAACATGGGGACCGCGGTAAGCGTGAAGGAATTCACACTGCTCCACGCGCGTTCTGCAATTGTCAGAAGCTGTGGCTTGGGAAGTAACACGTATAGGCCGATGACACCCACCACACCCAGCGCGATGGCAATACGGACCCCCGCTAGCATGAGCCCCAAAATAGACAAGGACAGTAAAGCGCCAATCGCTAGAATAGGTGCAGTGCGCGCAAACCAAAGTAGTAAAACCAAGCCACCAATCGTAGCTGCCACAGCGAGAGCCATGCGCACGCCACTCAAGACGGCAATCAGCAAAATTATCACAACACAAATCTGAAGCGTGCCCCAATCGAGACGCATACCTTGAATCATCACAAGCTGACGACCACAGACCAACAAGCCCACAACTAAACCGACTAGCAGAAGCACGACTAACCAGGAACGCGCTGCCGTTCGCTCAACCTGCGCGTCAAGATTCTCACCTAGCAGGGAAAATCCAAACAACACAAAGCCAATTAGAATCGGCAACTCGGGAATCCACTGCGGCGTAGAGAGCAATCCCCAGTCACGCGTCCCATTGACATATTCGCCGTATACGAATATTCCGGTCTGCCAGCAGCAAAACAACACGAAAAATACTGCAATCCAATTCGCATAGACCATAAACTCTTGCTGCCGCTTGCTAGACAACCTATCCACCAGGAGTTCGACGTAGATGTGGGCCCGTGCACGTTGCGCCGCCGCTAAGCCTAAAAAGGACACGGCAACTAGAATATAGGTTGCGATCTCAGTCACCCACGTGGTTGGCTCGTTCAGCACATAGCGCGCAAAAACCTCCCAACATATAATTCCTGCGATCGCCAAGAGACCTAGGCCGCTCACCATTGCGGAGAGCTTACCTGCCTGATCCGCGAACACTGCCAGCATCGGACGTTTAGCCGTCGTACTCATGTCTACCTCTCAAGTATTTATGTATTCGTCAAATCTCTTGTTAGATTCGATCGTTTATGGTGAACTGAGGCGATATCAACAATAAATAAGTCCATTCAACACCTAAGGAGACTCTTCATGCAAGTGAAAAATGTAATGAAAAAATCCGCCTTAGCGTTAATGCTGCTTTGCAGCGTAGCGCAAGCGCAGAACTTTGAATTTAATTTGGCTGTCATTTCCGCCCCAACAGACCCATACACGGTTGTGGTGCAAACGATTCCCGCACGTATCGCCAAAGCGACGGAGGGACGCGTCAAGATCAATATCAGTGATTCACTAGTTCCGGGTACGCAAATCGTCTCAGCAGTGCGTGAGGGTCGAGTAGAAATGTCCGCAGGTCTACACACCTACTTGACAGCCGAAGAGCCGCGCTTTGGTATTTTTAACTTGCCCGGCCTCATCGAAGGCATGGACGACTACAAAAAGGTAGGCGAAGCCTTCTGGTTTGCCGACACGCAAAAGATTTGGAAAGAGCGCTACAAATCAATTGTGTTGGCTGAAGGTGCCTGGTGTACACAAGCGCTTTTCTCAAAGACGCCCATTCACACACTAGAAGATTTTCGTAACAAACGTCTACGCGTCCACAACCCCCAGACCGCTGTATTGATGAACGCACTCGGCGCCAAGCCTGTCCCGCTGGCACTACCCGAAGTCATGCCTTCGCTTGAACGCGGTGTAATCGACGGTTTGTTTACTTCGTCTTGTTACGGTAACGGTCAAGAATACTGGCGTGTTGCAAAGAACGTGCAGAACTGGAGCTTAGGTCCGATTAATGGTTGGGCCGTATTGATCAACGAAGATGTTTGGAATAAGTTGCCTGCTGACCTACAAGCGAAAGTGAAAGCTGAAATGTTGCTGGTGCAAAAAGAAGCGCTAGAAACCCAAAGCAAATTTACTCAGGATGCATACGACAATATGAAAAAAAATGGCGCCCTATTGTGGGTAGCGCCTGCGTCAGAACGTGCGCGTTTATTTGATCCAAAATTTGTAAAACCCACCTATGACGCATGGCTTACGCGTGCCAAAGAAGTAGGCTTTGATGGTGACGCCTTTTTGGCACGTGTAAAGTCAGTACTAGGCAGAAACTAACTCGCTAAGCAGTCAGCAACAAAAAGACGCGCGGAATGACTCGCGCGTCTTTTTTAATGCTAATGTTTTATGATTTACTGTCTTTCACTGCTTCAATTCTTTAATAAGTGACTTAACGAAAAATCCTATAACGAGGGTCTAAACTACGCCAAATAAAGTGACTGTCGGCGCGCTTAGCTTCAGACCACTAGAGTGCATCTAGTTTCATCGATCGTCAAAGCACTTTGCCCGATACCTCGTCTATTAAATGCATATTAGTCAGATCCGCAACTAAGGTGATCGATTGCCCATCTTTGGCACCGGCAAGCGGGTTCACTCTGCCACACACTTCAACACCTTGAATGAAAAAATACACCATGGTCTCCATCCCCATGGGCTCTGTGACCTCTAACGTGACTTCAAAGCTATGGTGCCCGGGCTCACGGTGCGGACGCTCTTCGACGATGTGTTCAGGGCGCAGTCCAAACAGTAAAGAGGTACTGCTCAAATGGTCGCGATAGCGCGCTACCTTTTCTTGAGGCACCGGAAAGGCGATTTGATCGGTCAGACGCAACAGCAACTCACCCGAGTTTTCCTCAAGCCTACAGGGTATAAAGTTCATTGAAGGCGAGCCAATAAAACCCGCTACAAACTTAGTCGCTGGAAAGTGATAAAGCTCTTGTGGCGTGCCGACTTGCTCAATGCGCCCGGCATTCATGACAACGACTCTGTCGGCCAAGGTCATCGCCTCGACCTGATCGTGCGTGACATACACCGTTGTTGTCTTGACCTTCTGATGCACGCGTTTAATCTCGGTGCGCATCTGCACCCGCAGCTTGGCGTCTAGATTTGATAAGGGCTCGTCAAATAAAAAAACTTTGGGGTCTCTGACAATGGCTCGCCCCATCGCGACACGTTGACGTTGTCCGCCAGACAGTTGTTTGGGTTTACGCTGCAGCAGCTCTGAAATATCCAGAATCTTGGCCGCCGCGTTGACGCGCTCTGCGATCTGGGGCTTGGGTACTTTTTTGAGACGCAAGCCAAAAGACATATTTTCAAAGACTGTCATATGCGGGTACAGCGCATAGTTCTGAAAGACCATCGCAATGTCTCGATCTTTAGGCGGCACATCATTCACCACGTGATCGCCGATCAAGATGTCGCCACTGGTAATGTCTTCTAACCCAGCGATCATGCGAAGGGTCGTACTTTTTCCGCATCCCGAGGGCCCGACTAAGACTAAAAACTCTTTATCGGCAATCTCCAAATCAATACCGCGAACCGCCGGCGTATCGTCATAGTTTTTAACGAGTTGCTGCAACTTGACCTGAGCCATTTGATTATCCTTTTGTAGCGCCAGCCGTCAGCCCGGCAATGTAGTAATCCATCAAGAAAGCGTAGATCACCAAAGGTGGCGCAGCGCCTAACAAGGCACCCGCCATAATCTGCCCCCAGTTATAGACATCGCCTTTAATGAGTGTGGTCACGATCCCGACCGGTAACACTAATTGGTCGGATGACGTTGTGAACGCCAACGGATACAGAAATTGAGACCAAGCCACTGTAAAAGCAAAGATCATGGCCGCGATAATGCCCGGAATCGCAACCGGTATAAAGATCTTTGTCAGCATCTGAAAATATCCGGCACCATCGATCAATGCAGCTTCGTCGAGTTCTTTTGGAATCGAAGCAAAGTAAGCAATCAAAATCCAAGTCGCGAAAGGTACGGTCAAGGTGGGATAAATAATGATCAAGGCCCACCAATGGTTAATCAGTTCAATGCCAGTCAGCTGATTGATAAAAGCAAAGATCTTAAATAACGGAATGAACAACAGCGTATCAGGCACCAGATAGGTCAGAAAGACGCCGGTCGCCAGAGTCGTCGACCCCCAAAACTTCATCCTCGATAACGAGAATGCAGCGGGGATACTGATCAACATCGTCACAATCACGACAATCACAGCGATGACACTCGAGTTTCTGAAAAATGTCAGATAATCATTTGAGCGAAACAGCGCCAGGTAATTATCAAACGTCGGACGATTAACCCACCACGGGTTTGTCACCGCTGAAATTTCACCACTGTCTTTCAGTGAAGTGATCAGCATGTAGATCGGAGGCATTAAAAAAAATATTGAAAAAAGCACCA
>CAMEAW010000153.1 GCA_945911685.1 Bordetella parapertussis
CCGTCTTTCGATACAGCCTCTTCGTACGTCTCGGCGAGGCTTGTATCGAGTTTGAGTAACTCAGGATTCGTGCAGATCAGTTTTTCAACAGAGGTAGTTGCGTTCCGACAGTCAAGTGAGGGAGAGGTGGATACCGAGCCAGCAGCGGAGGCGCTCGGTTGCGTTGATTGATTAGAGGGCGTGCTTGCCGGGGGTGGACTGCCTACGCGGTCCATTACCCACTTTGCATTTTTTTCCCCTTCAAAATACAGCCGGCCATCAGCCTGAAGCTTGACCTGAACTTTGTAAAATTTACCGTCCGTATAAACCTGTTGGCCTGTAAATGTATTGGGTGATGTTGCAGTCAATTGGATGATATTTTGTCCAACCTGAAAGTTTGGGCTGTTTGTACTGGTTGCCACTCCCAGCCCATCTTTTAGTACATAGCCGTATTTCCATTGAGAGCTGTACCAATTGCCATCAAGCACTGCGAGCTGCGCATTTACATTTATAACGACCATTAAAAAAGAAAAGGTCAGCAGTACACGTTGAAACAATCTCATTTTTTTGTTCTCAATATGGGCATTAATTCTCAAAGAGAGCTTAGTGTATCAATGTTTTTTTCAGCTTTTGTAAATACAAAGGTGCTTGGCATTGCAACTAGACGCAGCAGGTTTCGTCCGTTAAAAATGACGTCTACAAACTGAAAACCATGTGCTCGGTATAAATACCTAGTTATAAGCCGCCAAAAGCAAAACTCCCAGCACGAACGCAGGGGGTTTTTTGGTTCCAGACGATATTGCTTTGTTTCTCATGGATCCGCTGAAATACTCGTATTGCATCGTGCAGAATTTTTCAAGCTATTTTCGCTTTGTTGCTCAAAAATAAAAATCTACACATTAAGTTTAGAGTGATAGTACGATTAAGTTGTCATTAATTATCGTGAGTCTAATTCGATGAAAGCCTCAAAATATTTGTCCATGTATTTGGTTTTTTTGCTGTCGGGTGTCGCTCTCACAATCACTGACCCAGTGCATGCTAATCCCGATCCCAGCAAAATGGTTGATCAGTTTGAGGCAACCAGCGGAAAGTTTGACGGATTTCGCCGTTCTGGGGCAAAAGGAATTTGTGCGATGGGGGAGTTTGTGGGCAGTGCTGCGGGCCGGAATATTTCAAACTCTTCAGCGTTCAACGGTAGCCCCATCCCTGTCATCGTACGTTTTTCTGTGGGTGGCGCAAACCCGAAGGCTAGCGACAACACCAAAACACAACGCAATTTAGCGCTGCAATTCAACCTGCCTAACAACGAGGTTTGGCAGATGGGTAATATTTCAGCGCCCGTATTTGGCTCTTCAACTCCAGAGCAGTTGTTTGGCCGATTGCAATCGCTGCAGCCCGATTCGCTTACGAAAGTTGCAGATCAAACAAAAGTTAAGGCTTTTGCAGACGCAAATCCTGAGGTACTGATTCAAGGCAAATATTATGCTTCACAACCTGTACCTGCAAGCTACGCGTCAACAAATTATTGGGGTGTACATGGCTTTGGCTTTTCGAATGATAAAAAGGAAAAGGTTTGGGGCAAATGGATTTTTGAACCGGTCGGTGGAGTGCAAACCTTGACCGAGGAAGTTGCTAAAACAAAAGGTTCTGATTTTCTGTTTGATGATTTACGTCAGCGTGTCACGAGCGGAAACGCAGCTTTTAATTTCAATCTTGAGTTAGCTGAACCTGGCGATATTCTCACTAACGCAACTGTTCCCCTTCCCGAGGGTCGCAAAAAGCTGACTTTAGGAGTCCTCAAGATTGTTTCGGTTTCTACCGACTCTGGCGGTCCCTGTTTAAACATAACCTTCGATCCAAACAGAATGCCTTCGGGTGTGGAGGGGGCAGCAGACCCTATGTTGCCTGCTAGAGCAGCACCTTACGCTGTTTCACTAGGACGTCGACTGACCGAAGGCGCTAAGCAATAGATTGGGTTTTGTCCTTCTTAAAGGATATTTTTAACCGGTCGCCCACGTGCTCGGAGCTAAGCCGCCAGTTATAAGCCCACAAAAGCAAAAACCCCAGCGCGAACGCAGGGGTTTTTCAGTTTCAGATGGTGGCCCGCGGAGGAAGTGACCGAGGTTGAGGATGCCTAGTCCTGATACTTTCTAAGTCGCCACAATGGGATCGCTAGCGAAAGCCCGCCCGCTAAAATCCAAACATCGCCAATGAGGTGACCTATATGATGCGGATTGATAGCGGCGTGGTAAAGCATCACTCCGCCATGTGTGAAACTTGATATCGCGACAAACCCTAAAAAGCTTGTATGTTTCATTGGATTTTTAATTGCCATTGCTGAACAAATTCCAACGGCGAAATAGATGCTCACAATCATCTGATCGTAAATGGCGTTGTAGGGTTGCCAACGCCATCCCCCGAGCAAATCAAAATACACGGCTAGAGGTATTCCAAGCAACCCCATAAACGTCCAACCAATTACGGCGCCCTTAAGGGGCGCGATAATTTTTTGCTCGCTCATTTGCTGATTCCAAAGTCAATTTGTAAGTTTTCACGAAAAAATGAACGACCGCCCGAAGATGGTCGGGGTATATTGGGATGGTCAGAGCGTGAGGATACCTGATCTATATTATGAAGCGGTCATCTTTTTTCGGAGTATTTATATGGTGAACAAAGAGAGAATGAGCGCTCACCTTGATGGTGAGTTTGTAGTGTTCTTGATTGGAATGAGATTTAATCAGTTGTGGAAAATCCACAAATGGTTGCCCGTCATTTTGGCTATGCCTAAGATGCTCAAAGTGTTGAACGACACTCTTAATCCAACCGTCTCGTAACTAGACGCTCGAGGTTTCGTCCGATCAAAAGGACGTCTTCAACCTGTAAACAATGTGTACGGTACAAAACTGAGTAAAACAGACCCACAAAAGCAAAAACCCCTGCGCGATGGCAGGGGTTTTTCAGTTTCAGATGGTGGCCTGGGGCGGAGTGGACCTAGGCCGAGGATGCTCGATCCTTATTGAAACCTTTGTCGAGATAGCATTGCTCGGGTGAGGTCTCGCTTGGGATGGAGGACCCGGCAAAGCTCTATGTGATCAATGAACACCTTATAGTAGATCTGATGTGGGAAGCGTTTCAAAGACCAAGATTTGATGCCTTCGATATCCAACTCAATTGCTGTACGCGGCGATCCAATGTTCGGATGTTGGCCCACCTGCTCTAACGCTTCATCGACTGCTAAGGAAAAACTCTCCGCAATGGGGGTGCCAGCGTTCTCTCGGTAGTAATCCACGGCATCGAGTGCGTCATCAATTGCATGACGGTGCGGCACGATAGATCTTGCGCCCATTTCAAAACTCTCCTCTGGCGCGAGCCCGCAGCCGTTCAAAGAAAGCGGGTGTAATTGGATCGCAGAGCGGTGAATTTAAGCCAGCTAGCAATTGCTCACGCAGCCATGCGCGGTCTTGCTGAAGCTGAAAGCTATTTGAGTCGTGATCGTCATCATCGTTAGCCTCACGGTTGTAAGGCTTGGGCTCTGATAAAGTATTGCGGGCATTAGGCAGTTGTAGTGACATGGCTTGGGCTCCTGAATCGACTTTCAATTCTGAATGATTTTTAGCCGACTGTCTGTTTCAATTTGTAACCATCCTACCTGTTGAATCAACGCTTCCGTAGCTAGGCTCTCAGGGTTTCGTACGGTCAAAAGGACGTTGCCAACCTGTAAACCATGTGTCAGGTATTTGCGTGCAAGTTTCAAGCCCACAAAAGCCGAAACCCCAGCGCGAACGCAGGGGTGTTTTCAGAACGGACCAGTTTCAGATGGTGGCCCGGGGCGGAATCGACCGAGGCTTGAAGATGTTTAATCCTTCAACCATCTTGGAATATCGCGGCTCTGATGTAAGACCCGCAAAATATCCACATGGTTTTGGGTCGCTTTGTATAGAAGCAAAAACGGAAATTTATTCATCGGCCAAGTGCGGATATCGTTACGGCCAATTTCATTAGCCAGTCGTAAAGAGCCAGCCCTCGGGAAAGTCGTCAGAAACCTCAAGCATTGGCCGAGTTCAGTAAGAAAGACCTCTCCAGCTTGAAAGGCCTGTTGTGCTTGGTAGTGACTGAGAACATCTTTAATATCAAAATCAGCTCCAGGCTTAAGAGCAAGAGACCTTTTAGTCAAAGGTCTTTTTTGGTATGAAAGCGGTGTCTAAGAGTTGCGATGTAACTCTCGACATCGATCTCTTGCGATGGAGATGCTTCAGCGTCTTCGATCAGTGCCCGAAGACGATCTCGATCCTGCTCTTTCTGTAAGACATGAAGAACATATTCATTGCCCGAGACAAAGCCCTGCTGAGTCGAGGCAGAGTCGACAAAAGACTGTAGTGAATCAGTTAGTTCTAAGCTCATCTTTGGCATACCCCAATGCTAGGCGTTGAAAGTGGGTTTGGCAACAACCAGATACGTTTAGAAACATCTAGTTACCAGCCCACAAAAGCAAAAACCCCAGCGCGAACGCAGGGGTTTTTTCAGTTTCAGATGGTGGCCCGGGGCGGAATCGAACCACCGACACAAGGATTTTCAATCCTCTGCTCTACCGACTGAGCTACCAGGCCATCTGAAGGGCGAAATGATACACCAAAAAGGGTTTTCTCGCCTTCCAGCTAGAGGGGAAGGTGGATCCGGCTTTATAATGGTGCTGTTCCGAGGGTTATTTCGTCTGTTGTGATTAAAGCGCGTCTCGGTTGCTTGTCTGCTCCGCCGTGCTGGCAACGTCAACGGCTGACTTCTTCAACGTTAAGCTTAACAACCACTATTAGTTAATCATTGCCGTCAATTATGTCCGTCAACGTACTCGCTTTAGGGTTAAACCACGTCTCTGCGCCCGTCGCGGTACGCGAGCGTGTTTCGTTGCCTGAAGACTTAGTGCGGCCGGCGTTAAATGCGCTGCGCGAGGCGTTTGGTGGTGCTGTAAAAGAAGCCGCTATTCTCTCAACCTGTAATCGCACTGAGCTTTATTGCGCTGCTGAACCCCAAGTAGCAGAGCGCTTACCTGACTGGCTGGCCGATTACAACAAGCTTGATGCGGGTGATTTAAGGCCGCATGTCTACGTGCACGATCGTGGTGATGCCGTGCGGCATGCGTTTCGCGTAGCGAGCGGGCTTGACTCGATGGTGCTGGGTGAACCCCAGATTTTGGGGCAGATGAAAGATGCGGTACGCGCCGCTGATGAGGCCGGTGCTTTGGGCACCTTGCTGCATCAATTATTTCAGCGTACGTTTTCAGTTGCCAAAGAGGTTCGCTCAACAACGGCCATTGGTACGCAATCAGTGTCGCTTGCTGCAGCGGCGGTTCGACTCACCGAGCGAGTGTTTGGTGATTTGCGTAGTTCGAAAGTGTTGTTCATTGGCGCGGGCGAGATGATTGAGCTGTGCGCTACCCATTTTGCCGCGCGCGAACCGTCTTCGATCGTTGTGGCCAATCGCACCATCGAGCGTGCAGAATCATTGGCTAAGCGGTTTGCTGGCACGACGATGCGTTTGGCTGATTTGCCCGAGCGTTTGGCGGAATTTGATGTGGTCGTTTCCTGTACGGCCAGTACTTTGCCTATTTTGGGTTTGGGCATGGTCGAGCGTGCAACGCGCCTGCGTAAGCGCAAGCCCATCGTCATGGTCGATTTGGCGGTACCGCGCGATATCGAGCCCGAAGTTGCGCATCTTGATGATGTTTATTTGTACTCGGTGGATGATTTGGGTGCGGTAGTGCAAAGCGGCACTGAGGCGCGCTTGGCCGCAGTGGTTCAGGCTGAAACCATCATCGACGAACGCGTATTGAATTTTATGCATTGGATGCAGGTCAGAGCCAATGTACCTATTATTCGCGACCTGCAGCAAACGGCTCAGGCTGTTCAAGCCCAAGAGCTTGAGCGCGCGCGCAAGATGCTGGCAAAAGGTGATTCGCCTGAAGCGGTGCTTGAACAATTAGCACACGGCTTGACGCAAAAGTTCTTACACGGCACCTTAGCCTCGCTCAATCAAAGTGAGGAGGCCGAGCGCCAGCAACTGCTGGCCTGGTTGCCACGCATTTTTCCTAAGGGCTCGGACAGGCGTTAGCTACGTCTTCGATCTCCTTAATCGGGCCCGCGTCGCTGGGCTTTGTTATTTACTCCCCATAAAGAAATTCATGAAATCTTCAATGCGCTCGCGTTTAGAGCATCTCTCTCGTCGCTTGGTTGACCTTGATGCGATTCTGTCTGAGCCAGACGCAGCCAACGATATGAATCAATATCGCAAGCTGTCGCGCGAGCGCGCAGATGTTGAACCGGTTGTGATTGCCTTTGCAGCCTTCGAAGCGGCTGAAACTGATTTAGAGAGCGCGCGCGCGATGCTCGATGACCCTGAAATGAAAGCGATGGCGCTTGAAGAGATCGACGATTGCAAGGGGCGCATTGAAAAGCTCGAAGCCGATTTGCAATTGCAACTGTTGCCCCGCGATCCCGACGATGGCCGAAGTGTGTTTCTCGAAATTCGTGCTGGTACGGGAGGCGATGAAAGCGCCTTGTTCTCTGGCGATTTGTTGCGCATGTATACCCGTTATGCCGAGCAACAGGGCTGGAAAGTTGAACTGATGTCTGAAAGCCCCTCAGAGTTGGGTGGCTATCGCGAGGTGATTGTGCGTTTGGATGGCGAGGGGGTATATGGTCGTCTGAAATTTGAGTCGGGTGCGCATCGCGTGCAACGTGTGCCGGCCACAGAGACGCAGGG
>CAMEAW010000154.1 GCA_945911685.1 Bordetella parapertussis
ATTGCTCAGGTGAATGTGCAAAATAGGGTGGCGATCGCCTTGCCGTCCTTGCCACAGGCCGTGCAGCGCCAGGGGGTGACCACCAAGGTGCAGTCCACCGCCATTTTGCAGTTTGTGACGCTGACCTCAAGCAACCCAGAGCACGACGCACTGTTTTTAAGTAACTTTGCCAATTTGCAGATGCAGAACCGATTGGCGCGCATTCCGGGCGTGGCTGCGGCAAACGTCTTTGGCGTTGGCAATTACAGTATGCGAGTCTGGCTCGACCCAGCACAGTTGAATATGCGCAGCCTGACGCCTGCTGATGTCAGCGTCGCGATTAGTCGACAAAATTTGATGCTGGCCGCCGGTCAGTTGGGCGCACCACCGGTACCCACTGGCCAAGATTTTCAGTTGACCTTGAATGTGACCAGTGCGATGGATACGCCTGAGCAGTTTGGTCAGATCTTGATTAAAGTCGACGAGCAGGGTGAGATGACCCGGCTGCGAGATGTGGCCCGCCTTGAGATGGGTAGTCAGAACTACAGCCAATTCTTTCGCTTAGGCGATCGACCCGCAGGTGGCATCGCAATTTATCAGCTGCCCTCCGCAAACGCCATTGCGGTCGCACAAGCTGTACGTGCCGAGATGGAAAAAATCTCAAAGAATTTTCCAAAAGAAATGAAATGGGAAATCCCTTTCGACACCACGATGTTTGTGACGGCTTCAATCACCGAGGTGTATCACACCTTGTTTGAGGCCGGTATTTTGGTGTTGCTGGTCATCATGCTGTTTTTACAAGACTGGCGCGCAACGCTGGTGCCAGCCACGACCGTACCGGTGACGCTGATTGGCGCGTTTGCCTGCATGGCAGCGATGGGCTTTTCGATCAATTTATTGACGCTGTTTGCGATTGTGTTGTGTATTGGTATCGTGGTGGACGATGCCATCGTGGTGGTCGAAGGCGTTGCTAAAAAAGTTGAACATGGTCAAACCCCACGCGAGGGGGCAATCAACGCCATGACCGAACTGATGGGTCCGATTATCGGCATCACTCTGGTGCTCATGGCCGTCTTTTTACCTGCCTCATTTATCGCGGGTATTACGGGTCAGATGTATAAACAGTTCGCATTGGTGATTGCAGCGACTGCATTGATCAGCGGTATCAACGCGGTCACGCTCAAGCCCACTCAGGCTGCGCAATTTATTCGTATCAAACCGGCAAACGAAAAAAAGAACTGGTTCTTTGCTGGCTTTGATCGCTCTTTTGAAAAGATATCAAACGGCTACGCGCACCTGTTGCAAGGGCTCATGAACAATCGTAAAACTGCTTCGGTGGTGGGGGGCTTACTGATTATTGGTGCGATTGTTGGTCTGATTAAGCTGCCCACGGGCTTTATTCCCAACGAAGATCAGGGCTATCTGGTGGTCGCCGTCTCATTGCCAGATGCTTCGTCGCTTGAACGCACTCAACTTGGCATGCAGCAGGTCGTGAGCGCAATCGAAAAAGTGCCTGGTGTGGATCGGATCGTATCGATTGGCGGTGTGAACGCGCTGAACAATAACGCGTCACAATCAAATGTTGGGGTCATGTATGTGATCTTGAAGCCTTGGGATGCGCGGGGTAAAGGCGAGGATTTAAAGTCCATTTACCAAGGGATGGGCGCCGCGCTGCGTGAGGTTCAAGAGGTCAAGGCGCAAGTGTTGTTGCCGCCTGCCATCCCTGGTCTGGGGCTGTCGGGTGGTTTTCAAATGCAACTGATGCTGACCGATGGCAGCAACAACTTCAAGAAGCTTGAAGATGCAACCGAAAACTTTTTGGCGGCTGCGCGAGAGCTTCCTGAAATTGCTGCGATTTTTACGCCCTTCAGAAATAACGTGCCGCAATTGACACTTAGTTTTAATACGGCACGTGCCGAGACCTTGGGTGTTTCGATCGGCGATGCGTACGATGTGTTGCAAAATTCGTTAGGTTCGTCGTACGTGAATCAGTTTTTTAAATACGGTCAAACGTATCAAGTGTTCATGCAAGCCGATGGCAAAAGCCGAATGACTGCAGATCAAATCAGTCGCTTGTACGTTAAGAACAAGTCTCGCGAAATGGTGCCACTTGGCTCGTTTATCGAGATTGTCGAAAGCACGGGCCCCGCCATCGCTTCGCAATACAACTTGTATCCAACCGCTGCAGTCTTGGGCGCTGGTAGCGCAGGCACGAGTTCTGGCCAAGTGATTGCCGCGCTCGAGAAACTCGCCAAAACGAATCTTCCTGATTCGGTGACCTTCGAATGGACGGCGATGTCCTACCAAGAGAAGCTCGTTGGCAGCACCGTTGTTCTAGTTTTTGCACTATCAATTTTGTTGGTGTACTTGGTGTTGGCGGCGCAGTACGAGTCGTGGATCGCACCGATTCCGGTGATTCTAGCGGTGCCGTTGGCCTTGGTAGGTACCGTCATTGCTCTGTTCTTCACGGGGCTTTCAAATAATATTTACGTGCAGATTGGTTTGGTGCTGATGATCGCGCTCGCGTCGAAAAATGCGATTTTGATTGTTGAGGTTGCGCTTGAGGCTAAGCGTGAGGGCCTGAGCCTAGTTGATGCCGCACTCAAGGCTTCGCATGAGCGATTTCGTCCGATTGTGATGACGTCGATTGCGTTTATTTTGGGCGTGGTGCCGTTGCTGACCTCGTCGGGTGCGGGTGCTGCTGCGCGGGTATCGATTGGTATCACGGTGTTTAGTGGGATGATTGCCTCGACTTGTTTGGCGGTCGCGCTGGTACCGATCTTTTTTGTGCAGATTGAAGGTTTGTTTGCCAAAAAAGAGGGCAAGTCTTAACGCTGGCTCGACCAGACGACAACGAGGCTTCAAGCTTAGCTTGGGTCAGATGTATATCAATGGCAAGAGGTCGATTACACGGCAATCGATCCTCTGACACCTTGCCCTAAAGTGACAGGGTTCTTTGGAGAAAAAAATGAATCAAGCGGTTCAGGCAGTGGAGTCAGTTGGTTTGGTCGGGCTCGGCGTCATGGGCCGCGGTGTGGCCGCTAATCTGCTTAAAAAAGGTTTTAAGGTGGTCGGGCGTGATGTGAACCCCGAAGCGCTGACCTGGCTTGAATCGATCGGCGGGCTTGCGGCGACCGCGGGGCATTCGATTGCAGACCATTGCGATGTGGTGATTAGTTTTGTCGTCAATGACAAGCAAACTGAAGAGATGCTGTTCGGTGTGGATGGCTTGGCGAGCAAGTTAAAGCCGAACTCAGTACTGATTACTTGCAGCACGATGGCACCCAAGTACGTGCGAGACTTGGCGCAACGGCTTGCCAAGTTAAATATTCATCTCGTCGATGCGCCCGTGACGGGTGGCAAAATAGGTGCTGCAAACGGCACCTTAACGATCATGGTGGCAGGCGAACCAACGGTCTGCGCGAGAGTTAAACCGATTCTCGAAACCTTTGGCAGTAAGATTTTTGTCTTGGGTGCTGAGCAGGGCATGGGTAGCCAGATGAAAGTCGTCAATCAACTTTTATGTGGTGTGCATATCGCGGCGGCTGGCGAGGCACTGGCGATGGCAAAGCGCGCGGGCTTGCCCCTTGAGACTACGCTTGAAATCTTAAAAAGCGGGGCCGCTTCGAGTTGGATGCTGGGTGACCGTGGCAATCGCATGATTACCGAATCGTTCGATGATGTCACCTCGGCCGTGGATATTTTTGTGAAGGATTTAGGCTTGGTGCTTGACGCTGCACGCGAACAAACCTTTGCAGCATCGATGGCACATGCGGCTTTTTTGCAATTTACTACCTCAAGTAGTCATGGCCTGGGTCGTTTAGATGACGCAGCCGTGATCAAGAATTACACTGACTGACTTCCAAAAATAATTCATCCACTAAGAGGCCGTTACCATGGCACGTATTCCTTACGCAGACTTAACCAATCCAGAAGCTAAACCACTTGTAGATCGCATTGTCGCTGAACGCGGCGGCGTGCTGCATTTATATCAAATGCTGTTGCACAGCCCACCGGTTGCGAGCGGCTGGCTCAATTATCTGACAGCGATTCGTCAGCAAAGCAGCTTGCCGGGTGGCTTACGTGAACTGGTCATTATGCGCATTGCTATTTTAAATGGCGCACCTTACGAAGCTGAACAACATGCGCCGATTGCCTTACGTGAAGGTGTGTCGCAAATACAATTAGACGAGTTAGAGCACTGGCAACAATCAAAAAATTACGATGTCACTCAGCGTGCTGTTTTGGCGTACACCGATGCCATGACCAAAGAGATCCACGTGTCACCTGAAGTCTTTGCCGCCGCCAAGGCTGTGTTGACCGACCGTTTGTTGGTTGAGTTGACGGCGACCGTCGGTGCGTACAACATGGTGTCGCGCTTTTTAGAAGCCCTACAGATCCACTCGCACGATCAGCGGTAGCACGATTGTCGACAAGCCTTTGGCTTGTCGAACTATCACCTAAATTGGGTTGCCAAGGTCGGGCGTTTTAGCCCGGATTACCTAGGCGTGATGGCACTAGTCTGCTGAAATATTAGCGGTTCTGGCGAGCTCTCGATAGCGGGTAGTTTGTTGTTCCAGATACTGCTTAAATTGCTCGGGCGTTGGGCTTGCGCCAAGCTCAACACCTTTGGTCATAAATTGTTTGACCAAGTCGGGTGATTGCAAGATTTTGGTGAGCTCGGTATGTAGGCGGTTAATGATTGGGGCGGGGGTGCCAGCGGGCGCAAAGAGTCCGTTAAAGGTTGTGTCTTCAAAGCCTTTCAGGCCCGACTCATCAAGCGTGGGCACATTAGGCAAAATTGCAGAGCGCGTTTTGCTGGTCACGCCAATTGCAGCGATTTTTCCGCTCAAGATGTATTGCGCTGAGGTACTGACCTGATCAAACATAAACGGGATTTGACCACCCAGCAAATCGACCATGGATTGTGCGTTGCCCTTGTAGGGAACATGCAGGTACGACACACCCGCCGCGCTGCTAAAAAGCTCGGCGGCGATATGGCCCGTTGAACCATTGCCTGACGAGGCGTAGGCATAAAACTTTGGTTGGGCTTTAGCCAAAGCAATAAAGTCTTTGAGGTTGCGCGCAGCGATTTTTTCGGGGTTCACAACTAATACCATTGGGATCTGGCAGGTAACCGTAATCGGGATGAAGTCTTTGAAGGGGTCGTAGCCTGCATTTTTTAACAAGACAGGTGCTGTGACAAAGGTCGTTGAATGCGCCAGAAGGGTGTAGCCATCTGGTGCAGCCTTGGCAACGAAATTCGTGCCCACCAAGCTGCTTGCGCCAGGTTTGTTTTCAACGATGACTTGTTGCCCTAACGACTTGGTTAAGGCTTCAGCAATCGAGCGGGCAACCATATCCACCGTTCCGCCTGGTGCAACGGGAACGATGATTTTGATGGGGCGATTTGGATAGTTTGCGGCATCTTGTGCGTGTGCAGCGATTGGCATCGATAACGCGAGCGCTGCAACTAGAGCGCTGAGGTGCCTGCCATAAGGTCGAAATATTTTCATCGTACATGCCTCAAATTGGATTTTTGAAATTAAAAATCATAAAGCCGCGCTGGATTATCGACAAGAATCTTCTTTGCACGCTCCGCACTGCCTGCCCAACGCACAACACGTTGAATAGCTGCTTGATTGTCTTCGTGATGAAAGAGCTCGATGACCTCAGGTCTGCGAACTTGGCCTTTAGGTGGAAACGGATGAGGCCAATCTGTACCCCAAACGATACGCTCAGGGTTTGCCTCGATAAGCGCTTGCGCAAACGGATCTAAATCAGCGTAATCGGCGGCTTCTGATACGCGATAGGCTGCCGAAATTTTCACATAGACTTTGCCTGAACGTACCAGCGAAAGTAACGCGTCAAAGCCCGGTTGCTTCAGGCCTGCTGAAGCATTGAGGCGACCAAAGTGATCAATGACCACGGTGGTGGCAGCTTGCATGATCGTGTCGTGCATGCCGTCGATGACGCCCAAATTGGTGTACATCTGAATGTGCCAACCAAAAGGTGCCACTTGTTTTGCTGTGCGCAGCAATTGTTGTTGGCCAACGCTTGGATCATTTTGACCGACAGTCTCAAGATTTAAGCGCGTACCGCGCACGCCTGCCTGATGCATCTCTTTCAACGCTGCGTTTGAGGTTTGATCATCAATCACCGCCACGCCGCGCGCGCTTGCACCAATCGTACGCAAGGCCCACAGCAAGCAGCTGTTATCGGCCGCGTAAGGGCTTGGATGCACAATCACGACACGTTCGACACCAAGCGAGCGGTGCAAGGCATGTAAGTCTTCGATTGAAGCTTCGTCGGGTGTGTAGTGCCGCGTGGGCGAAAACGGAAATTGCGTTTGCGGCGGAAACACGTGTGTGTGGCAATCGCAAATGCCAGACAAGCCGAAGGGCGCAGTTGGGTTCGTTTGTAGCGTGGTGGTCATTAGATCCGTTACCAAGTTCGTTCATCGTTCAGCCAGATAAGGCTTTCGCGCCTTGCGCACATCTCTCGCGTTAAACGTATTAAGAGGCGTAATGCGGAAACCCGCCTGGCTCAGCTTCAAGCAGTCGCAGCATGGCATGCCACTCAAGCTCGCCATAAGGGCGACGCACATTGGGCTGATAAAGATGCGCTGATTTTTCAAGCACCTCTTTGCTGGGCAGGCTCAGTGCAGTCCCCGCGGCCATGGCGTCGACCTGAGCGCGACACGACATCTCAAGTTGATACATCAGGTTAAACGCTTGTTGTACCGACGCACC
>CAMEAW010000155.1 GCA_945911685.1 Bordetella parapertussis
AGGTGTCATGGAGGCCATGGGCATCACGGTTTATCGCGTGAGCAAGGCCGATGAGGTCGAAGATGTTGTCAGTGCGGCACTAGATTCGGTATTTGAAGCGGGTGACCGTGTTGCGATTTTGTTATCGCAAAGCTTGATTGGTCGCAAAAAATGGGTGCGTGATTAAGCACTTGCTGACCCCATCCCTTTCAACACGCTAACTCTTTAAGATAGGAAACATCATGAGTAATATTCCAGCTTTTTCTGGCACGATCGAGCGCCGCGCTTTTGTAAAAGAACTTCTCAGCCTGTGTCCAGAGGCCTTAGTTGTTCCTGGCCTAGGTTCGTCCAACTATGACATATACGCGGCAGGTGATCGCGATCTGAACTTCTATATGTGGGGTGCCATGGGTGGCGCGGCCTTGATTGGTCTTGGCCTGGCTCTCGCGCAACCGAATAAGTCAGTCCTCGTGATTACGGGTGACGGCGAGCAACTGATGGGGATCGGCGGATTAGCAACGATTAACGCGCAGCAGCCTAAAAATCTGACAATCGTCGTGCTCGATAACGGTCATTTTGGTGAAACCGGTATGCAGCATAGTCACAGCAGCCTCGGCACTGATCTGACGGCAGTCGCAAAAGGCTGTGGCATTTCTAATTCGTTCAAAGTTAAAGATGCAAGCGATGCCAAAACCATTGCGCAAAATGTGGTGGCGCGCGCTGGCGTTTCATTTGCGCAGGTCTATGTCAAAGCCGACGATGTGCCGCGCGCCTTTCCGTCGCGTGATGGCGTACACATCAAAAACCGTTTTCGCAACGCGCTGGGTTTGTCGTCGTTCTAATTCTCTGCCCTTTGTTTACCCACCACCGGAAGCCGAAAAGATGAAAGATATTTTCAAAAAGTCGTTAGTAGCCCTTTGGCTTGCGTTGTTGGGGGTGTTTCCGGTTGCCAGTTCGGCGGCTTGGCCGGATGATCAGACCATCGAACTTGTGGTGGGCTTTGCGCCCGGCGGTGGTACGGATTTAATGGCGCGTGCTTTGGTGCCGTTTGTTGAAAAGAAACTCGGCGGCAAGGCGCGTATCGTGGTGGTCAATAAACCTGGTGCAGGTGGTGAGATTTCGTCAGCGTATATCGCCCGCGCGAAACCAGATGGTTACACAATCGGGTTTATTAACGTGCCTGGGTTTGTATTTATCCCGATGTACAAACAATCTTCATACCAAACCGACGATTTAAAAATTATCGCGCGCATTGTTGACGACCCGGCGGTATTAGTTGCGCGTAAGGATTCGAAATATAAAACCTTGCCAGAATTGTTAGCAGCCCTTAAAAAAGACCCAGGCTCCTTATCTTTTGCGACGAGCGGTCGCGGGACCAGTGGGCACCAGGCTTTACTCAAGATCGAGCAGGCGGCCGGCGTGAAAGGCACTGATATCGCGTTTAAAGGCGCGGGCGATTTTAAAAGCGCAGTGATTGGCGGGCACGTCGACTACGCATTCACTAGTGTGGGTGAATTTTTGACGGGCTATGGCGATTCGGCTACTGCGGTGGCAATGCTTGTCGTGAATCCGACCCGAGTAGAGGCTATTAAAAACGTACCCTCAATCAAAGAGCTCGGCTTTGATGTACGGGTCAGTTCTGAGCGAGGCATCGCCGGGCCTAAAACGCTGCCACAAGATATCGCTGATCGCTTGCAACAAGCGCTTAAAGCCACACTCGAAGACCCTGAATTTTTGAAAACAATCAAAAATGATGCCCCCTTGGTGGCGTTTATGCCAGGACCAGAATGGACCAAGTCGCTTGAGCGCATTCGTGACGAACTTAAACCTTTTGTTAGCAAAATGAATGATTAATATAAGGCAGGAGGTAGGTCTGTTTGTGGCTGGTGTGTTGAGTCGAGGCTTGGGTCTTGCTCTTCTGAATTAGGCAACTGATGGCCGCGAACGATTGTCTACGCGATTGGCGCAACTATTTTTTTAGGGTTATACGATGAGTACTGTTCTTGCTCAAACATTTCGCGGCACACTTTTCGTACTCGCTTTGCTCAGTTTCTCAACGGTCTGGGCGCAATATCCCGAAAAAGCGATTCGCTTTGTGGTGCCCTTTGCACCTGGCGGCACCTCTGAAATCGTCGCGCGTTCGGTCGCAAGCAGCCTGACTACCCAGTTAGGGCAATCGGTATACGTTGAAAACAAACCAGGTGCCGCTGGCAGTATTGCGATGGCTGAGGTCAAACGTGCTGCGCCAGATGGCTATACGTTGATCCTTGGGCATGTGGGTACGCTGGCGGTGAATCCGGCGCTCTTTGGCGCAAAGCTGACCTACGATCCTGTCAAGGATTTTGTAGCGATTTCTTTGATCGCCAAGGTACCAAACGTGATTGCCGTGAGCCAACGCGCGGGTTTTAAAACGCTGGCTGACATGGTTGCTGTGGCAAAAGCTAAGCCTGGATCGATCAATTATGGGTCGGCTGGTAACGGTAGCGCAGGCCATCTAGCGATGGAATACTTCGCTTCTGAGGCGGGCATCGAACTGACTCACGTGCCTTATAAAGGATCTGGCCCCATGCTGACAGATCTGATCGGCGGGCAAACGCAGGCGACGTTTAATGGTTTGCCCTCGTTGGTAGCGCAGATTAAAGGGGGGGCCTTGGTGCCCTTGGCCGTTGGCTCAGGGGCGCGCGCCGCTTCATTGCCCGATGTGCCCACCATCGCAGAGAGTGGTTATCCAGGCTTTGAAACTTCGCAATGGTACGGCTTGATGGCGCCTGCGGGTACGCCCGAGGCGATTATCAAGCGTTTGCAAAGCGAGCTTGTCGTGGCGCTAAAGTCCCCCGAAGGCACCAAACGCATGCGCGAAGATGGGGCCCTGTTGATTGGCGATACACCCCAAGAATTTACCGCCTTCATTGCTCAAGAACGCGCACGCTGGGGCGAGGTCGTTAAAAAAGCGAAAATTAACGTCGATTAGGGCGAACCCGCTAGCGTAAATACCCTATTGCAGTGCAAAATAGGGCTTAGGGTGATTAGTGTTTAGTCACCCTGGCAGCACTGTCCATAAATTTTGCCTGCCCCAGGCTGAAATGCGCTGCTATCCAGAAATCTACCGGAGTTAAAACATGTTTCGTCAAACCCTTAAGCACGGTCTGGTTGCGCTTGCGACAGTCGTGATTGGTAGCACAGCGGTTGCCCAAGAGTTAACAGGCACGCTTAAAAAAATTAAAGAGACCAATACGATTACTGTTGGCCATCGCGATGCATCGTTACCTTTTTCATATTTTGATGATCAGCAAAAAGTGATTGGTTATGCGGTCGATATTTGCATGTATATCGTCAATGAAATTAAAAAAGAACTGAAACTACCTAACTTGCAAGTGAAGTTGGCTCCGGTAACTTCGGCAACCCGTATCCCCTTAATGGCGAACGGTACGATTGATCTTGAGTGCGGCTCAACCACCAACAACGCCGAGCGTCAAAAGCAAGTTGCTTTTGGCCCAACCTATTATCTGACTGCAACACGCTTTGTGTATAAAAAGAGCTCAGGTATCACAAACCTGGCGAGCTTGAAAGGCAAAACTGTTGTGTCGACTGCAGGCTCAACAAACCTCAAGCAAATCTCAGAAGCCAATACGGCGCAAAATCTGGGTTTGACAATCTTGGCGGCTAAAGACCATCCAGAGGGGTTTTTGATGGTTGAAACCGGTCGTGCTGCTGCGTTTGTAATGGATGATATTTTGTTGGCGGGTCTGGTCGCAGGTTCTAAAAAGCCAAGTGATTTCACGATTTCGAGCGACACACTTTCAAATCCAGAGCCTTATGCATTCATGATGCCACGCGATGACGCACCATTTATCAAAATGGCTACTGCAGCAGCAAGCAAGCTCTACAAGTCTGCTGAGATGCCAGCCTTGTATGCAAAGTGGTTTGATAAGGCCGTGCCACCTAAAGGTTTGGTCCTGAATCAACCCATGACCGACAAAATGAAGAAAGCGTTGGCAAATCCAACCAACAATCCTGATCCAGCTAGCTATTGATTTTTGAGGTTACGGCAGAATATCGACGAGCTCTTTTTTGTTGAGATCCTCGGTATTCTGTTTAGGTTAGCTAAGCCCCTCGACAGTCTGCCGTTTATTGCAACGTTATTTTAGATAAGACGCTACGGTATTAAGCAGTTTGATTATTTTTCTTTAAGCTGTTTGTCACGGCGCTACAACAGGATCGTTGCATGAATTACAAATGGAACTGGGGCATTTTGTTTGAGGTGTCGCCTGAAGGCAAGGGCACCTATCTCGAGATGCTGCTTTCCGGCCTGATGTGGACGCTTACGACAGCGTTCTTTGCCTGGATCATTGCACTACTGCTTGGTGTAACAATTGGGGTGCTGCGCACCTTGTCAAGTCGCACCGGCCGCCTTGTTGGCAACGCATATGTTGAGGTCTTTCGCAACATACCGTTGCTGGTGCAATTGTTCTTATGGTATTTCGTTGTCCCTGAGCTAGTCCCCGAGCGTTTCGGTGACTGGCTCAAGCAACTGCCTAACGCCGCGTTTTATAACGGGGTGTTAGGAGTTGGCTTGTTTATGTCGGCGCGTGTCGCCGAGCAGGTTCGTACGGGTATTGAGTCACTGCCCGTTGGGCAGCGTATGGCAAGCACTGCGCTGGGTATGACCACCGCGCAAACGTATCGCTACGTGTTAATGCCAATGGTGGTTCGGATTATCTTTCCACCACTCACCTCTGAATTATTGAACACAATTAAAAATACGTCGGTGGCCTTAACGATCGGCTTGATGGAACTCACTGCGCGCGCGCGTTCAATGCAAGAATTTTCGTTTCAAGTGTTTGAGGCCTTTACTGTCGCGACCTTGCTATATCTGTTTACCAATATGATTGTGACGATACTGATGCGACGTCTTGAAAAGTCGATTGCTGTGCCAGGCTATCTTGGTACGTCGGCCAACGTGGTTGTTCATTAAGGGCGCGCCATGTTTAGTAATTTTGATTTTGATGTAATCGCGCGTAGCTGGCCTTATCTGTTTAAAGATGGCATGTCGTTTACGTTGATGTTGACCGGTCTGGCAACGGGGGCTGGCATCGTCTTGGGTACGATTTTGGCGCTGATGCGCTTGTCAAAATTTGTAGTGCTGCAGAAGTTTGCCGCTACCTACGTCAACATTATTCGCTCGCTGCCGTTAGTCTTAGTGATCTTTTGGTTTTATTTTTTGCTACCCTACATCGGGCAATGGGTCTTGGGCTCTGAACGGCCGATGGCGGTTGGGGCGTTCATGTCAGCGCTGGTAACCTTTTCGTTATTTGAAGCGGCTTACTTTTCAGAGATCATGCGCGCTGGTATTCAAGCGGTGCCGAGCGGTCAGTTTGCTGCTGCACAAGCACTAGGCATGCGTTATCATCAGGTGATGGGATACATCGTATTGCCCCAAGCCTTTCGAGCGATGACACCTCTGTTGCTGACCCAGTCGATTATCTTGTTTCAAGACACATCATTGGTCTATGTGCTGTCGCTCACCGACTTCTTAGGCGCAGCCAGCAAAGTGGCTCAGCGTGACGGTCGTTTAGTCGAAATGTATATCTTTGCGGCGCTGGTGTACTTTGTGATCTCGTTTGGCGCGTCGATGCTAGTGAAGCGTTTGCAGTCAAAGATTGCAGTGCGTTGATTGTGCACGCCGAGCAAAATCTGTCCTTGAGGCGTTCAGCCTCCCGGAGATTATTTGGCCAAATCAAACTCTGTCCTTGAGGCGTTCAGCTTCCCGGCGATTATTTGGCCAAATCAAACCATGGTGAGGCTCGATCGTGGCTCGCGGCAATCTTAACGACCATTCCTTTTGTTAACGGTAACGGCTGATCGAAACGATAAATTGTTCGTTGCCAGGCTGTCGTCGAGCGAATATCAGTGGGGGGGTTCTCCCAGGTGGTAGTGGCGTCAAGCTCAATTCGAATCCATTGGACTAAGCCATAGCAAGGGCCCTCAGCTGTGGCGGTGAGCTCTAAAAGTTTGTCTTCTGCAGGAAACGAATCCTGATTCATAAAATCAAAACGAAACGCCTCTACTGGCGCACTCATTGGCGTTAAAGCAATATCTTCGCGATAGAACGGGATTTTTTTCGACGCAATTGCGTTGAAACCCGACAGGTCAAAGCCATGGCTGCTTTCAACCCGTAAATACTGACCAGCTGCTTCGCCGCCCATCAGAGCAATCATGATGCTGGCTGCGTGCGGCACAATTAAGGCATCGGGTTTTAGTAAGCGCTTTTTGGCGTCTTCGATTGCAGGTAATACATGTTCGCCGATGATGGCGCTATCAAAAATCTCGTGAATCAGCACGTCAGCTTTTTCAGGCAAGTCTTTGCCCAGTTCAACGTCATAGGATATTTTTGAGAGGATCGTGATGGTATCGGCAAATCCGTTGGTCTTAACAATTGAGGTGGCGGTTTTTGCAACTAAGGGCTCGGCCTCGCAGGCAACGACCTGAGTCGCCCCCAGTTTAGCGGCCATCATCGACAGCAAGCCCGAACCTGCACCAATCTCTAAAACGAGTTTGCCTGGCTGCACGGCTGTTTTGATACCTTCGTAGTAGGCATCATTGCGGTGAGACTCGTTCATCATGGGCACGTGCCACAGTGGCACCATCTTGCTAGTAGCCCAGGCTGAGCCGAGCTTGGCCACTAATAGGTTGGGCGAGACTTCAAGGGCCTTGTTAAACAGTAC
>CAMEAW010000156.1 GCA_945911685.1 Bordetella parapertussis
TCGGCCGACGAAATCAAAAAAGTCTACTTGGATCCAGCTTTTCGCAACGCCTTACGCGAAAACTTAAAAAATCCAAAGACAGGAATTTTGTTTTTAGGTGACTGGAAATATCTTGAAGTCGGTGAAACAGCGCTTGCTGAGCATGCAGAGCTTGAAGGCTTAACCATCGAAGCGCTAGGGAAAAAATGGGGCAAAGACCCACTTGATGCGTTTTTTGATTTGTCTGTCAAAGAAAATTTAGAGACTCACTTTACTGGTAAGTTCTTTAATCATATCGACGAGGGTGTGGCGCCCTTGCTTAAGCATCCCTCGGCGGTTGTGACCTTATCTGATGCGGGTGCGCATTTGATTTATATGTGCGATGCGGCGTTTGGCTTGCATTTCTTGTCGCACTGGGTGCGCGAGACAGGTTATTTCTCATTAGAAGACGGTATCCGCCTTTTAACCAGCGAGGCGGCCGATCGCTTCAAAATCCCCAATCGGGGGCGTCTGTTAGTGGGTAGCCCTGCCGATATGTTGCTGTTTGATCCAGCTACCGTGGGCAAGTCAAAGGTCGCAACCTTGAGCGATTTGCCCGGTGGAGGCTCAAGAAAAGTTCGCTCAGGGCTTGGCATTCACGGCGTGTGGGTCAACGGTTGCTTGGTGCATGACGGTAAGGATTACGTTGAGCTCGAAGAGGGCCCGGGGCATGTACTAGATCGCTTCGATCACTAAACGAGAGTCATGGCAAACGCTGCAGAGTTCACGTACTGAGCGGGCGACTGCTGTTGTACTTCTTCGTTAAGCCAGAACGATGGCAACCACTGCAGCACTCATGCAGGTTGCCATCGCGCCAACCAACACCGAACGTAGTCCTAAGGCGATAATTTCTGGACGCCTTGCAGGGGCCATGGCGCCTAGGCCGCCGATCACAATCCCTAAGCTGCCAAAATTCGCAAATCCACATAAGACGTAGGTCATGATCAGTTGGCTGCGCGCAGACAGCGCGCCTTCTGGTAATTTGGCTAAATCAAGATAGGCAATCATCTCGTTCAAAGCAATTTTGGTGCCTAACAGTTGACCCGCCACGCCGGTTTCAGCCCAGGGGATTCCAAGCATCCACACAATTGGCTGCATGGGTACGCCCAACATACGTTGAAGGGTGAGTGGCGCACCTGCAACATTCGGAAGTAACGCAAGCGCACTATTGGCGAGAGCGACAAGAGCTACCAGTACAACCAGCATTGCAGCGATATTGACAACCAGTCGCACCCCATCACCCGTACCCGTCGCAATGGCATCCATCGTGCTGCCGTAGGTTGAGGTGGCTTGAAAGGCGGTTTGAGCAGTAGCCGGATGTTGCGGCACCATTAAACGGGCGAGCATGATGACCGCGGGCGCACTGACCACCGAAGAAATCAAGAGATGGCTTGCCGCATCGGGAACAATCTGACTGAGCACGCTGGCGTAAATGACTAAAACGGTGCCTGCGATACAGGACATGCCCGAGGCCATCACCACAAACAGGTCAGAGCGACTGAGCTGCGCAAGATATGGGCGCACGAGCAAAGGCGCTTCGACCATGCCAACAAAAATATTGGCTGATACGGCGAAGCTTGTGGCCCCATTCATTTTTAATGTTTTGCCTAGCAACCATGAAAACACGCCCACAATCTTTGGCAAGATGCGCCAGTGATATAACAGCGCGGCAAAGGCGCTAATAAATAAGGCAAGCGGTAGCGCTTGAAACGCCAAGACGTAAGCAGCACCAGGCTGGCTCTCATGAAACGGAAGTGGAGCGCCACCTAAGTAGCCGAACACCAACGACGTTCCTGCTTCGCTGGCCTTTTGTAAAGCCAGCACACCCTGATTGATTAGCGCGACAGCCTCTTTGATGAAGGGGATTTTAAGCAGCAGCAGCGCAAACAAGAACTGTATGCCGACCCCCGTCGCGATGAGGCGCGTTTTATTGGCTCGACGATCTTCACTGAAGATGATTGCAATGACCGTCAGTGCCAAGATACCGATCAAGGGCTGGATAGAAAAAGCCATACTGAAGTACCTTTGAAGATGGTCAGCGGGTCAGACAAATCACAATACAAAAGCACGTGTCTTTAAAACTGCAAAATACATCTATTTTTTGCAACTTAAGCAAAACCAAGACGTTGTTAAGGTTTTATTGCTTAAACTTCCCTTGCATTCAAGGGTGGGGTCAACACGCCGCTTGTTGACTTCTGAATCCTCAGCTATTGAAGCATCGTAAGGCCGCATCGTAATGCATATTGACTTGGACTTGAAAGGGCGTGGGCTGGGTCTGCTGGTCTTCGTACTGTCATTTTTCTACATAGGTTATCTCTACAGCTCCGTTCCAGCGCTGTTCACAATCGCATTGTCGGTGGTGGTTTGGCTGCTCTACCGCCCGATCGCCGCGGCCGATTTACCTCGTAAAGTCTTGGCCTACGGAGTTTTTTTTATTACGCCGTTGTTGACCTATTCCGGCCAAATCGCCGTACTTACAGGTTTTGGCGGCGAGGGCGCTTCGTTGCCTTGGGTGGGGGTGTCCTTTGTGACGGCCGCGCTGGCCGTGCACATTTATCAACAAAAATTAGATTTTTTGACACTCTTCCTTAACATTTTGCAGCCGGCTCGCATGGATTCTGGTCCGGTCGCAATCAACAATGCCCCGCTTGGGCGCTTGAGACTGAGGCGGCTCAAGGTGTATGTCGGTTGGATGGCACTGGGTATCTTTTTTTACACAGTGCTTGCGACAGGCTTAGCGCCATTTTTAGTGTTACGAGACTCAACTGAAGCTGTCGATATTTTAGTTTTTTCTATCATCTTTGAACTGTACGTCTATTTCAATTTTAGTGGTCTGACTTTTTTTGTTTTTGGCTTATTGAATTTAGCAGGTGTTCGCACGACTCTTAATTTCAACATGCCATTTGCTGCCCGCAATGTGATCGACTACTGGCAGCGTTGGCACATCAGTTTAAGCGGGGTTTTAAAAGAGATATTTTTTAAACCCGTCAAGCGACGCTGTGGTTTAGTCGTGGCAGTGATGGTCGTGTTCTTGTCGTCAGCCGCCTGGCACGGCATGTCGTTAAACTTTTTTATTTGGGGCGTTTTTCATGCGGCAGGTTGGTTACTCACCTATGCGATTGTCCGCCTCGTCTCACACAGGCGTTGCGCGCTAGCCATCAATTTTCTGCTGTTTCCTTTTTTCGTGGTTGTTGGCCGATTGATTTTTTCAGAGCCCAGCACCGCTTTGCTGGGGCAAAAGCTGCAGCAGTTATTTTTCAATTTCTCATTCAGCTCTCAGGCATGGTTATTTAATTTGAAAGTTGATGGGCAATCACTGCTGTTGCTAGGTATTGTCGTGGCGTGTGTGGTGCTCGAGGTTTGCGCCAAGCGCAATTGTCAGCGCTATCAATGGTTGAGGCAAAAATGGGTAACTCCCTTGCTGCTATTGTCGTCAATATTTTTAGGTTCGACGGGTCTTGGAGGGGTATATGGTGCGCGTTGATAAAGGGCAAATGATATGTTGTTAGCTGGCTTAACTGTATTAGTGATCGGTGCCAGCCATCTGGCAAAACCCACTTATTTGATCAAGACGCTTCACGACGAATTAACTGAGCGCGGTGCCCAAGTGCACAGCGTTGGAGTGTGTGGGGTGTTGCCCAGCGAGTGGCTAAAGAAGACGACTAGCCGTTGCGGTGGCGCCGAGCGCATTGAAGCCGAGCCGATTGTGTTGTCGATGGCCAGCGCGGCTCAAACTGTGCCTTTTGCGACTTTACTTGAGACCAAAAAGCCTGCTGTCGTGGTCATCGTGATGGGTGACAATCTCGCAAATTACAAAGCCTCGAGCTTTACCCGCGCGGACGTTAAAAAAGAGGTAATCAGCTTAACCACCCTGTTGGCCAGTAAATCGATTCGCTGTGTGTGGGTTGGGCCTGCATGGGGTGAAGACAATAAACTAGCGGGTAAAACGCTGAAACGCACTCAAGAAATTTCTGCGTTTCTCGAGTCGCAAGTTAAGCCTTGTGATTACGTGAGCTCTCTTGCGATGTCCAAGCCCGGCGAATGGAAAACAACGGATGGGCAGCATTTCTTTGAAGAAGGGTATCAAGCCTGGGGAACCGCCATTGCCAAAGAGGTTGAGCAGCTACCTTGATGTCATCGTTACTTGACCGAAGTCCCGACGCCTTGTGTTGATCGCATCGTCGACTACCAGGCTTGGCGTGGCATGTTGTTCAACGCCACTACAACACCCTTCGCAAGGTTGACTTATACTTCCAAAAAAGTGACCAACGTCTTGGTGATCCCCGAATGTTAAAGATAACGCTAGAAAATACGGTACTGACGCTGGCTTTTGACCGTGTTTCGGCTGCGAACGCATTAAATGCCGACATCTATGAAGCCCTTCATCGCGCACTGGCTGAGGCAGCCACGCAAGTCGACGTTAAGTCCGTGGTGATCACTGGTGAAGGCGCGCGAGCCTTCTGTTCAGGCGCAGATCTCAAAGAATTTTCAGACCTTAGCCCAACCGTGGCAGCACACCAACGATTAAATTTGTTGATGCGATGTTTTCTTGAACTCATTGATTTTCCTAAGCCAGTGATCGCTGTCGTTCAGGCGCCGGCAGTGGGGGCAGGCCTAATGCTTGCAGCGCTCTGTGATGAGGTTCTGATTGCAGATCACACTTGGGTATCGCTGCCTGAGGTCAAGTTCGATATGCCGACACCGATCGGTGCAGCAATTGTTGCTGCTCGTTCAAGCCGCTCTATCTGCCATCGCCTGGTTCAGCTTGGCGAAAGGCTAAGTGCGGCGCAATGTGTCGAGGCAGGATTAGTGGACCAAGCGGTACCACTCGCCGATTTGCCAGCACTGAGCGCGCAACGTGCGAGTGCGCTGGCGCAGATTCCGTCTTTCGGGTTCAGCGTAAATAAAAAATGGATGAATCGCGATGTCAGGCAGCAACTGATCGCCGCTTCTGAAGTTGCCGAGGCAGCTCACTAGCTTGACAGGGCTTGGATTGAATGGGCGCACTAGAGGCGCAGGCTTGTCACCGCTCAATGATGGCCAGCACTTGCCCCTCGCTGACCGAGTCGCCCTCATTGACGCAAATTTCAACGAGAGTGCCGCCGTCTTCAGCGACTAAAGGGATTTCCATTTTCATTGACTCAATAATGAGCACGGTGTGCTCTTGCTCAAGTGCTTGACCGACCGTAGTTTCAATTTTCCAGATTGATCCAGTGACTTCTGCTTTTAATTCGTATCGACTCATGTTGTGTAATCCTGCGAGGCAAGCCCTAACGGTGCCGCCCCTGTTATAAACTTAATATTGATGATGATCTAAAAGGATCGATGTATGCGCAGTAAATTATTTGTACCAGCCTCACGCCCTGAATTATTTGCAAAAGCTTTGGCGAGTGCTGCCGATGCTATTTCTTTTGACCTTGAAGATGCCGTCGAAGAAAGCAGCAAGCCCGTGGCTCGTAAAGCTCTACAAACACTCTTTAAGCAAGATTTGTCTGCTCATCATAAACTGATTGTGGTTCGAATCAATGCGATTGACACCCCTCATTTTGCGGCAGATCTTGATTCGATCGTCTCTGCGGCCATGCATATCGTCAATATACCGATGGTCGAAGATCCTGACACTGTTCGTGCTGTTGCTGCAGAGCTTGAGCGGCTTGAGAAGGCAAGGGGGCTAGCGCGGCCAATCGGCATTCTGGTCAATATCGAGTCACCTAAGGGTTTACGACGCGCTGCCGAACTGGCTTGTGCGCACCCAAGCGTTGTAGGGCTGCAAATCGGGTTTGGTGATTTATTCGCGCCGCTAGGTATTGTGTCATGCGAGCCCTCGGCTTTACAGGCCGTACGTGTCGCGGTGCGCTTTGCTGCCGCTGAGGCTGGCATTCATGCGTACGATGGCGCTTTTGTTGATATTAAAAATCCAGAGGCCTTTAAGCTGGATGCGCAAGCTGCACAGCGGCTGGGTTTTGCAGGAAAAAGCTGTATTCATCCGACCCAAATTGCCTTGGCAAATGAAGTATTTCGCCCAAGTGACGCCGCGATCGCCCACGCAGTAAGAGTGCTTGAAGAAACGCGCAAAAAGTTAGCAGAAGGCGTTGGCGCTTTTGTTGTTGACGGCCGACTGATTGACGGCCCGTTTATTACCGAGGCCGAACACACAGTCGCCCTCGCTAAACGTTTAGGCTTGCTTTAAACAATCGTTAAGACTTCGTCAACCGGCAAGCGAGGCTTTTGGGGCCAGTTGCCTGGTGCTGCGTAGCCAACTGCAACAAGCATGGCGGGGATGTCGTTGGCAGAGAGTTTAAATTCGCGCGAAACATCTGCGGGCACAAATCCAATCATGGGGCCAGTAACCAGACCCATCCCTTGAGCCGCTAACATCAGCGTCATCGCGCCCATTGAAGCAGAGCGAATCGCCTCGTCGCGTTGACGTTCAGGATTGTTTTCATGACCACCGGCAGCCATAGCAACCCAGCTATCGCACATGGCTTGATCAAGCACACCCGCATCGACCGAGGGCTTTAACGCCTTGGCCAGCGTTTTGTGCGCCTCGAGCGTGCCGCAGACAATAAACGTCACTGCCGCATCAACGATTTTTTGCTGGCCATACGAAACGGCCTTCAA
>CAMEAW010000157.1 GCA_945911685.1 Bordetella parapertussis
ACCCGTTCCGATGTCGCCGGCGTAAAGTGGATGATCGGACGCAAACACGCCGTGGCGACGAAAGCCAATCACAACTGGAATATTGTGTTTTTCAGCGGCTGCGCGCAGCGCCGCACGTTGCTCATCGGTTGCAAATTCGCCACCCGCCAGGAGCAAGGGGCGTTCTGCCTTTGCTAACAGTTCTAATACACGCTGTATCGCCTTGGGCGTTGGCGCACTACTCGCAACCACAGAGGCACGTGCCTTCACATCGGGTAGCTCGATCGGCAAAATATCTTCAGGCAAAGAAATCACCACGGGGCCTGGTGTACCACTCATCGCCACCGAGAAAGCACGCGCCATGACTTCAGGCACACGCGTCGGATCATTGATTTCGTAAACCCATTTTGCAATGCTGCCAAACATTTTTGAGTAATCGATTTCTTGAAAACTATCTCGCCCCACGTGCTGGCGCTCGCCCTGACCAATCATCAAGATTAACGGCGTACCGTCTTGTTGCGCGCTATGCACTGCAATCGAGGCGTTGGTCGCACCGGGCCCGCGACTCACCATAAACACGCCGGGCCGACCTGTCAGTCGACCATCGGCCATTGCCATAAAGCCTGCCGAGCTCTCGTGCCGCGCAGTGATGGTATCGATCTTGCTCGCGCCTAAGGCGTCAAGCAAGGGCAAGAAGCTCTCACCGGGTACACAAAATACTCTGTCAACTCCATTGGCTTCTAAAAAAGATACTAACTGCTGTCCGGTCGTCTGCATAATATTCTCCAATAAACGTCTTCAGCATGCTTGTCATGGCGCTAATGAGATACATCGGTCATAAGGCGTACCTTTAACGAGATGTACCTTTACCCAGCGCTACTCAGCAGTGATTCCTAACTTTTTAATCAAGGCTGCCCAATACCGCGTCTCGGTATCAATAAAGAGAGCTGTCGAGGCCGGTGTCGAATTTGAGAGTGGTTCAAAACCCAATTCGATGAAACGGGCAAAACTTGCAGGCATTGCGATCACGCGATTAATCGCTTTATTCAAGATCTGAATGATTTCTGGAGAGGTGCCTGCTGGGACCAAAATGACGCCCCAAGTCGAGGTCACAAACCCAGGGACTCCTGCCTCAATCGCAGTGGGCACCTTTGGTAATAGTGGCGAGCGTTTTGCTGACACGACGGCTAAAGCCTTCAACGCGCCTGACTCAATGTACTGCGACGCACTCGAGATCGAACCAAAGTGAAATTGAGTGCGGCCTGCCAACAAATCCACTAAGGCCGGTCCTTCGCCGCGATACGGCACATGCGTCACCGTCAAACCGGTTTCAATGCGAAACTGCTCAGCATGTAAATGCATGGCACTGCCGACCCCCGCTGAGCCATACGAAAGAGGCCCTTTCGCTTTTGCATAAGCTACAAACTCTGCCAGATTTGCAGCGGGGATAGACGGGTGCATCAAGATCACCGGCGAGGAACTTACTACGTGCGCCACCGGAGCGAAGTCTCGCTTGGCGTCATAACGCAGGTTTTTGTACAAACTTGGGTTCACTGCAAGGCCTACGGTAGTAAACAAAAGTGTGTAGCCATCGGCAGGACTACGCGCAACCTCTTCAGTACCGATGGCCGTACCTGCACCCGCTTTATTTTCAACATAAACCGGCTGTTTAAGCTCGGTCGTGAGCCCGGTCGCCAACAGGCGTGCCGCGATATCCGTATTGCCACCCGGGGCAAAAGGCACCACAAGACGGATTTGTTTAACAGGATAGTCGGCGGCTTGTACGGCCATACCGGCACAACACAAGAGAAAGAGCGACACGAACCGTTGCTTGAACATAATGAGCGTCTCCATTTTTTATTTTTTCGATTAGTCAGAGTCTAACTTGTTTGCAAGGCTTACCTCAAACCGTACTGTCGAGGCGAGCTTCAGCTAATATATCTAACAACAAAATACCGCCCGTCAGACAACCGAAGTGAGACACCATTGAACCCACCCATCGTCGTGCCCCGCCCCGCTGCCACCGTGATCCTCGCACGCGACACCAGTGACGGCATTGAAGTATTTATGATGCAGCGCACAACGGAGGTTGCCTTTGCCAAGGGGATGCATGTTTTCCCGGGCGGCGGACTCGACCCGACCGACCATCACGATGAGATCGCCTCGCTCTGTGTCGGCTTAACCGATGATCTAGCTAGCAGCACGCTTGGGATCGAGCAAGGTGGGCTCGCTTACTGGATCGCAGCCATTCGCGAGTGTTTTGAAGAGTCAGGGCTTTTGCTCGGCTATCGACACGATGATGAGTTGGTGCAACTCAACGAACACGAAGCAATGCGTCTGTCTGACCTGCGAACCGCACTCGCTGAAAATAAAATCACCTTTGTGGATGTACTCAAAGCCGAGCAATTTCGTGTAGCGACTGACAAAATCGCCTACTTCAGCCATTGGATCACGATGCCTGGGCGACCCAAGCGTTACGACACCCGTTTTTTTGTGGCGCAGGCGCCGGTCGGTCAAACCGCAAAACAAGATGACTACGAGACCGTTGGGCAGAGATGGGTGCGCCCCGCCGATGCGATCGAAAAAAGTCGCGTAGGTGAAATCGATTTGATGTTTCCAACGATCAAGACTCTCGAGAGCCTTTCGCGTTTTGCCACCGTGCAAGAGCTGCTCGACCACGCGCGCGAACCAAAGCCCAAGCAACTCATGACGCCTCGCACGGGCATGGGAAGAAACGGCCAGCCTGAAATACTTGTTGCGAGCGATTACGCCTACGCCGAAATCGGTAAAATCGACCCGCAAGGTGCGGGCACTGCAAAAGCATATATTGAACCTGGCGTCCCGGTCGAGATTGCACCGAACGTACTGCGCCTTACCGCACCCAACCCAGGCATGATGACGGGTCCAGGCACAAACTCTTATCTCATCGGCAATCAAGACACGGGCGTGGCAGTCATCGACCCGGGGCCACCTCTTACCGAGCATATCGACGCCCTGATAAAAGCCGCACGCGGGCCCATTAAATGGATTCTTTGCACGCACACGCATCTTGACCACTCACCTGCAGCGCTTGAACTGAAGGCGCGAACAGGTGCAATATTGTTTGGCATGCCCCCTCCACCCTACCCGAATCAAGACCAAACCTTTGTACCTGATGTTGTTGTGAGTCATCAACAAAGGCTGCAAGTTGCAGGCGCAGACCTGCGCGTGATCCACGTGCCTGGGCACGCCTCAAATCAAGTCTGTTACCTGCACGAAACAGAACACTTGATGTTTACGGGTGACCATCTTATGCAAGGCTCAACCGTCGTCATTAGCCCACCAGACGGCAACATGGCGACATACCTCGCGTCATTGCGCCTGCTGCTAGACGAACAGATTGATTTTCTGGCACCAGGGCACGGCTTCTTGATGGACAAGCCTAACAATGCGGTAGAGCGCGTGTTGATTCATCGCCAAGATCGTGAGAATAAAGTCGTGGCTGCGCTGAAAACCTTTGGGCAGCCCGTGACGCTTGAAGAGCTCGTGCCAGTTGCTTATAAAGACACAGCAGAAAAATTGCATAAAGTTGCGATGCGCTCGCTGTTTGCTCATCTGCAAAAGCTCGTTGAAGAACAGCGTGTTACGTATGCAAACAATCGTTGGCAACTGACGCGTTAACCTGAGCATCACTAGAGCAGTGTGAGTGCATTTTAAAAATATCAGGCAATGCGTTGCAGGCCCGCACCAAGGCTCTGTCAGCGCATTGAGCATTTAAAGCTCAACACGTGCACGCTGGCACTAATGCTTATTGTTAAAGTATTCGTGCATCACGTCGCAGTGATAGAAAGCCAGCGATGAGTATCAGCAGCGCACCCAACGCTAAAAACAAAGCCGTCACCTCAGTGCTTTGGTGTTTCTCTAGGCGTATCGTGGTAGCGAGTGCCGCATAGACTTTTTTCAAGTCACTCGCATTTGTTGCACCGTAATAATCAGCCAAAGTGATGTCGGCAATTTTTTTAAGTACCGTCTCATCAAGCTTGACGCGCATCGACAAACCCTGCGCCTTTAACACCACACCTTCGGGTGTACCTACGCCCACGGTATAGACTCGCACGCCATGGTCAGCCGCAAGTTGGGCCATCTTCAGCACATCAGGCCCCATGTTGCTTTGTCCATCTGAAATCAACACAATCGCAAGGGCTTTGTTTGACCCTGGCTCAAGCTTGATCTGAGTCGAGCCTTTTGGATCAGCGCCCAAGGGCTTGCCTGTATCTTTGGGTGGCGGACGATCTGCTTCAGTGAGAAGCTTTTCAACTTCGATACCCGAACCTGGCAATAATTGCGCTAAAGCAATCAAGATGCCACTGCCCAAGGCAGAGCCAGTTTGCAAAGGTAAAGTTTCGATCGCCTGATAGAGTTCAGCACGACTCACTGTTGGGGCCTGCGCTACGGCAGCGGTACTTGCTACCGTGACGATCCCGACTTTGACCTGAGAGGGTTGTTCGGCAATAAACGTACGCACCGCTGCTTGAGCCGCTTCAATCCGACTCGGTTGTACATCGGTGGCTCGCATGCTTCCAGACGTATCAATTGCAAGCATCACCGTATCTAAGCGGCCAGGCAATAGCAACACCGCTCGCGGCCGTGCCAACGAAAATATGACAACGCTGATCCCACACAGCATCAACAAGGCATACACATGACGTGACCATTTTTGCGCACGACAAAGCCACGCATAGCCACCGATTAAAACGGGCAACCCGGCGAAGACCCACAACAGCGAGGGCCAAAGCAGCGTAAGTGAATTCAAAGAAAGCATAGCGCTAGTGACCTACCAACGTGTTCGCGGTGGTGCTCGCTTGAACGCTTGCTGAAGTGCTTGCAGTCGCACCTGCCGCTAACTGACTTCGCCTTTTACGTAAGCGCGTAAAACGAACAAGCGCCTGATCAAGGGGTTCATCTGTTTGTAACTCTAGGCAATCAACCCCGGCATTTGCAAAATATTCACGTAACTGTTGCTCGCGAAGCACGGCCTGTTCAGCAAACCGCTGCCGAAAAGCCTTATCGTGCGAGTCAACAAAAATCTGCTCACCCGTCTCAGCATCTTGCATCACCAACAGGCCATTGTTAGGCAAAACCGTTTCAATCGGATCAAACAAGCGAATCGCAACAACCTCATGACGACGCGCCAATTGATTTAAGGCGCGATCCCAGCCAGGCTGACTTAAAAAATCAGACAACACAAACACAGTTGAACGGCGCTTCAAGATCGACTGCGCATCAGTCAAAAGCTTACCTAAATCGGTTTCTTGCGTTTGCTTGACTGATTCGGCCTGTGTCATACGCTCTAGAAGATGCAACACCTGTCGTCTACCTGAGCGTGCAGGTATCACAATATTCGCGTGCCCTCCTTCACCGGTATACAGCAGCGCACCGATACGATTGCCATGTTTTGTCAACAATCGTGACAACACACCAACACATTCAATCGCCAAAGTTCTTTTACTGATCACCCCAGAGCCAAAATCAACCGAGCCAGATAAATCCATCAAAAACCACGCCGTCATTTCGCGATCTTCTTGATGCTCGCGCACATAAGGCGTTTGCATTCTGGCCGTCACGTTCCAGTCAATATGGCGAACGTCGTCGTGCGCTTGATACTCTCGCAAGTCGGCGAGCATCAAACCGGCTCCGCGAAACAGCGTGCGATAGTCGCCTTGCAGCTGGCCATCCAACCGACGGATCACCGTCCACTCGAGTTGTCTGAGTAAGGCCTCAGCAGTTGGCACAACCGCAGAGTGCTCGGAGGCGCGCGCGGCGTCCGGTGATACAACGACGGGTAAACCAGAAGACCCTCCCAAAGACACACCAACAGGTGCACCAGTAGACAAGCTGCGAGCACGCTCAGCGCCCGGCCCGGTAACTGTGCGGCGCTTGAAACGTTTAAGAAACGCGAACATGACTATCGAGTGGCTTATCAGGGACAGGCACCGCACGTAGTATCTTCTCAATCAACTGATCTGCCGATAATCCCTCTGCTAAAGCCTCGTACGACAACACCAGACGATGACGTAAGACGTCGGGTACCAAATCTACAACGTCTTGCGGTAACGCATAACCGCGTCCGCGCAAAAATGCCAAGGCGCGTGCACCTTCAATTAAACCGATGGTCGCGCGCGGACTCGCACCAAACGTCAGGTAACGCGCGAGATCGGGCAAACCAAAGCGAGCAGGATCACGCGTCGCTGCAACAAGCTTGACAGCATATTGAATCAAACCCGGATCCACGTAGCCTTGACGCGATTGCGACTGCAACGCTGCGATTTGCTCGGTGGTAGCGACAGCGCCGATTGCAATTGCCGGCCCAATCACTCGCTGCACAATCACAAACTCTTCTTCTTCTTTGGGGTAGCCCACTAACACTTTCATCATGAAGCGATCAACTTGCGCTTCGGGCAAAGGGTAAGTGCCCTCAGTCTCAATCGGATTTTGCGTTGCCATCACCAAAAATGGCGACGGCACCTTATGGGTCTGCCCGGCAATCGTGACTTGCCTTTCTTGCATCACCTCAAGCAAAGCGCTTTGTACCTTGGCCGGCGCCCGATTAATTTCATCTGCCAACACAAGATTGGCAAAGACAGGCCC
>CAMEAW010000158.1 GCA_945911685.1 Bordetella parapertussis
TTTTACGTGCAACATCATTTGTACCAAAACATGTCAGCGGGTCAAAAGCTTGGTTATGCCGGTCGCCCAGCTTCAGCCTCGCCCGCAGTCGGTTATTTAGCCAAGCATCAAGAACAGCAAAAGGCGTTGGTTGAGCAAGCCTTTGGCAAGTTCAAAGTGTTCATGCTGACTAAATAACCGTATCCAAGTGACTTTACCGAAATACTACGATCCCTCACGGAAAAAAAATGGCAATCACCGATGTAGTTGTGCCCCAACTGTCTGAGTCTGTATCTGAAGCAACCTTACTTACCTGGAAGAAAAAGCCTGGTGAGGCAGTCACCGCTGACGAAATTCTGATTGAAGTTGAAACCGACAAAGTGGTGCTAGAAGTGCCTGCACCTGCTTCGGGGGTGTTTGTCGAAATCGTACGTGCCGATGGCAGTATGGTGGCGTCGGGTGAGGTGATCGCTCGCATCGACACCGCAGGTAAAGCGGCAGCCGCGTCAGCACCGGCAGCCGTTGCTGCGCCATTCGCAGCGGCACCGGTCGCAGCAGCACCTGTGGCAGCCTCCTCGGCGAGCGCTGGTGTAGCATCGCCGGCCGCCGCTAAAATTCTGGCTGAAAAAGGCGTTGCAGCATCAAACGTTGCGGGCTCAGGTCGCGACGGACGTATTACCAAGGGTGACGCTCTCGGTGCTTCGGCGCCTGCCGCTGCGCCAGCCAAGGCCTCGCCTTTGGCAAACCCCGCGGTGCCCATGACGCAATCTCTAGATGGTCGCCCAGAGCAGCGCGTGCCGATGAGCCGTCTACGTGCCCGCATCGCCGAGCGTCTGTTGCAATCGCAGCAAGATAACGCGATCCTGACGACGTTTAACGAAGTCAACATGCAAGGCGTGATTGACCTGCGCAACTTGTACAAAGACAAGTTTGAAAAAGAGCACGGTGTGAAGCTGGGCTTCATGTCATTTTTTGTCAAAGCAGCCGTTGCAGCACTCAAGCGTTACCCCTTGCTGAATGCATCGATTGATGGCAAAGACATCATTTATCACGGCTATTTTGATATTGGTATTGCGGTCGGTAGCCCGCGCGGTTTGGTTGTGCCGATTCTGCGCAATGCCGATCAACTCTCAATCGCTGATATCGAAAAAACCATTGCTGATTTTGGCAAACGCGCAGCTGAAGGCAAGCTCGGTATTGAAGAAATGACCGGTGGCACGTTCTCGATTTCAAATGGTGGTGTGTTTGGCTCGATGTTGTCCACACCCATTATCAATCCACCTCAGTCAGCAATCTTGGGCGTACACGCCACCAAAGACCGCGCTGTGGTTGAAAAAGGTCAAATCGTGATTCGGCCGATTAATTATTTAGCGATGTCTTACGACCATCGCATTATTGATGGTCGCGAAGCGGTCTTAGGCTTGGTTGCGATGAAAGAAGCGCTCGAAGATCCACAACGCTTATTGCTCGAAATCTAAGCCGAGATACTCATGTCTACTCAATTTGATGTTGTTGTGATCGGTGCAGGCCCTGGTGGTTACATCGCTGCGATTCGTGCTGCTCAGTTAGGTTTGTCGGTGGCGTGTATCGATGCCTGGCAGAACGGTCAGGGCGGCCCCGCGCCGGGCGGTACATGCACCAATGTTGGCTGCATTCCGTCTAAGGCATTGCTTCAATCCTCAGAGCACTACGATCAGGTCAATCATCATTTTGCAGAGCATGGCATCGAGGTCAAAGGTGTCAGCTTGAATGTCGAGCAGTTGCTGGGTCGTAAAAACAGCGTTGTGAAGCAAAATAACGATGGTATTTTGTATTTGTTCAAAAAGAACAAAATCACGTTCTTTCATGGCAAAGGTGCGTTCGCCGGCAAGGTAGAGGGCGGTTGGGCGATTAACGTCAGCGGCACCTCAACGGCCGATATCGTTGCTAAGCATGTGGTGATCGCAACGGGGTCTTCGGCCCGCGAATTGCCAGGCTTGCCGTTCGACGAAAAACAGGTCTTGTCTAATGACGGCGCACTGAATATTGCCGCAGTACCTAAAAAATTAGGTGTGATCGGTGCGGGTGTGATTGGTTTAGAGATGGGCAGCGTCTGGCGCCGTTTGGGTGCTGAAGTGACTGTTCTAGAAGCGATGCCTGAGTTTTTGGCAGCTGTCGATCAGCAGGTCGCAAAAGAAGCCTTTAAGATTTTTACCAAGCAAGGCTTGGCAATTCAAACCGGTATCAAGCTCGGTGAAATTAAGGCTGGTGCTAAAAGCATCACCATCCCTTACACCGACGCCGCAGGCGCCGAGCAAAAACTTGTTGTCGATAAACTGATTGTGTCGATCGGCCGCGTGCCCTACACCGGTGGTCTGCAGGCCGATACGGTTGGCTTGCAGCTCGATGAGCGCGGCTTTGTGGTGGTCGATGGTGATTGCAAAACGAATCTGCCAAACGTTTGGGCGGTGGGTGATGTGGTGCGTGGCCCAATGCTTGCTCATAAAGCCGAAGAAGAAGGCGTTGCTGTCGCCGAACGTATCGGTGGGCAGCATGGCCATGTGAATTTCAATACGATCCCTTGGGTGATTTACACCTCACCCGAGATTTCTTGGGTCGGTCAAAACGAGCAAGAACTTAAAGCCAGCGGCCGCGCTTATAAGGCCGGTAGCTTTCCGTTTTTGGCCAATGGTCGCGCACGTGCAATAGGGGATACGACAGGCTTTGTCAAAATTTTGGCAGATGCCGTGACAGATGAGGTCTTAGGGGTGCATATCATTGGCCCCCAGGCGTCTGAGCTGATCGCCGAAGCCGTTACCATCATGGAGTTCAAAGGGGCAGCCGAAGATATCGCCCGCATCTGCCATGCGCATCCTACATTGTCAGAGTCGATGAAAGAAGCTGCGCTGGCTGTTGATAAGCGTACGCTTAATTTTTAAGAAACTCCGTTGAACGTCCTTGAATCCTACGAGCATACCCTCGCTGAGCGGGGGTATCAGTCCGACCCAGCGCAGCGGGCAGCGGTTGCACGCCTACAGCGCTACTATGACGACTGGGCTATTTTCAAAGAGCAGCGCTCAAGCGCGGTAAAACGCTTTTTTAAACGCCCTGAAATCCCGCGTGGTGTGTATTTGTGGGGTGGCGTCGGTCGCGGTAAAAGCTTTTTGATGGATGCGTTTTACGCCACCGTGCCGGTTACACGTAAAACACGTTTGCATTTCCATGAGTTCATGCGCAGCGTGCATCGCCAACTTGACGAAGTCAAAGGCATGCAAGACCCGCTTGATGAAGTCGCACGTCGGATTTCAAAAAATTATCGCTTAATTTGTTTTGACGAGTTTCATGTGTCGGATGTGGCTGACGCAATGATCCTGTATCGCCTATTGTTGAAGTTTTTTGAGTTTGGCACTTCGTTTGTGATGACCTCAAATTACGAGCCCTCAACGCTGTACCCCGATGGCTTGCATCGTGATCGCTTATTGCCTGCAATTAAGTTGATCCAGGATCGTATGGATATTTTGAACGTAGATGCCGGTATTGACTATCGCCGGCGTACCCTCGAGCAAGTTAAGTGTTATCACACACCAACGGGCGAACAGGCTGATCTGGCTTTGCAACAGACCTTTAGTCAGTTGGCAGATACAGCGGCACAAGATCCGGTGTTGTTGATTGAGCACCGAGAGATTCGTGCCAAACAGCGTGCGGGTAGTGTGGTCTGGTTTGATTTTGCAACACTATGTGGCGGCCCACGCTCGCAAAACGATTACCTTGAATTAGCCAGTCGTTTTCATGCAGTGATTTTGTCGGATGTACCCAAGATGGGCCCGCGCGAGGCCTCTGAAGCACGCCGGTTTACCTGGTTAATCGATGTCTTTTACGATCATAAGATCAAGCTGATCATGTCAGCCGCTTGCGAGCCTGATGAAATTTACACCTCGGGCCCGATGTCTAACGAGTTTCATCGCACGGTATCTCGCATTCTTGAAATGCAATCCAAAGAGTATCTAGATTCTGAGCGGCGCGATACCGTCAGCATCTAAGCTGAAGTTTCGCGATACTGTCAGTATCTAGGCGTAGGTTTCGCGGTGCCGCCAGCAGCTGGGTTTAAGCTTCGCGATGTCGTCAAAGTTCGAGCTAAACGTTCGCCTGAACTTTGCGTCTCTGCTGCGGCCTGCTCGCAGCCGATCTAGACGGTACACTCACAGCTTAGCCTTCTTCTCAAACCTCAGCACTTGGTCACCTTATGAATACCCGCGTTCTGACTGGCATCACCACTTCTGGCACGCCGCACCTCGGTAATTATGTGGGGGCGATCCGTCCGGCCATACAGGCTAGCCAACAGCAAAACGTTGATGCTTTCTTCTTTTTGGCCGATTACCACGCACTGATCAAGTCTGAAGATCCAGCACTGATTGCGCGTTCGCGACTCGAAATCGCCGCAACTTGGTTGGCCTCAGGGCTTGATCCTCAACGCGTGACTTTCTATCGTCAGTCGGATGTGCCAGAAATCCCTGAGTTGTGTTGGATGCTGACGTGCGTGACGGCTAAGGGTTTAATGAACCGCGCCCACGCCTATAAAGCGTCTGTTGATCAAAACACAGCAAAAGGTGTTGAGGCCGATGATGGCATCAATATGGGCTTGTTCTCGTATCCTATTTTGATGGCGGCTGATATTTTGATGTTCAACGCCCACAAGGTACCGGTTGGGCGAGACCAAACACAACATCTTGAAATGGCGCGTGATATTGCGCAGCGCTTTAATCATTTATTTGGTCAAGGCCGTGATTTTTTTGTATTACCCGAGGCTGTGATCTCTGAAGACGTCGCGACCTTGCCAGGCCTGGATGGTCGTAAGATGTCTAAAAGCTACGGCAATACCGTGCCTTTATTTGAAGGCGGTGCCAAAGCTCTAAACTCTGCCATCGCCAAAATTGTGACCGACTCGCGAGGCCCCGGTGAACCGAAGGATGCAGATGCCTCGCACCTGTATCTGATCTACAAGGCCTTTGCACAGCCCTCTGAGACCGCTAATTTTCATGCTGAGTTGTCGGCAGGCATGGGTTGGGGCGATGCGAAAAAGCGCTTGTGCCAACGGATCGAGCAAGAAATGGGCCCACTGCGTGCGCACTACGAAGACTTGATGTCGCACCCAGATCGTATCGAAGACATCTTGCAAGAGGGGGCTCGCAAAGCGCGCGCGATTGCAACACCTTTTATTCAAGAATTGCGGCAGGCGGTTGGCTTACGCAGCTTAGCGACTTCGCGTACGGCAACGTCTTTACAACCCGCTAAAAAAGAAAAAGCTGCAGGCAAAAGCGCTCGGTATGTCACCTTTCGCGACGAAAGCGGTCAGTTTCGGTTCCGCCTGCTGGCGCAAGATGGCACTGAGTTATTTTGTTCGATTGCCTTTGCTGATCCTAAACTAGCTGGCGCGGCGATGCGTGCTTTGCAGCAAGCAGGCGCGCAGGCCAGTATTAAGCTCGAGGGCGCTCTGGGCTTGTCAATCGTGCAAGGCGAGCAAGTGATTGCCACAGCGCCCGATAGTGCTTCAACTGAACGGCGTGAACAGTTGATCGCTGCCTTAACGGTGGCCATGCAGCCTAGCGAATAGGCTCAGCATGAACCGCAGCAATCCCGCAGCGCAAACTAATCGTGTGTTTAGCTGCATGTCCTAGCTAGGCATCACTTGCGCTCAGCGCTGAGTGCAAGCTTCTAACGTACCGAACACTTACGATTTTTTTAGCTTGGCAAAGGCCGCTGCCATCGCACCGCCCGGGCTGGGATCAGGTGAGTTCATTGTGTTCGGTTTGCGTGCCCCGCGGTTAGCGTTGCCACCTGACCCGCCGCCGTTGCCCCCGCTCGGGCCACCGCCCGCAGCCATCGACCTCGCCGGTGGCGCATCATCATTCAGCCGCATGGTCAGTGCAATACGCTTGCGTGCGATATCCACTTCTTGCACACGCACCTGTACGGTTTGCCCCACGCGCACGACATCGCGCGGGTCGCTCACAAATTTTTCAGCGAGTGCCGAGATATGCACCAAGCCGTCTTGATGCACACCGATATCCACAAAGGCACCAAAGTTTGCCACGTTGGTCACAACGCCTTCAAGAATCATCCCTGGCATTAAGTCGTTCAGCGTTTCAACGCCTTCTTTGAACGTGGCGGTCTTAAATTCTGGGCGCGGGTCGCGGCCAGGCTTTTCGAGTTCGAGCAAAATATCCCGTACGGTTGGGACACCAAATTTTTCGTCAACGAACTCTGCAGGCGATAAGCCTTTTAATTTGTCGCGGTTGCCAATCACATCTTTCATCTCGCTGGCAATTTTTTTCAAAATGCGTTCAACCACCGGATACGCTTCAGGGTGAACTGATGAGCGATCAAGCGGGTTGTCACCGTTTTGAACGCGTAAAAAACCGGCTGCTTGTTCAAAGGCTTTTTCGCCAAAACGCGAAACCTCTTTGAGCGCCTTGCGATTGGCAAACGCGCCTTTTTCGTCGCGGTAGCTGACGATGTTTTTGGCTAAGGTGCTGTTGAGCCCTGAGACGCGGGCCAACAACGCAGCTGACGCCGTGTTGACATCTACGCCAACGGCGTTGACGCAGTCTTCAACCACAGCGTCAAGCGAGC
>CAMEAW010000159.1 GCA_945911685.1 Bordetella parapertussis
TCTTGTTCGCTCAGACCGTCGCGCAACAAGGCGCGGGCTTCATCAGCGGGCAGCACTTCTACATTTTTTAAGCTTCGCAGCATGGCTTTGGTACGGGTTTCGGTTTGACCGATCTTATTACTGGCGGTATCCAACGACTTTTTAACGGCGGACAGTGTTTCGCCGAACTTATTGAACTCGGTTTTGACCATGCGCAAGACTTGCCAAACTTCAGAAGAACGCTGCTGAATGGCCAGAGTGCGAAAGCCCATTTGCAAGCTATTGAGCAAAGCCGCAAGATTGGCGGGGCCTGCCACATTGACACGCAAATCATGCAACTTATCGAGCAAGCCCGGTTGGCGCAAAACCTCGGCATACAAGCTTTCGCTGGGCAAAAACATAATCGCGAAGTCAGTTGTATGCGGAGGTGAAACATATTTAGAAACAATCAGCTTAGCTTGCGTCTCAACCGCTTTGCCCAACGCCAAGCCCGCGTTCTTGATGCCCTCGCGATCAGCGTGCTCGTGGGCATCCATCAGCCGTTCGTACTCTTCTTTCGGAAACTTCGCATCAATCGGCAACCACACCACTTGCTCGTGCTCGGTCGCGCCTGGCAAGCGAATCGCAAACTCAACCTGAGCGTCACTACCCGGTACTGTTTTGACGTTACGGGCATATTGATCGGGGGTCATACCGTCTTCGATCAAACGCGCTAATTGCACCTCGCCCCAGGTGCCTCGCGTTTTAACATTGGTCAGCACGCGCTTTAGATCACCAACACCTGTTGCTAACGCTTGCATCTCGCCCAGACCGCGTTGCACGGCCTCAAGGCGCTCAGACACTTGTTTAAACGATTCACCTAGGCGCAGCTCTAGGGTGGCGTGCAGTTTTTCGTCGACGGTACGACGCATTTCGTCGAGCTTGTTTGCGTTGTCCGTTTGCAAAGCCACTAAGCGCTGCTCAACCGCAGCGCGCAACTCGGCCATCCGTTGATCATTGGTTTGAATCAGGCTTTGCCATTGCGTGGTAAAGCCATTAGCAAAACGTGCTAAAGACTCTGCACCTTCGCTACGCCCTGCGGCGGCATCTCGCGCCACTGCGGCTCTGAACTCGGCATCTGCCTGCGACAGTTCGAGTCGCAAGGCGCGCGACGCTTCAGACATTTCAGTGCGAAGCTGACGTTGACTTTCGAGTTGCTCGGCACGCTGTGTACGCTCAACGCGCTCGAGTGTTGCAATAATTTGTTCAAGCTTAGGGTCAGATTGCTGCACACTGATTGCACGGACTTTTAACCACGCTAGCACTGCAAACAATGCGGCGATTGTCGCACCGAGCGCTGCAATCATCATCGGGACAGCCATGTCTGTCATACGAGGTTCAATTTCTCTGTGTAACGCTTTTCGTTGAAACCGACCGTGACAGACCCGTCCACATAAATTGTCAGTGGGCGACGAATTAAGGCGGGATACTGAGCGATCAAGTCCAACCACTGAGCGTCGGTTTGTGGGTCTTTTAAAGCGTCGGCCAACTGTCGCCAAGTCATCGAAGCGCGATTCACGAGTTTTTCAAATCCGCCTAAGGCCTGCGCCCATTTTTTTAAGTCGGCCGGGCCGAGGGGATGCGCACGGTAGTCAATAAACTGATGCGCAACAGCATGCTGATCAAGCCAAGCTCGCGCCTTGACACACGTACTGCACTGGGTGAGTCCATACATCATTAAAGACATTTGTTTGTGGTCCAAAATCGCTTGCTGTTGGTTAAGTACTGTTGTCTGATCATACAAAATCGCTTACTGCTGCTTGAGTACTGTTGTCTGATCATACAAAATCGCTTACTGCTGGTTAAGTATTGTTTTCTGATCATACAAAATCGCTTACTGCTGGTTGAGTGTCTCTTGGTAGCCCTGTTTAAACAGATGCCAGCAGGGGGCTTCGCGTTCAGGTGCCACCTTTCTGACCGAGCGTAACAAGCGAGAGAGGTTTTCGGCACGCTGTGTCGCTGTCAAAGCCTTGCGGCGACCTCGATCCAAATCAATGATCCACACCTTGCCTTGCGCATCGACCAACAGATTAAACACATTTAGGTCGGCATGCCACACCTCAAACTGATGCATCTGCGCGACGACACGGCCTGCCTCAAGCCAAACCTGTGGCTCGCTACAAAGCGCCAAAGGCTTGGCCTGTGGGATGCGCTCGGTGAGTAAGGCCGCGCGATAGGTCAGACGGCCTCGCCAGACCGCGGCCCCTAAGGGGCGCGGCACCGGCAAGCCGGCCTGCCACATGAGACGCAATAAATCGAATTCAGCAAAAGAGCGCGTACGCGCGAGCCCCAACCAGAGATAGCGATCACGCGCCAGGCGTGCCATCCATCCGCCCCGTTTGAAGTGCCTGAGCACTGCCTCAAGGGGTGCAAGCTGTACAAACCAAGCTGCGGCACGACCGCCCGAAGCAACGACTTGCGCTTGCGATGGCGGATACAACGGATCAAAGCGTTGTAAGGCGAGTTCGGGCACCAACAAATCAAGACGCAGGTGAATGGTTTGACCGCCTTGTTCAAGCGCGACCGTCGAAATATTGCTTGGTACGCCCAAAGCATCGACGACTGACTGGCCGGAGTTTGTCGAGGACACACCATCGACGACTGACGGGTTGTTGGTTGTCGAGGGCATGCTCAGGCTTGCCGCAAAATATTTAAAGGCGGGGTCTGCAAAACACCGCGTAAGGCCAGTGCGCCGGCCAACCAGGCGCCAAACATGCACAAGGTCACCCCCAGTAGCCACGGCCAAAGAGTAAAACGCATGTTGAACTCAAAGAGCCACGTCGATAACGCCCAGGCGGCTAACGTTGCACCGCCCGCGGCCAAGAGGCCAGCCAGCGCCCCCACCGCAAGCAGTTCAATACGCTGAGCCGTGGCTAACTGTCGCCGCGAGGCACCGAGCGCACGCATCAAGGCGGCCTCGCGCACACGCTCGTCACGCGTCGCTGACAAGGCTGCGGCTAACACCAAGGCGCCAGCAAACAAGGAAAATACAAACAGCCCTTGCACCGCGACCGAGACTTTATCCAAAATGCTTTGCAATTGACCCAAAATCGCACCCACATCAAAAACAGTTAGATTGGGAAACGTCTGCACGAGCTTTTGCAGCTGCCCCGCTTGCTCAGGACGCAAATGAAAAGCAGTCATAAAGGTTTGCGGCGCGTTACCAAGCGCTGCAGGCGTCAGAATGGCAAAAAAGTTTGCGCGCATCGAATCCCAATCAACGCGACGCAGACTTGTCACGGTCACTTTGATCAATTGACCTGCAATATCGAACTCTAAAACATCGCCCAACTGCAGAGACAGCGTTTTAGCGAGCCCCGTTTCAAGCGATACTTCAAACGCATCTGTCGCAAGATCACGCCCAGCCACAATTTGGCCCGGCTCTGGTAATTGTGCGGCGTACGAGAGGTTGAACTCTCGTTCAATCAGCCGCTGGGCACGCTCTTGAGCGTAATCATTTGCACTTAACGCCTGCCCGTTACGCGCAAGCAGCCGGCCGCGCACCATCGGCGACAGCACCACCTGAGGGATGCCCGCCTGCTGTAAAGCCTGTTTAACACCCTGCACTTGATCAAGCTGCACATTAATCAAAAACCGATTGGGGGCATCAGGTGGCAAGGTGCGTTGCCAGCCCGCCAGTAAATCGGTGCGTACGATTGTGAGTAGCAACAGCGCCATCATGCCGATCGCCAAGGCACACATTTGAGCAATGGTGGCCGCTCGCCTGCGCACAACACCATTGAGCGCAAAACGCAGCATGGGGAAGGCATCGAGGCGACCTCGTAGCAAGCCCAAGCCCGCTAAAACTAAGGCGCTGACACCACCAAACAACAGTGCCGCAGCCAAAAATCCTAGCGCTACACCAACACCTAACTTTAAGTCTTGAGCCACCCACCACATCAAGGCGGTGAACCCCGCTAAGCCCAACAGGTAGCCCAACAAGCTGGCCTTGGGCATGCGTGGGTGCGAAGCACGAAAAATTTGCGAGGGTGCGACATGGCGCAAGGCCTGCAAGGGTGGCCAAGCGAACGCAAGCAACAGCCAAAGCCCGGCAAACAACCCCTGTAGCGCGGGCAACCAAGAAGCCGCAGGCAGGTCTGCACCGATCAGTTCACCGAGCGCAGCGATCATTAAAAACTGCGCACACCAACCGACCAGTATCCCTAAAAACGACCCAAGCACGCCCACCAAGACAAACTCGCCCACCACGATCTGTGAGACCGCCGTTTGCGTCGCCCCCAGGCAACGCATGAGTGCGATGCTCAGCCGATGGCGCTGACCAAAGCGCCTTGCGGCGAGCGCAACCGCCACAGCGGCGATTAGAACGGCCAACATGGCAACCAGCGCCAAGAACTGCTGCGCCCGGTCAAGTGAGCGACGAATCTCGGGGCGACCCGCGTCGATCGTGAGAATTTTTTGACCCGGTTTGATCTGCGCTTCGAGCCAGATACGGTACGCTTGCACCGCGGCGCCCTCGCCCGCCACCAACATGGCATAACGTACGCGACTGCCAGGCGCAATCAAACCAGTGCGCAACAAATCTTCAGCGCGTAACATCACGCGGGGTGCTAAGTTGACGAACTGTGGGCCGCGATCAGGCTCGTAGGTTATGACGCGCGTGATCGTCAGACCAATCTCGCCAATCTTCAGAAGCTGTCCGATCTGCTGGCTGGTCTGGCCTAAAATTTGCGCATCGACCCACACTTCGCCGACGTTGGGCGCAACTTGGGTGGCTTGGTCGGTGCCGGCAATACTGGTGCTGGTGCGCAGGCTTCCGCGCAAGGGGTAGTTGCCTTCGACCGCTTTTAACGAAGAGAGCACAAGATTTGCGCTCGAGCCCACCATCGACGGAAACTGCCAGGTCAACGCAGTCGTCAGCCCGCGCTGACGTGCTTCGGCTAAAAATACTTCTGGCACTTCAGTATCTGCTTCAAAAACCAGATCAGCGCCCAACATTTGCGCAGCATCGCGCTCAAGCGCCCGCCCCACTCGATCGGCTAAAAAGCCAACGCTGGTAATAGCGCCCACTGCCACAACAACGGCTAACAACAGCAAGCGCAAGTCTCCGGCACGGGCATCGCGCCAGGCTTGTTTGAAGGCGAGTTTAAGATTGATCATGCAAGCAATGGGCCTTAGCGTAAGCGGTCAAGAGCGTCTTGCAAGCGATCAACCGCCCAGACGTCTAAGCCTTCAATCGGCTGACGCGGCGCGTTAGCCTTAGGAATAATTGCCACCGAAAAGCCGAGTTTCGCGGCTTCGCGCAAGCGCTCTTGACCGCGTGGCGCTGGGCGCACTTCGCCGGCTAAACCCACTTCACCAAAAGCAATCAGACCTTTAGGCAAAGGCCGGTCGCGCAGAGACGAAATAATCGCTAATAAAACAGCGAGGTCAGCCGCCGGTTCGGTAATACGCACGCCACCCACCGCATTGACAAAGACATCTTGATCAAAGGTTGAGACACCTGCATGGCGATGCAGCACCGCCAATAGCATCGCCAACCGGTTGCCCTCGAGCCCCACAGAGAGGCGACGCGGATTAGGCACGTGAGCGGTGTCTACCAAGGCTTGGATTTCAACCAAGAGCGGACGCGTGCCTTCTTGGGTCGCCATCACGCAAGAGCCCGACACTTCGTTCGTGTGCTGCGACAAAAACAAGGCCGACGGATTAGAGACCCCCTTTAAGCCGCGATCGGTCATGGCAAAGACGCCCAGCTCGTTGACCGCGCCGAAGCGATTTTTAAAGGCGCGCACCAGCCGAAACGACGAGTGCGTGTCGCCTTCAAAGTACAGCACAGTGTCCACAATGTGCTCAAGCACTCTAGGCCCTGCTAGGGTGCCGTCTTTGGTGACATGCCCAATCATCACAATCGGGATCCCCGCCTGCTTGGCCAGGCGCGTCAGTTGGGCCGCGCACTCTTTGACCTGCGAAACCGAACCGGGTGCCGCGCTAAGCTCGCTCGAATAAATCGTTTGGATCGAATCGATCACCGCTACGGCGGGCTTTTGCTCAAGCAAAGCGTGTTGAATAGCCTCAAGGCGGATTTCAGCAAACAAATCGACCGCCCCACCGACTAATCCTAAACGGCGTGCGCGCAACGCAACTTGTTCAGCAGACTCTTCGCCGGTGACATACAGCACGCGGGCCTGACCCGACATGGCCACCAGCGCTTGCAATAACAGGGTTGATTTTCCGATGCCGGGATCGCCGCCGATCAGTACGACGGCCCCTGCTACCAAGCCGCCCCCCAGCACCCGGTCGAACTCGGAGATACCCGTAGAGATGCGTGGCAATTCAAGCGCTTCAACATCTGACAGGCTACGCAGCGGTGCTGAGGCGGTCAGGGGCGCATAACGATGCTCGGCCTGCCCGCCGGCGTGCGGCGCTTCACGCGACTCTTCGAGCGTGTTCCAGGCGTTGCAATGGGGGCACTGCCCCAACCATTTTGGGCTAACGCCGCCACACTCGGTGCAAGTGAAAATCGTTTTAATTTTGGCCATGTGTCAGTTTAACAAG
>CAMEAW010000160.1 GCA_945911685.1 Bordetella parapertussis
CCAATTTTAATGACGCCACGCGAGCCAAAGCGGTCTAAAAACCAACCCAGCACTGGGCCAATCACCGCCGCTTCCATGGACATCATCGCCGAGGCGGCCGACACTGAGGTTTTGCTCCAGCCTTTTTCTTCAATCAATACGGCTAGGTACGCCCCAAAGGCTTGATGCAGCATCATTGACTGCAAAAATTGCAGCGACGCCGCTGCAAATACCATCTTCCAACCGTAAAAAATCTTCATGGGGCTCTTTGGGCGCATCTTTTTTGTCTCAGGGAGAACCCTAGCACAAAGTATTCTTTTTTGCAGAGGCGGCTTGTATGCGCTGACCCTGACTTGACCGGATCGCGCCGAAAGCCTCGGCCTTTAGGGCGGGGCGGAAGTCAACTCGCCCGATTTAGCTGTGTTGATTGGCTGGCGCGGCTTTGTCCCACAGAGCATGACGCCAGCAGTAGCCGATACCAAACGTCAGAGCGACACCCGCAAGGGTGTAAAGCAACGCAACCCCTTGATAACCAAGCCATGCGATCAAGGGCCCAGCGGCCAACAGGCCCGCGGGTAGCCCCCAAATTGCTAGCATACGCATGCCCATGACTCGCCCCTTAAATGCGGGCTCTGTCGCGCGCAACATCACTGCCGCCAAGGGTGTCATGCTTAAACTTTGTACAAACCCCGTGCAGACAAGCACAAACATCCCCGCATAGAGTTCAGTTAGAAAACTAAAAAACAATAAGCAACCGAACCAAAGACCAGCGGTCACCAACATCGCACGGCCAGTGCCCAATGAAAATCGATTCAATCCAAGCACCAACGACCCCAACAGTGCACCAAAAGCGAAGCTCGCACTCAAAGCACCCAAGCCCGCTTGCCCGACTTCAAATATATTTTTAGCGATGTAGGGCAGCAATCCTAAGGTAAAGGGAAACGCAAAAAAATTGACCAAAAAGGCCAAACTCAATGCGCCGAGTAACGATGGCCGAACCCAAACATACTGAAAGGCAGCAACCAACTCGCTAAAAGCAGAGCGCGCAGCCTGTGGCGCCGCGTCGCTCTCTTTGCCTGCAACACCCGTCGAGAATATAAAACTACACGCGTACAGAACTGCAATGACCACATAGGCAGCAGCCATACCGAACTGCGCGACGGTACCCACTCCTAATAAAGCACCCACAACGCGTGCCGAATCGGCGGTCATTCGAGAAATCCCTAAGGCGCCAGTTAACTGCTCGACTGGCACCGTTTGGCCAACAAGCGCATAACGCATCATGTTGTCGGATGGGCGAATCATGCCAACGATCGCCGCCACGGCGATGACCAGGTATGGCGTGAGTAAGGACATAAAAGCCAGCACCATCACCAGGGATGCCAGTACGACGTATACCCCCCGCGTCAGCAAAAATAAAGTTCGGTAGCCCAAACGATCACCCGCGACACCAAACAGGGGAGAAAATACAGAGCCGAAGAATTGTAAGGCGCCATAGAGCACCAACATCATGACCGAACCCGATTCGACCAACACGTACCAGCCGAGGACTAGGACCTCCATCTCAAAGGCTAAAGATGCCGCTAAATCAGCGGGGAATTGAAAACGAAAACTGCGCACTTTAAAGGGTGCACGTAACGAGTTTTGTACATCAGTGAAAGTGGCTGTCATTGAAAAATGATACCTGTATTCATTGACCCACGTATATGCGGCGGCGCACCATCGAATCAAAACGAGAAAGTAAGCTTGGTCACTCGCAGGGCAGTACCCTTGGTAATATAGCGACACTCAAACACCCTCGGAGATTTCGTCATGCCCAAAGCCTATTGGATCAGTGCTTACCGTTCAATTTCAAACCCAGAAGCCCTCGCCGCCTATGCAAAACTGGCAGGCCCCTCGCTTATCGCTGCAGGCGGAAAATTTCTTGCTCGTGGCGAAGCCGCCGTAACAAAAGAGCAAGGCGTCAAACAGCGCACAGTACTCATTGAGTTTGAAAGCGTCGAAGCCGCACAAGCCGCCTATAACAGCCCTGGCTATCAAGAGGCCATCAAAGCTTTAGGCCCAAATGCTGCTGAGCGCGACATTCGAATCGTTGAGGGTATCTGACGTATTAGCTTGTGTCTTGACCCTGTAAGCCCTCATAAAAATTCTCGATGATTTTTTTAGAAAAATCGCGAGAATTTTTTCTTTTTACCCGACTTGGGTCTGTGGTACATTTAATTCAAATAGCGCTCGTTCGAAGTAGCACGAGCGATTAAAAAAATTAACCGGAGACAAAAATGAAAAATCTTAAACAGGTTTATGCAACCCTTGCGCTTGCGGCTCTCGCTTCTACGACAAACGTTCAGGCTCAAGAGATCATCAAGCTCGGCATCTCAGCACCTATGTCGGGCGCTGCAGCCGTGTGGGGCTTGGGTATGGAGTGGACTGCGAAGCAAGCGGCAGAGAAAATTAATATTGACGGCGGCGTAACCGTTGAAGGCAAAAAATATAATTTTGCAGTCGTAGCCTACGACAACAAATACACTGCGGCCGAAGGAACAAAAGTCGCACAAAACCTAATTAATCGCGATAAGGTTAAATTTATCGTTGGCGGTATCGGCACTGCCCCGATCTCAGCGCTGCAGTCGCTCTCTGAGCGAAGCGGCGTGATGATTTTTATTTCGGCCTGGGGTAAAAGTGTCAAAGGTCCACAGTTTCCATTAACGTTTACTCAATCCAATACGCCGTTTGAGATTCTTGATCCACTTTACAAATATGTCTTAGCGCAAAATCCCAAGGCAAAAACAGTCGCGATCTTGAACGCGAACGATGCGTCAGGCAAAGAGGTCGAAGTGGTCGCGCAAAAAGCGTGGGCAGCACTTGGCGTGAAGGTTTTGTCTTCTAATTGGTACGAGCGTGGCACCACGCAATTTCAACCGGTCGCGGCTAAACTCACTGAGCAAAAGCCTGACATCATTGACCTTGGCGTGGCTCCACCTGCCGATGCAGGAATCATACTGAAAGAGCTTGGCGTGCTGGGCTGGAAAGGTGTCAAAGTGCTGCCGGTTGGCACGAGTGCCACTCAACTTGCTCAAATTGGTGGCGCAGCAGCCAACGGCACCTACATGGGCTATGCCGGCGACTACTCAAGCTCACTCGCAACGCCTGTACAACAGATTTTGAACCAAGGCATGTTGGCGCAATTTAAAGAGCCACTGAACCCACTGCAAGTCTCAAGCTATGACTCAGTCTATGCGCTCAAGGCTGCAATGGAGGCGTCAAACAGCTTAGATCCTAAAAAAATCGCCGCTGTCTTGCCCACCTTGGTCTTTGAAACCTCGTACGGCAAAACCGTCTTTGGTAGCAAAGCTATCTATGACAGCCCACAACAAATGCAGGTGCCGGTCATGATTACCCAAGTTCAAGATGGCAAGATGGTTGAACTGACCCGCATTATTCCTGAAGAGCTCAAAGCTCGTTTAGCCGCCGCAAAATAAGCCGTTTGGCCGACAGAGACCGACCTAGAGTTCGGTCTCTGATTTTTGCTGACTACTAACCGCTTGAGGGTGCAAGACATTGGAGATTTTTGGGCAACTCTTTTTAAACAGCCTGCAAATTAGTGCGGCCTATATCCTGTTTTCACTTGGCCTGACATTGATTTTTGGTGTCATGAAGGTCGTGAACTTTGCGCACGGCGAATTTTTTGGTTTAGTACTTTTATTAATTGCCATCCTCGTCCCCTGGCTGAATAGTCCTTCTGTACCGCTTGTGGTGGCTTACGGTGCTGCTGGCGCTGTTTCTATTTTGGCGACCATGGCTTGCGGTTGGTTTCTTTATCATTTTGCTTTCAAAAAATTTCAACGAGACATGGTGGGTTCCTTCGTCTTGTCAGTCGGGCTTTCGCTCTTAATACAAGGTTTATTTTTAGAGTTCTTTGGTGGCGTGCCCATTAAACTGCCTGATCTGATCGAGGGTAATCTGCGCATTCTCGGAGGCGCCATCACTACCCAAAGACTGGTCCTTACCCTGATCGCTTTGCTGGTCGCGGTCACCATGTGTTGGCTTATTGCAGCAACAAAACTTGGCAAATCTTTACGTGCAGTCTCAGAAGACCATGAGGCTGCGATGCTCCAAGGTATCCCTTACCGAAAAACTGCTCTGTATGGATTCTTGATCGCAACCTTTTTAGCCGCCATTGCGGGTGCGCTTCTGGCTCCAGTCACCGTCATTAGCGCGAATGTTGGAAGCGACTTTCTCATCAAAGGCTTTATCGCCATTGTGATCGGAGGCTTGGGTAGCATCCCAGGTTCGATCATTGGCAGCATCTTAATCGCTGTGATCGAAAGTGTAGGTGGCTATTATTTTGACCCCTCGCTTGCGACACTCGCAATGTTTGTCATCACCATGCTGGTATTGCTGGTGCGTCCTAAAGGGATCATGGGTAATGGGTAACGCGCGCAGTTCGACCATTCTTTATGTCGCCCTCCTCAGCCTGCTCGTTCTTGGTGGCAGTCTGTTTACCGGTACCGGCTTTGCTGCAAGCTTAGTCATTTGGGTTGCCATCAATATCTTGCTGGCGGCAAGCTTTCGCTTCGTTCAATTAATCGGTGAATTAAATTTTGCGATCGCTGGGTTCGCGGGCGTTGGCGCCTATGTTGCCGGCGTTTGCACCACAAAACTCGGTTTGCCGTTTGTCGTAGCCATCGTCAGCGCAGCGCTGGCGGCAACGTTGCTTAGTCTGATTGTGGGCTACATCACGCTACGCACTAAGGGACCATATTTTATGTTGATCAGCTTTGCCTTCACAGAAGTGCTAAGAATGGTCTACACGCAGATTGACTATATTGGCAGCAACTCAGGCATGCTCGGAGTGTTTCCACCCGTTTTATTAACTGACTATTACCCGACGTTCGTCGTTGCAGTTGTACTGTTAAGTTTAATTGTGCTCTACAAGATCGAGCAAAGCGACTTTGGAAAAGTCTTGGTTGCCATTCGTAATAATGATGCAATCGTTCAGACAGTCGGGATCAATGTTCACTTAACAAAAGTCATGTGTTTGGCGATCTCATCGTTTGTCGCGGGCATCTGTGGCGCCCTGCTCGCGCATGCCAATAATGTCATTAGCCCTGATGACTTCAGCTTTTTATTAGCGGTATACACACTCGCTTATATTAAAGTTGGTGGAGAGTCGCATATTGCGGGCCCTATTTTGGGCGCCTCTGTCTTGACCTTACTCGCTCAAGTGGCGATGGGTTTCGGTCCGTTCGAACATATTTTCTACGGCGCGGCAATCGTCATTGCTGTCTTACTAATGCCGGATGGTTTGGTCGGCATCATCAGAAAATTGTTAGGCCTGCCCCCAAAACCTCAAGCCGCAGCTAAGCACTGAGCGCGAGACAAAAAAATGACAACAGAGATCTTATTAAAAGTCGACAAACTCACGCGTCGTTTTGGTGGCTTAACCGCTGTATCAAATTTAAGTTTTGACGTGCAAAAAGGCGAAATCCTTGGTTTGATCGGACCGAACGGCGCAGGCAAAAGCACGACCTTTAATTGCGTGAGTGGTTTTTATCCTGCGTCTGAGGGCCGTATCGAGTTTTTAGGCGAAAACATTTCAAAAATGAACACGGCCCAAGTCTGCCACAAAGGTCTAGTGCGCACCTTTCAACACGAGAGCCTACTGACGGATATGACGGTCTATGACAATATTTTGATCGCGACCTTCAGCACGATTAGTGTGAAGAGCGAGCGCGTCCGTCGCGTTCACGAAACCGCCGAGATACTCAACCTGTCTGATCATCTGCAAGAAATCGCTGGTAATTTGCCGCATGGTTTACAACGCATGGTCAGTATCGCCATCGCTTTTGCGACACGCCCAAAATTACTCTGCCTAGACGAACCTCTGACAGGTTTAAATCAGACTGAGGTAGGTGGTGCACTTGCGATCTTTAGACGAATTCGCGATGAGTTTAAGCTTTCGATTTTGTTGGTTGAACACAATATGAAAGCCGTCATGGAGATCTGCGATCGCATTGTGGTGCTTGATCACGGCGTTTTTTTAGCCGCAGGTTCACCTCAAGAAATCAAGCAAAATCCTGCGGTGATTTCTGCGTACTTAGGTAAGCGCGCATGACAACCGACTATGCACTCAAGGTCACTGATCTCGTTGTGAACTACGGGATTGTGCCTGCTGTCAAAGGCATAAGTTTTTCAGTCGCTCGGGGAAAAATTACGACGATCATTGGCTCGAACGGTTCGGGCAAATCTACAACGATGAAAGCACTGACTGGCTTGCTCCCTTCGCAAAGCGCAGGCGTCGAGCTTTTTGGCAAAAACATTAGTCACACAGAGACTGACGTCTTGGTCAAACAGGGACTGGTATTAGTGCCCGAGGGGCGACGTCTTTTTAAAAGCATGACCGTCACAGAGAACTTACAGATGGGTGCTTTTCAGCGCTCAGACAAAGTGGCAATCGCCCGCGATTTTGAACAGACGTTGGAATATTTTCCTGCATTAAG
>CAMEAW010000161.1 GCA_945911685.1 Bordetella parapertussis
CGCAAAACACCCGATCAACTCAATGTGCATGGATTTATTACAGTCAGCGGCGAAAAGATGTCAAAAAGCCGCGGCACTGGGATCTCGCCCCTGCGCTACCTTGAGCTTGGCATGAACGCCGAGTGGATGCGCTATTACATTGCCGCGAAGCTTAACGCCCGCGTTGAAGACATTGACTTTAACCCTGACGATTTTATTGCGCGGGTCAACAGCGATTTGGTGGGTAAATACATCAATATTGCGAGCCGGGCGGCCAATTTCATTAGCAAATATTTTGAAGGGCAGCTTGCTTACCCAGACGATGCTGGCTTGTTGGGCGCTAACTGGGCACAGGCGGCAGACCGTATTCGCGCCGACCTAGAGGCGCGAGAATACGGTCGTGCGATTCGCGAGATCATGGCGCATGCCGATCAGATCAATCAAACTTTTGATGCGGCGCAACCTTGGTTGATCGCCAAAACCTTGGCATCTGCCGACCCTTCACAGCGCGCTGCCCTGCAGCACATTTGTTCGTCGGCCCTTGCGGGTTTCAGAGCGCTCTCAGTCATGCTGGCGCCGATCTTGCCTGCTTTGTCTCAACGTGTTGCCACTGAACTTTTTGGCAAAACCAGTCATTTTGTTTGGGCCGATGCAGGCGTATTGCCCAGTCAGATCAACCACTTCAAACATCTCATGCAACGGGTTGAGCCGACGATGCTCGATGAACTGTTTGAGATCCCTGCAGCGGCCAAGGCACAAGACCAACAGTCTACGAGCGCGCAAACCGCTGCTAGCAATCCTGCCGATGCGAGCGCAGTTGCCCCAGGCGGCGAACCGCTCGCCCCCACCATCACGATTGATGATTTCGTCAAAATAGATTTACGGGTGGCTCGTATCGTCAACTGTGAACAAGTTGAAGGGTCGACCAAGCTCTTGAGGCTAACCCTCGATGTCGGTGAGGGTCGGCTGCGCAACGTCTTTTCTGGAATTAAGTCTGCTTACACACCCGAACAATTGATCGGACGCCTGACCGTCGTCGTGGCCAACTTAGCACCTCGCAAGATGAAGTTTGGCATCTCTGAAGGCATGGTGCTGGCGGCTAGCCATTTTGATCCCGCAATAGACACCGGCATCTATGTGCTTGACCCGTCGTCAGGTGCGCAGCCAGGCATGCGGATTCACTAAGACCGGCGTTGAGGTTTTAACGTTGGGTGGTGACGGCGCAGTTGAACTAAATTGCTTAGGACTGGAGCGGGTGATGGGAATCGAACCCACGCCTGAGGCTTGGGAAGCCGCCGTTCTGCCATTGAACTACACCCGCTCTGGCGCTCAGTCGAAACGGATTATACGAGATCATGACCAAACAGTCTGACAGACTGGGCTGGCAACCACTACAATGCTCGGCATGGAAATAGTACTCAATGGTCAGGCAAAAACTTTAGCCGGCCCTCTCTCTGTTGCCGCACTTGTTGCCGAGCTTGGTTTTACGGGCAAGCGTATTGCCGTTGAACGCAATGGCGAAATCGTGCCTAAAAGCACCTACGACCAGATCATGATCGCCGCTGCAGATCGCCTCGAAATCGTCGTCGCCGTGGGCGGGGGCTAAGCATGCACCCAACCCACATCCGTAGTTTTGTGAACCGGCGCAGCCACATTACGCAAGGTCAACAAGAGGCCATTGATACCTTTTTAACCAAATGGTCGTTGGCCTATCGCCCTAGCTTACTGAATTTGACCGAGACCTTTGAGCGCGAAGCGCCCACGATTCTTGAAATCGGCTTCGGCATGGGCGAAACCACCGAAAAAATAGCTCTGGCGCGGCCCAATGATAATTTTCTAGGTGTCGAAGTGTTTAACGCGGGCGTAGGCGCCCTGCTCAAGCGCATTGAGGCCTCAAGCCTAAACAATATTCGCATTATTCAACACGATGCCGTTGAAGTCTTGCGTGATATGCTCGCGCCGCAAAGCCTGGCTGGCGTACATATTTATTTTCCAGATCCATGGCCCAAGACTCGCCACCATAAACGGCGCTTAATTCAACCGCCCTTAACTGAGCTGCTTGCAAGCCGGATGGCACCCGGTGCCTACATCCATTGTGCGACTGACTGGCAGCACTATGCCGAGCAGATGCTAACGGTGCTGTCGGCTGAAACAAGTTTGCAAAACACTTGCGAAGGCTTCGCGCCAAGGCCTGAGTTCAGGCCGCTCACTAAATTTGAAAACCGCGGCCTGCGCTTAGGCCACGGCGTGTGGGATGTCATTTTTACAAAGCGCTAGCGCCCAAAGCCGCCAAGTTTGCCCAGGTTTTTCATGCCGCCCATGGCACGCATCATCTTGGCCATACCGCCCTTTTTCATTTGCTTCATCATGCCTTGCATTTGCTCAAACTGATTGAGCATGCGGTTGACCTCTTGCACGGGCACGCCGGCGCCGGTCGCGATGCGCCGTTTGCGCGACGCTTTAAGCAACTCGGGTTTGCTGCGCTCGAGAGGCGTCATTGAGTTGATAATGCCCTCGGTGCGACGCATCTGTTTTTCGGCCTGACCGCTCTGCATCTGCCCTGCAGCCTGTGCAAACTGCGCAGGCAATTTTTCAAGCATTGAGCTCATGTCACCCATTTTTTTAACTTGGGCAAGCTGCTCTTTAAAATCATTTAGATCAAACTTATCACCTGACTTAATTTTTGCGGCAAGCTTGTTGGCCTCGGCGACATCAATATTTTGCTGAGCCTGCTCAACGAGCGACAAAATATCGCCCATCCCCAGCACCCGCTGCGCCATGCGCTCGGGATGAAAAGGCTCAAGGCCATCGAGCTTTTCAGAAACACCTACAAACTTTAAAGGCTTGCCTGTGACGTGACGCACCGACAAAGCCGCGCCACCACGCGCATCGCCATCAAGCTTGGTTAACACGACGCCGGTTAACGGCAAGGCGTCTGCGAAGGCACGCGCCGTGTTGACCGCATCTTGACCCTGCATGGCGTCAACAACAAAGAGCGTTTCGATCGGCTTGAGCACGTCGTGCAGCAAACGAATTTCAAGCATCATCTCTTCGTCGATACCTAAACGACCTGCAGTATCGACAATCAGCACATCAAAATGATGCCGCTTGGCGTAATCGAGTGCTGAACGGGCAATATCAACCGGTTTTTGGGTAGGATCCGAGGCGATCCATTCAACCCCCACCTGTGCCGCCACCGTTTTTAACTGCTCGATTGCCGCAGGGCGATAGACGTCAGCGCTGACAACCGCGACTTTCTTTTTGCCCGTTTTGCGACCATGCGCAACGTGACCACCCTCAGTCAGCCAGCGGGCTAATTTACCTGTGGTGGTGGTTTTACCGGCGCCTTGCAAACCTGCCATCAAGATGATTGCAGGGGGTTGCATCGCCAAAGACAATTCGCTGGCATCTGGGCCCAAATCGCCGCCCATCAGCGCCGTCAGCTCTTTGTGCACCACGCCCACCAACGCCTGGCCCGGTGACAGGCTACCCACGACGTCTGCACCCAAGGCCTTTTCTTTGACGTTGGCCACAAATTCGCGCACCACCGGTAGCGATACATCCGCCTCGAGCAAGGCTAAACGCACCTCGCGCAGCATCTCTTGGGTGTTGGCTTCGGTCAGGCGGGCTTCGCCGCGAATGGTCTTGACGACTCGGGATAGTCGCTGGGTCAGATTTTCAAGCATGGCAACCGTTTCGATTTACACTAGACACATGTCAGCACTCATTGTATTTCACTCGCTCGCCGCTTTGGCCTATTCGTTGCTGGCCGTGGTGCTTTGGCGACGCTTTGCAACCAGCCAGCCCACCGTGCAGGTTGGGCAACTGGCGCGCATTGGCCTGTTAGCTGCGATCGTGCTGCACGGCTTTGCGTTACATCAATCTATTTTGCTGGATCAGCGCCTCCAACTAAGCTGGGCGCTGGCACTCTCAACAGCCGTTTGGTTAGGCATGATCGTCTTTTGGCTTGAAAGCCTGATTATTCGGATTGATGGCCTTCAACTACTGCTCTTACCTGCAGGGGCCGCGAGCTGCCTGCTAGTCGCCTTGTTTCCGAAAGAACAGCTCGTGGCGCAGGCAGTCGACCCCGCCGTCCGGATTCACCTGTTGGCTGCGCTGTCAGCCTATGGCCTAGTAACCATCGCTGCGCTGCAAGCTATTCTGATGTCTGCGATCGACCGTCGGCTGCATTTTCCTATGGCGGCGGCCCGCGAAGCCAAAGGCCTCGGCGTCGTGATCGGCCGCATCCTCGATGCGCAACCCCCCTTGCTTGCGCAAGAGCAAGTACTCTTTCGGGTCATCTGGATCGCGTTTGGCCTGCTCACCTTCGCGGTGCTCTCGGGCTCTTTAATCTCGGTTGCTGCCACCGGCAAATGGCTGCCCTTTGATCATAAAACTATCTTTACATTGCTCTCGTGGCTCACCTTTGGAATCTTATTAGTAGGGCGCTACACCCGCGGCTGGCGGGGGCGTATTGCCTTGCGATACACCTTACTCGGTTTTGCGTTCATCGTGCTCTCGTATACGGGTAGCCGCTTTGTTATTGAAGTCATTTTGCAGAGAAGCTAATGGGTAAAGCGCTTTTTTGGGTAACCGTCTTTATCGTCGTCATTTTCGTGACGCGGCTCTTGGCGATTCAAGCGGCAAAAAAACGCCGCCCGCCGCCGCAGGCACCCTCTAATCAAACTGACGCACCGGCTGGCTCTGAAGAAATGGTGCGCTGTGCGCACTGCGGCTTGCATTTACCGCGTTCTGAAGCTTCGCTGCTGGGTCAAAATACCTGGTGCAGCCCGGCGCATGCCAAGCTGGGCGTTCGCGACAGAGACTAGTCCTTGCCAGCGCTCTCTCTTGACACGCAAGGTTGGCTTGCGCCAAGCGCCACCATTGCGCTGCGGCCTTCACCCAACTTTAACGAACGCCCGCTAGGCACTGCGGTGTCTTTACTGGTCGTTCACAACATCACGCTGCCACCAGGTCAGTTTGGCACGCCATACATTGCCGATTTATTTTTAAACCAACTCGACCTCAGCGCCGACCCTTGGTTTAGTAACGTAGAGGGCCTCAAGGTTTCAGCGCATTTTGTCATTGATCGTTTGGGACACATCACACAGTTTGTGTCGTGCGACGATCGCGCCTGGCATGCTGGCGCGTCGTCTTTTGAAGGACGCGAGCAATGCAATGATTTTTCAATTGGTGTTGAACTCGAAGGCACCGATGACGTGCCGTTTGAGGCGGTGCAATACGAACGCCTTGTAGCGCTCACCCAATGCTTGCGTGGGCGGTATCCGTTAACCGCTGCAACGGGCCATTCAAACATTGCGCCTGGACGCAAAACAGATCCGGGCCCATTCTTTGACTGGTCACGCTTCAGACGATTGGCGCAATGGCCAGCACCAACTGCAGGCTAAAGTCCGATTAAAAACGTTCAGTGGGCAAATAGCTGCAACGCTAACGAGCTTGAAGGCTAGTGGTGACTCATTGCTGCGACTGCCAGGGCTTGCCGTCTGGCAAAGCCCCAGCGACACAATTACGCTAACAACAACTGATTCACACGCTTCACAAAAGCAGTTGGGTCTGGCAATTGCGAGCCGTCTGCCAACAGCGCCTGTTCAAACAACATGGTCGCCCAGTCGTTAAACGTTTCGTCAGAAGCTGTCTGTATACGCGCCACCAAAGCATGCTCAGGATTAATCTCAAGCACAGGCAACACATCAGGGGCAGCCTGACCCGCTGCTTTCAGCATACGCTGCAGGTGTGGGCTTAAATCATTTTGCCCAACGACCACGCACGAAGGTGAATCGACTAAACGCAAGGTGACGCGCACTTCTTTGACGCGATCTTTGAGCGACTCTTGCAAACGCTCAACCAAAGGCTTGAACTGCTCAGCCACTTCGGTTTGGTGTTTCTTTTCTTCATCATCGGCCAAGGCCTCAAGATCAAGCCCACCTTTCGCAACTGACACCAACTGCTTGCCATCAAACTCACGCAGGTGCGACAACATCCACTCGTCAACGCGATCCCACATCACCAACACGTCGATACCTTTCTTGCGGAAAATCTCGATATGCGGGCTATTGCTGCCAGCCGTGTAGCTATCGGCCGTGACGTAATAAATCTTGTCTTGGCCCTCTTTCATCTCGGCAACATAATCGGCAAGTGTCACCGTCTGTGCGTCTGTGCCCTGCTTGGTTGAAGCAAAACGCAGCAGCTTAGAGATGCGTTCAATATTGCCGGCATCTTCGCCTGTGCCTTCTTTTAAGACCTGACCAAACTCGGCCCAAAACGTTGTGTAAGCGTCTTGATTGTTTTCAGCCAAATCCTCGAGCATGCTCAAGATACGTTTGGTCGAACCTTCACGAATCGCTTTCACATCGCGGCTTTCTTGCAGCAACTCACGCGAGACATTCAGTGGCAAATCGGCCGAGTCAATCAC
>CAMEAW010000162.1 GCA_945911685.1 Bordetella parapertussis
TCAAATTATTCAGCGGCTAAGCTCGGCATCGCGGCCTTATCAAAATCCATCGCGCTTGATATGCAACGTTTTAACGTGCGCTCAAACTGTATCGCGCCTTTCGCCTGGAGCCGTATGACAAGCTCGATTCCGGCCAATACGCCTGAAGAGAAAGCACGCGTCGAAAAATTACAAAAAATGGATGCCAACAAAATTGGCCCAATGGCGGTGTATTTAGCAAGCCCAGCGGCACAAGACGTCACGGGCCAAATCTTTGGTGTGCGCGCCAACGAAATCATGCTCTTTAGCCAGCCACGTCCAATCCGTTCAGTGCACATGAGCACTGGTTGGACTCCAGAATCGATTGCAGAAATCGCTGCACCCGCGATGCGCCATCACTTCATGGCCTTGGATCGTTCACCTGACGCCATCGACTGGGATCCAATCTAATCATGGATTATCACAATATCAAAAACTGGAAATTTCCAGAGGTTGATCAGACCTATACCGAGAACGACAGTATTTTGTACGCGCTCGGCATAGGCTTTGGACAAGAGCCCACCAATCCTCAGCAATTGAAGTACGTCTACGAAAAAAATATGCAGACGTTTCCTTCAATGGCTGTTGTGTTGGGGTATCCCGGCTTCTGGATGAAAGATCCAAAAGCCGGCGTGAACTGGGTCAAACTGGTGCACGGTGAGCAACGGTTGAAGATTCACCGCCCGTTGCCAACGTCGGGTCGTGTGATCGGCCGCGGTCGCATCACACACGTGATCGACAAGGGTGCTGACAAAGGCGCCTTAGTGTTGTCAGAGCGTACCCTGCAAGATCCAGAAGGCAATTTGTATGTGACGATGAACTCGACAACATTTTGCCGAGGTGATGGTGGCTTAAGCCAAAGTGACGAAGCACCTGCTGCGTTACAAGCCACACCTGATCGCGCGCCTGACTTGGTGTGTGAACTGCCGACCTTGCCTCAAGCTGCCTTGATCTATCGTTTGTGTGCAGACAACAACCCCTTGCATGCCGACTTAGAAGTTGCCGCAAACGCTGGATTTCCAAGACCGATTTTGCATGGTCTGTGCACCTACGGTGTGGCCGCACGTGCGATCGTTCAAGCAGCCTGCAACAATGACGCCACACGTTTGACGCAGATGGATACACGCTTCTCTTCACCGGTGTTTCCGGGCGAGACGCTAGTCTGTGAAATGTGGCGTGATGGCAATGAGGCAATCAGGTTCAGGGCCAAAGTCAAAGAGCGCGACATCATGGTGTTAAGCCATGGCTATGCAGGCATCAAAGCTTAAACGCGTATCAACTTCACCAAGCAGCAATCTATGACACAGAGTCAAAGCAGCACAACGGCCGGGTCACAACGACTCGCGCCGTTAACAGGTATTCGGGTGCTCGATTTATCGCGCGTCTTGGCGGGCCCGTTTTGTACGCAAAATCTGGCCGATCTGGGTGCCGATGTCATCAAGGTTGAGCGACCCAAACTCGGTGACGACACGCGTGCCTGGGCGCCACCCTATTTAAAAGACGTGGACGGTAACGATACGGCCGAAGCCGCCTACTATCTGAGCACCAATCGCAACAAGCGCTCGATCGAAATTGATCTGGCAAGCGATGCGGGCGTCAAGCTTGTCAAAGAACTTGCTAAACATTGCGATATTTTGGTCGAGAACTTCAAAGTTGGCGGCTTAAAACAATATGGTCTTGATTACGAAAGTATGAAAGCCGAGTACCCCTCACTTATCTATTGTTCGATCACGGGCTTTGGTCAGACTGGGCCCTATGCCGAGCGCCCAGGCTACGACTTCATGATCCAGGGCATGGGCGGCCTGATGAGTATCACAGGCGAGCGCGACGACCTACCCGGTGGTGGCCCGCAAAAAGCGGGCGTTGCCGTGACCGACATCATCACAGGCATGTATGCCTCGGTGGCGATTTTGGCCGCGATTCAAGAGCGTACGCGCAGCGGCTTAGGGCAACATCTTGATATCGCTTTATTAGATTGCCACATTGCGATGCTGGCCAATCAAAATCTAAACTACATGACCTCGGGTGTGGCGCCCACGCGAGCAGGCAATGCACATCAAAACGTCGTGCCTTATCAGGTGTTTAAAACCTCTGATGGCTTCATGATCGTAGCCGTGGGCAACGATTCGCAGTTCAGGGCGTTTTGTAAGGTGCTGGGCATTGCGCAATACGGCACCGACCCAAAGTTTGCTACCAACCAAGCTCGTATCGTCAACCGTCTTGAACTCATCGCTGTACTTGAACAAATCATGGCGGGTGGTGAACGCGATGACTGGATCGCAAAATTAGAAGCTGTGGGTGTACCTTGTGGTCCGATTCAAACCATTGATCAGGTCTTTGCACACCCTCAGGTCATTGCGCGCGACATCTGGAAAAACATCCCTCATCCAACAGGGGGCTCAAGCCCAACGACAGCGAGCCCGATGAATTTCTCTGCAACACCGGTTCAGTATCGCCGTGCGGCACCAACCTTGGGGCAACACACCGACGAAGTGTTGAGTGAAATTCTTGGTATAAAAAAATAGTCTTCTGTGACTGTGAATGCATCGACTGTTATCTGGTAACGCACAAAGACACTGACACTATGACAAAGTCCGAAACAACGACCTCGCTTGGCGTGACACCATGACAAAGTCTGAATCGACTATCGCATACAGCGTTGCGGGTGCCGGCGAGAATCTTTTACTCGTGCATGGCGGCACCGGGTCGCGTAAGCACTGGATCCGCAATACGGCAGCGCTGGCTGAGCACTACCGCGTTTGGGCAATTGATTTACCAGGTTTTGGTGAATCGCCCGATCTGCCCCCAGGGGTGACTTCTGAGCAATACATTGACTATGTCTACGAGCAGCTTCAAGCATTGCCGTTCACGCACGAGCCTTTTTTACTTGGTGCGTTTTCGTTTGGCTCGGTAGTTTCGAGCGGCTTAGCCATTAAGTTTGGCGAGCGACTCAAAAAGATGAGCATCATTGGCCCAGCTGGCTTTGGCATTAAGCGTGCAATACCAATCGACACCCGAAGTATGCGTAGCGCAGGTAACTCGATTGAGGCGCAAAACGAGGTGATGCGTCACAACCTCAAGGCCATCATGTTGTACTACCCAGAGTCGATCACCGACGAGATGCTCGCCATGCACCGAGTACACATCAATGAAACGCGCTTTGATAGCCGACCCTTAAGCTTAAGCCCGCTGCTGCTCACTAACCTTAAACAGGTGAGTTGCCCGCTGCAAATTCTGTGGGGAGAACACGATCAATACGCACACCCGCACTTAGAGGCGCGTATGCAACTCACCCAAGACGCGCTTCCGTCGGCCACGCTTCAAATGATTTCGCGCGCCGGGCATTGGGCGCAGTACGAAAACGCGCCAGCCATCAACGAGGCCATGCTACATTTTTTTTCAAGGGCTGAGTAATCTGCACAGGAAACTTACCTGCGCATTTTTAAACCTAAGGTGCAGACTCTTCAAGCCACTCAAAGCCACTCAAAGCAACTCAAAGCAATTCAAAGCAATTCAAAAAACGGTAGTTTTTGCGCTTGCACCTGTACAAAACTGACTTGCACGCGCGCGCCGATACTAACCCGTGCTTGATCTTGCTTAAGCATACGACTCAGCATACGCGGGCCCTCATCTAAATCGACTAAGACAACGGTGTAGGGCAAGTCAGCATCCCACTCTGGCCCAAAAAAAGATACGGCCACTTCTGAAAAAGAAAAGACCGTGCCTTTGCCAGCGCTCTGATGCCACGAGACTTTTTCGCCCCCGCAATGTGGGCACAGTCTGCGAGCATAATAAAAAAACGTCTCACACTCTCCGCAACGTTGCAATAAAAGCTGCTCTTGATTACAAGCGCTCCAGAAGGGGATCGAATCAATCGTTGGCGTATGCAAAACTGCTTGATAGGATTTAGACATTAGTTAGCCTCAAGTACCATCACACCACAAACCGAGAAGACGCCGCCATTGCCACTGACTACTGCGCGGCGCGCGCCCTCAATTTGTCGTCGCCCGGCTCGACCCCTTAATTGTTGAACCGCCTCGGTCAAGTGCAGCATGCCACCGATGTGCGCTTGCGATAGCAAGCCACCGTGTGGATTGAGCGGACAACGCCCCTCCATGCTCGCATGCCCCGCACGTAAATAATTGCCGCCCTGACCAGGCTGACAAAACCCTAAGGCTTCAAGCGTAATTAGCACAGAGACAGAAAAGGCATCGTGCAAGAGCGCGATTTGCATCGCCTCAGGCCCCTCACCGGCAGCCTCGAAGGCATCAAGACCCGCTTCGCGCATCCCGAAGTTTTCAAGATCAGGTAACTGTGCAATTGAGCTATGGGTGGCACGCATTGCCATCGATTTAATCGAAACAAAAGGCTGACCCATTCGCTGAGCCCTGTTGCGCGTCGTTAAGATCACTGCACCCCCGCCGTCCGAGACTAACGAGCAGTCAAGCAAGCGTAACGGTGAACTGATCATTTTGCTTGCGCGATGATCTTCTAGCGTCATTGGCTTTTTCATTTGCGCGTTTTCATTATTTAACGCATGGCGTCGGGTCAAAACAGAGACCTCGCCAAAATCGTCGACTGTGGCGCCATACTGGTGCAGATAGCGCTGCGCAACTAGCGCATAGGGCGTGACCATCCCGTGCACACCAAAGGGCTCTTCCCACTCTTGGCCGCCCATTAAATTTTGCATGGCCAAACCGCGTTGCTCGGGTGCACGCGCGGTCAACGCGTTTTCGCCATACACGCACGCCACCACTTCGCAATGACCCGCCTCAATCGCCCAGACAGCCTGCTGCAGCATCGTCATACCGGTGACGGTACCGCCCACGTCAAGTGTCGACAAAAACTTAGTCTTCAAACCAAGGTATTCACTGAGGGTCGACGAAAACATCGAGTGCGGGACAGCATAAGGATCTAAATTGATCAGACCATCAAGGTCACTGACGCGCAATCCGCAATCGACTAAAGCCTGCTGCACGGCCCAGGCTTGGATGTGCACCGATTGCATACCGGGTAATTTACCAACTTTGGTCTCACCAGCACCGACTATCACCACTTGATCTGATACGCGCGGCATCGCAGCCTCTTTGAGCTTTCACTGAAAAATAAGAACGAAGAACAAGCAAAATTTGTATCCTCCTCGCCCTAAAGAACGGGGATTCCTACTGCTTCAACCTCGGGTTAAAAACTAAAACAAGAACAACCCACTAAGCACTAAGAAGCACATGGCGCGCGATTTGTAAGCGCTGCATCTCAGAGGTACCCTCGCCGATTCGGAAGGCTCGTACGTCGCGATAAAACCGCTCAACCGGCAAGTCGGCCATGTAGCCAGCTCCGCCGAAGATCTGCATCACGTTATCGGCTACACGTCCCGCCATTTCGCTGGCATACAACTTGGCGCGCGAGGCCGCGATACGAAACTCACTACTGCCCTGATCAGCGAGGTAGGCTGCTTTTTGCGTCAGTAGCCTGGCCGCATCAAGCTCAACGTCGTTATTCGCCAGCATCAATTGGATCGCTTGGTGCTCGCCCAAAGCCGTGCCAAAGGTTTTACGTTGACGAACATACGGCAAGACTAAATCCGTGAGCGCCTGCGCGATCCCTACGCACTTGCAAGCAACCATGAGTCGATCGTTGTTGATCGTTGCCATCATCGTTGCAAAGCCTTGGCCTGGTTGCGCCAAGACATGGCTATCCGCAACAAAGCAGTCATCTAACGCCAACTCTGAGAGCGGATGACCATGCCAGCCCATTTTGCGAAAGCGTCGAAGGTTTTTCCAGCCGGGATTACCGCGCTCGATAATAAACGTCGTCAGCTTGGTTTTGAGTGGCTCTTGGGGGGCAGTTACGGCCAACACCAACAAGAAATCTGCATGCTCGGCAGCCGAAATAAAATGCTTTGTGCCGTTCAAACGCCAACCGCCAGACACTTTCTCGGCGCGCGTGGCGATCGCAGATAGATCAGACCCTGCGCCAGGCTCGGTCAACGCGTAGGCGATGGTCGCCTCGGCCCGCATCAGTGGCTTAATCAGCCATTCGCGTTGCGCCTCGTTAACCAGACGCAACGAACCGGGCAAATGACCAAAGGCTTCGGCCAAGGGCATGGTGGTACGTCCAAGCTCTTCGTCGATTACGCTTTGCGCAGCTACGCTCAGTTCGGGCCCACCGAGCGCTGCAGGCATGTTGTAGCCAAACAGGCCCAAGGCGATCACGTCTTGTTTTAAAGCGCGAAGCATCGCTGGATCAGTTTCATCAGCCGCATCGATGCCCGCCTCAAGCGGTGCGAGCCGCTCTTTAACAAAGCGTCGTACCGTGTCTGCGATCAG
>CAMEAW010000163.1 GCA_945911685.1 Bordetella parapertussis
GAGCTTGGGATTGCCGGCCGTTGGGGCTTTGAAGCTGCGATCGAGGACATCAATAAAAAAGGTGGGTTACTTGGTCGCAAGGTCGTTGCCGTGATTCGCGATGATCTAGGTACGCCGCCTAAGTCCATTCAAAACATGACTGAGTTGATCGATAACGAGAAAGTCGTGGGCGTGGTTGGTCCGGCCAACTCGGGCAACGCGTTGGCTTGGTTGCATCTGCCACAAGCGGCAAAAATCCCAGTTGTCGGCGCGATCGGCACCGCAACCGAGATCACGACTCGCTATGCCAAAGAGCCACAGAACTATATGTTTAGGGTGTCGATGGTCGACCGTGAACAGGTCGCCTTGTTGGCCGCCTATGCGGTTAAAGCCTCGAAAAATAAAAAAATCGCCATCATCGCTGACTCAACAGGTTACGGCCAAGCTGGGATCAAGGATGCGGTCGAGGTGCTTGAGTTACACGGCATCAAGCCCGTGTTGGTTGAGAAATTTGGACCTAAGGATACCGACATCACGTCTCAGTTGACCAAAATAAAGAATGCAGGCGCTGACGCTGTGATTATTTATGCGATCGCTGATGGTGCTGCAAACGTCGTAAAAAGTATGGAAAAAATTAACTACAGCCCCATCACCTTAGGGACTTGGGGAAATCTCAGCACGCTGTATTTTCGGATGACCGGCCCTAAGTTGGCACCTAACCTGATCATTGCTGCCTCAACCACAGAAGACACCAACGAGCGCACTAAGGCTCTCGGTGAACGCGTGCGCAAGAACTTCCCTACCATGACGACCTTTGTTTGCGCAGCACAGGCCTATGACGCGGTGACCTTGTTAGCCGCTGCAATCACCAAAGCTGGCACGACCGACGGTGCAAAGGTTGCTGCTGCACTTGAAGACTTATCAGGCGTACAGGGCATTATTAAAATGTACAACAAGCCCTTCACAAAAACTAAGCACGAAGGCTTGGGCGTAGAAGACTTTTATCTGGCAAAGTGGACAGAAGCAGGCAATATCGTTCGCTTTCAAGATGACGTCTTCAAGTCAATCACTGCTGCCGATTTAAAACGATAAGTATTAAACGTTTGATACAGCCTTTCGCACGACGGGTCGTGTGAAAGGCTGTTTGCATAGTAGACCCAAGGAAGGTAGCAATGGTTGCAATTCTGCAAGCTGTGTTCAGCGGCTTGGCGCTTGGTGGTATTTATGCGTTGGTAGCGCTAGGCTTTAGTATCACGCACACCACGACAAAGACCTTCAATTTTGGTCAAGGTGAGTTTCTGGCCGTCGGCACACTCATTGGTGTGTCGATGGTGCTGCTGCTTGCTGGCAAGGACATCACTGAGGCACTTCAAGTCACCGATGTGACTCTTTTGCGCTACGTCTTAGGTCTAATTGCTAGCGTCGTCGTACTCGGTGTGTTGGGGGTATTGTTATATTTCACAGCGGTGCGCCCCTTCGTTGGATTTGTCGGAATGGCGTGGGTTATGAGCACCATTGGCTTTGGCATCATTATTCAAAACACTGCGCTTGCAATTTGGGGCCCCACTCCAATTGTCTTGCCTTCGCCGTTGGGTGATGACGTGATTCGAATTGGTGGCGCCGGAATTGTGCCGCAAGAGATATTGGTGCTCACTGCCAGCATTCTGATGATGTTCTGTATGGATTACGTGTTGCGCAAAACACGCTTTGGCAAGGCGGTGCGCGCCGTGGCGCATAGCCGCAACGCGGCGACCCTGATGGGCATTAATGTCTCGGCTATTGTGGTCCTGGCTTTTGTTGTGAGTTCAAGCTTAGCTGGTCTTGCCGGCATGCTTGTGGCACCAATCACTACGGCTTCTGTTTTTATGGGGTTAACGATTGCGCTCAAAGCCTTTTCGGCAGCCATTGTCGGCGGGCTGAATAACCCGCGCGGCTGTATGTTAGGTGGATTTTTGTTGGGCCTGCTTGAGGCGCTCGTCGGCTTATGGCAGGCCGAGCTGCGCGAGATCAGCATCTTCTTGTTAATCATCGTGGTGTTAGCGCTCAAGCCCGAGGGCTTGTTGGGGCAACGTCAGGTGGAGAAGGTCTGATGCCTAGTCAATCGAACAAAGCACACTTGATTGGTTTGGCCTTGATTGCAGCGGCGATTGTGTTGCTGCCGCTTTCAACCGCAAACGGATTTTATTTAAAGGTCATGTTCTTGATTGGCGTCAATTATTTGGCGGCGTCAGGCTTAAATGTTTTGGTTGGCATCACCGGTCAAAAATCGCTTGGGCACGCCGGATTATTTGCCGTAGGCGCCTATGCGGTGGCCTTGCTCACCACGCGAGCAGGCTGGAACCCCTGGGTCGCCTTTGCCGCCAGTGGTGTCATCTCAGGTGTATTTGGCGCCATCATTGCCTTACCCGCCTTACGCGTTAAAGGCCCAGCTTTGGCGATGGTCACAATCGCGTTTGGCATCGTGATCGAAAAAATTGTGTCAGAGTGGCAAGATGTCTTTGGCGGGCAAGCCGGTATCTACGGCGTCGTGCCCCCCAGCTTGTTTGGCGGCGTGCGTCTTGGGCCCAAAGAGTGGGTTTGGTTTGTCGGGTTTTTGGCGATTCTTGCGCACTTGTCGATTCGAGCCTTAGTCAATGGCAAGTATGGCCGTGCGTTCAGAGCCGTCAATACGGCTGAGGTTGCTGCCGAAAGTGTCGGCGTCAGTGTCTATCGTTTTAAAGTCTTGGCGTTTGTCGTCAGTGCGGTGACCTGCGGCTTGGCCGGTGCCTTGATTGCACAGCAAAACCAATACATCAGTTCAGATTTCATCACCTTTGGCCTGTCAATTTTCTTTCTGTTGATTGTGCTTTTTGGTGGCAGCTCGATTTATGGCCCTTTGCTCGGGGCGTTAGTGCTGACATTGTTGGATGCGTTTCTCGCACGTTGGCCGCACCTTCAACACTTTACGTATGGGGCGCTATTACTGTTTGCGCTTTATGTCATGCCAGACGGTTTGTCAGGCATGGTACGCAATACCTCACGCAAGCTTTTTCCGGCTTGGTTTGCGCCTGCTTCAGTGAGTCAAGAGGCGGGCAGTTGGCGCCTCAGAGCTGACGAGGTTGCCGCACCTGATCTGCCCTTATTAAAAACCGAGAATTTATATAAAGCCTACGGTGGCGTGATCCCGACCAATCGAGTGAGCATCAGCATCAAGTCAGGCCACATTCATTCGTTGATCGGCCCGAATGGCGCGGGTAAAACTACCTTGCTGAATATTCTGTCAGGTGTCACAGAGCCCGATAGCGGTACCGTCGAATTCAATGGTCGTTCAATTGCGGGGCTGCCGGCAAACAAAATCTGTAGCCTCGGTTTGGCCCGTACTTTTCAAAATCTTAAGTTGTTTGGCAACATGACCGTCTTAGAAAACGTTCAGGTGGGATTGCACTCGCGTTTAAAGGCAGGCATGCTCAGCTACCTGTTGAGTCTGCCACGTGCGCGCCACGAAGAGGCCTCAACCTACCGCGAGTCGCTACAGATTCTTGAATTACTAGGCTTGAAAGATAAAGCGCATGAGCTAGCAGGCAGCTTGCCGTATGGCCTGCAGCGTCGCCTTGAAATTGCCCGGGCCTTGGCGACCCATCCACGCCTGCTACTACTTGACGAGCCCGCGGCAGGCTTGAACCCTCAAGAAACACAAGAGTTGATCCAAGTGATTTCTCAAATTCGCGACCTTGGCATCACAATCCTTTTGATTGAACATCACATGGATTTGGTGATGGCAATTTCAGATCACGTCATCGTGCTGGACTATGGCGAGAAGATTGCCGAGGGCACCCCAGCCGAGATACAAAACAATCCGCGTGTGATCGCAGCTTATCTCGGGGTTGATGACGATCTAGATGATCTTGAAAATGCTGTACCAGAGTCGCTTCATGACAAGCCTGCCGGAGGCAACCATGTTCATTGAGCCGTTGCACACTAAGTTCGTAAGGCGCGCGCATGTTCATGAGCTGTTTCGGGACAAGTGTGCTGGAGCTCACCATGTCTAATAAATCGGTGCTTGAGGTGGATCAGCTTGAGGTGCGTTACGGCGCGATCGAGGCGATCAAAGGGATCTCATTGCACGTCAATGCGGGCGAGATCGTGACGATTATTGGTGGCAATGGCGCCGGCAAAAGCACCTTGATGAAAACAATCTCAGGGCTCGAGCCAGCGGCGGCGGGTCGCGTATTGTTTGCTGGGCAAGATGTGACGCAGATGCCCGGCCACCTTCGCGTATCCCTGGGGATTGCGCAGTCTCCTGAGGGGCGGCAGGTGTTTCCGGATCAAACCGTCTTAGACAATCTTTTGTTAGGCGCTTTTCATCGTAAAGATGGTCAAGCCGTGATTGAAACAGACGTGCAAGAGCAGTTCAGAATTTTTCCGAGGCTCAAAGAGCGCCAAGAGCAAATGGCCGGCACGCTGTCGGGCGGTGAGCAGCAGATGCTTGCCATTGGGCGCGCCTTGATGTCACGGCCAACTTTGTTGTTGATGGATGAGCCCTCCTTAGGCTTAGCACCTTTGATCGTAAAAGAAATCTTTGGTGTGATCCGTGCCCTGAAAGAGCGTGGCGTGACCATTTTGTTGGTTGAACAAATGGCTAATCAAGCGCTCGCCGTCGCCGATCGCGCCTATGTGCTCGAAACGGGTCGCATTACACTAGAAGGTAAAGGTTCAGACTTACGGCGCGATCCCAAAGTACGCGCCGCCTATCTTGGAGCACACTGATGCTAAAGTACGCGCCGCCTATCTCGGAGCACACTGATGCTAAGGTGCGCGGCGCTGCCGCAGGGCGGTTTTGTTGGAGCACAAAGATGACGACGCTATCATTTCTGTTGCAGGGCAGTTTTGTTGGAGAAGAGCGATGACAACGCCATCAGCCTTCCCACAGGGCAGCTTTGATTACATCATCATCGGCAGTGGCGCGGCTGGCTCGATCTTGGCCAATCGCTTATCCGAAGATCCATCCGTATCAGTGTGTGTGCTTGAAGCAGGGCCCTCTGATTGGGATCCCCTGCTGCACATGCCCGCGGGCTACATCAAAAAAGTCTTTGATCCAAAGGTCACGTTTCCTTTCTCGACAGAACCAACCGAGCATACCGGTGGTCGACGTGTGCCCGTGCCGCAGGGCAGAACCTTGGGCGGCTCGACGGCGATTAACGGCTTGGTTTACAACCGCGGGCAAGCTGAAGATTTTGACGACTGGGCCGCAGCGGGTAACCCAGGGTGGAGTTACGCTGACGTCTTACCGTTTTTTAAAAAAACCGAGTCACGCATTGGTGAGGGTGATGACAAGTATCGTGGCCGTTCAGGCTTGATGCCGATTACCAATATTGATTGGATTCATCCCATCAGTGAAGCGTTTATTTCGGGTGCCCAGGAGCTGGGTATTCCACGTAATCCCGACTACAACGGTGCAACCCAAGCAGGTGTTGGCTATTTTCAGCGCAACATCTATCGGGGCTATCGGATGAGCACAGCCCGTATATTTTTACGTCCGGCACGCAAGCGGTCGAATCTCACGGTGTTGACTCACGCACACGCGGCAAAAATTATCTTTGACGGCACGCGTGCAACTGGCGTTGAGTATATACGCGGTGGCAAGGGTGGTGCGCGTCATGCAGTGAGTGCGCGACGCGAAGTCTTACTTTGTGCGGGGGCGTTGAATACACCTAAGTTATTACAGCTCTCTGGAGTAGGCCCTGCCAGCGTGCTCGCAAGTTTGGGCGTGCCAGTGTTGCACGATATGCCCGGGGTGGGTCATCATTTAAAAGATCACTTTTCGATTCGTGTCGTTGCCAAAGTACAAGGGATCGCGACCATCAACGAGTTGGCGCGAGCACCGCGGCTGTGGGGTCAAATTGCACGATGGTTGTTTAAACAGCCAAGTATCTTGGCGTTAAGTCCATCGCTCGTTCACTTTTTTTGGCAATCTCGCCAGGGGTTAATGCGCCCAGATCTGCAAGGGGTATTCTCGCCAGCGAGTTACCGCGAGGGGTATGTCGGTTTACTTGATCAATATCCGGGTATGACCTGTGGGGTTTGGCAACATCGACCCGAAAGCATGGGCTACGTACACGCAACATCGACCGACCCGTTTGAGGCGCCCGTGATTCAGCCTAATTATCTCGAGCATGAAAATGATCGACGCGTATTACTGGATGGTATGCGGCTTGCGCGTGAGCTTTTAAAGACACAAGCGTTGGCGCAATACTCGGTCGGTGAGTCGATGCCGGGTGTGCAGGTTGAGCGCGACGATGAAATGCTCGATTACATTCGGCGTTATGGCGCATCGTCTTATCACTTGAACGGTACCGCACGGATGGGGCCGAGTTCAGA
>CAMEAW010000164.1 GCA_945911685.1 Bordetella parapertussis
TCGCCATAACGCACAAACTCAAAGCGCGAATCAATCGCATCTCGCAGGACGTCTGCCAAATCGTTTAGATAAAGCGTGGCTAAATGCTTCGCCTTGTCGTTTAACCCAAGTGCGCCAAAGGCCCACGCCAAGGGGTCGCCCCCCTCATCATCCACGTAGACATCTAGGCTTGCAAAGCGTGGGCCCTCAGGCAAGTACTGCCGACTGGCAATACGATGCGCCAAGGTTGAGTCACGCCCCTGCAAGAACGCAATCACAGGCTCGATCGTTGCAAAATAACGTGCACGTTGCTCAACGAACGCTTCGATGGTTTGGGTATGTTGAGCTGCAGGCAAAAGATCAACGGCCGCAGCCACCTCAGCGAGGCCTTCGCGAGATAGCAAGCGCAGCACCAGAGCAAGTGCCAAATCCTCTTGCACCGCCTCAAAGCCACGCGAACGCAAAAAGCCGGTCAGATAAGCGGTTGAAGGGTAAGGCGTATTGAGCTGCGTCATCGGTGGGATGAGGGACAACACACGGATTGGAATTGCAGCCATGGCACCTGAAGGATTAAAAATAAACGACGCTAGCGATCATCTAAAGGAGTCAACGGCACTCGCGGGCACTTGAGAATAAGCAATACTGATCAGCGCAGCAAGCAGTATAGTCGGAGCAATGGTCACCTATCAGAAGGCTTGCTGAATGCTCTCTACGCTGAAGGCGCTTCCCAGAACCGTTTGGCTGATTGGCCTCATCAGCCTAGTCAACGATTCAGCCAGCGAGATGATCTACCCGCTCATGCCACTGTACTTAACGTCGGTGCTGATGGCGGGCCCCAGAGCCTTGGGTATTATCGAGGGAATCGCTGAAGCGACCTCGAGCCTGTTTAAACTGGTGTCGGGCGTCATCGTCGATCAAACGAAGAAAACCAAGCCCTGGATTGTGACCGGCTATTTTCTGGCGGGTGTCGGACGCCCGTTGATCTTGTTGGCTAACTCATGGCTATGGGTGGTCGCAATCCGGTTTACCGACCGCTTGGGCAAAGGCCTGCGAAGCACTCCGCGCGATGCCTTGCTAGCTGATATCGTGCCGGCCAATCGGCGAGGGCTCACCTTTGGGCTGCACCGCTCGATGGATAATGCCGGCGGAGTGATCGGCCCACTGCTTGCTGCCCTGTTACTCGCGCTAGAGGTTCCGTTGAGGGATATATTCCTTTGGGCCATCATCCCGGCAGTCATTACGGTTGTACTGGCCATGTTTTTGAAAGAACCCGTCAAACCTGTTAATACGAACGAATATAAATTCAACTGGTCGCTCTCGGGGCTCCCTCCAACATTTCGGCGCTATTTGGTCGTCATTGGCCTTTTCGCTCTGGGTAACTCTTCAGATATGTTTTTGTTGCTTCGCGCCCGAGAGCTCGGTGTGTCGCAGGCGAACATACCTTTGTTATGGGCAGCAGTGTCCTTGGTCACAACGGTCTTTGGCACACCTCTTTCCGCCCTCTCCGACACGTTCGGCCGCAAGCATTTCATTTTGATCGCCTGGCTGGCGTTCGCCGGTTTCTATTTTGCGATGGCTTTGCCCGACATTTCACTCTGGGGGCTCTTCGCCCTGTTTGGGGTGTACGGGCTCTTTAGGGCCGCAACGGAAGGTGTCGAGAAAGCCCTCGTCGCTGATTTAGCGCCACAGGGTCTTACCGGCACAGCCTTTGGGTGGTTTAACCTCGTGGCCGGAATCATGTTGTTGCCGGCCTCGTTGATTTTTGGCTGGCTGTACGAAGCAGTGGGCTCTACTTATGCCTTTATGTTCTCGGGCTCGTGCGCCACGTTGGCCTTTTTACTGATGGCGTTTTGGGTCAATCCGACCCCAACCGATCCAGCTCAAACCCGTTAGTGGCTAGAGCCTACAAGCGGTGCACAGGCTCATCCACCTTTTCGGCTAGAGCCTACAGGTAACCCATAAGCGCATTCGTATTTTCAGCTTGAGCGTGCAGGCATTCCACATGCCAGTCTGTCTTTTCAGCTAGAGCCTGCAGGTAGCCCATAAGCGCCTCCGGCTTTTCAGTTAGACTCTAAAAACTCTAAAAAAAGACAATATTTATGACTGAATTAAGCAAACTATCTCAAGCCGAAGTAGATCAACTGCTTGGCTTCGTGAGCGACGACGACCAGCCCATTCGCTATATGCAACGCACTCGCGATTGGTATTTGGGCTTGGGCTATGGCAACCCCTATCGCTGGGCACACTTTGCTGATGCCCCATTTACACCCTTGCGTAAAGCCTTAAAAGACACGTGCGTCACGATTGTGACCACCGCCGCACCCTATCAGGCTGACAAGGGCAATCAAGGCCCAGGGTCAACCTATAACTCTGCTGCCAAGTTTTTTACGGTGTACTCGGGCGCGACCGATATTGATCACGACTTGCGCGTGTCGCATGTGGCGGTTGATCGCAAGCACACCAGCATGCAAGATCCAAATACTTGGTTTGCTTTGCCTGTGTTGCGCGAGCTTGCACGCGAAAAGATCATCGGCAGTATTGCCCCCTTCTTTTATGGTGCTCCCACCAACCGAAGCCAACGCCATACGATCGAAGTCGATGCCCCTGAAGTTTTAAAACGCTGTCGCGCCGATGGCGTCGAGGCGGTGGTCTTAATCCCAAACTGCCCTGTGTGCCACCAAACGCTCAGTTTGATTGCGCGCTATCTTGAGACCAACGGTATCCCTACGGTCTTGATGGGCTGCGCAAAAGATATCGTTGAACACTGCGGTGTGCCTAGATTCATGTTTAGCGATTTCCCGTTGGGTAACGCGGCTGGTAAGCCCTTTGATGCGGTGTCGCAGCGGCAAACTCTTGAATTAGCCTTCAAGGTTTTAGAGTCTGCTGTTTCATCGCGCACAACCGTGCAATCCCCGCAAAGATGGAGTCAGTCGCACGAATGGAAACTCGATTACGCCAACATCGAGCGTGTCAGCCCGACAGAGCTCACCAGGCTTAAACAAGAGTTTGATAAAGTCAAAGAGGTTGCACAAAGCGTACGTGATAAAGAATTGGCTGCTGCAGCTAAAGAACTGTCGACTACTGAGAAAAATTTGGCTGCTCAGATAAAGAAATGACTGCCGCTGATAAAAACTTGGTCGCTTCAGCTAAGGGGGTGGCTACTAATGATAAAAGTTCGGTCTCTACCGACAACTCGCTCACCACAGCATTTAACGACTTAGCAAATGATCACGAGGCCATTAAAAAAATACTCAGTCACTTAAACCTTGCTCAAGACGACGACACGATTACGATCAAAGCGCTTACAGGCGGCGTGTCATCTAATATCTTTCACATCACGACTGAGCAAGCGCAGTATTGCCTGAAACAAGCGCTACCACAGCTCAAAGTCGCTAAACAGTGGCTGGCCCCCGTTGATCGTGTCTTTGCTGAAATTGCTTGGCTACACACAGCGGCCTCCATCGCACCTGATGCTGTCCCCAAAATTCTAGGCATCGATCAAACCAGCAAAAGCTTTGTGATGCAATACCTTGGGGCCCAATACCTCAACTGGAAGACAGAGCTTCTCGCCGGAAGAGTCGCAGACAAGGTCGCCGCTCAGCTAGGCAACATACTTGGGCGTATCCATACCCAGACAGCGCTAAATGAAGAGATCGCCAAGCGCTTCGCCAACGACGACACGTTTTATGCCATTCGACTTGAGCCTTATCTCGAAGAGGCTGCGCGCCAGCATCCTGGGTTGAGCTCAACGTTAAAAGCCCTCATCAAGCGCACACAACATAATCCTAAAGTCTTGGTACACGGTGATGTGAGCCCCAAAAATATTATGCTTGGGCCTTTAGGCCCAGTCATATTGGATGCAGAGTGTGCCTGGTACGGCGACCCAGCATTTGATGTGGCGTTTTGCTTGAATCATTTTTTCTTAAAAGCCGCGCATCTGCCTAAAGCGACAACGGCTTTACTACAAAACGCTCACGATTTTTTGAGTGCTTATTTGCAAGAAGTGACCTGGGAGCCCGTGCCAGAGCTTGAGTACCGCATCGCCTCATTGCTGCCCGGCCTCATGCTTGCACGCGTCGACGGCAAATCACCGGTTGAATATCTTGCTGCTGAGCGCGGCGCGATCGTGCGAACACTCGCAATCGAATTTTTACAGCAAGATGATGTTTCTTTTTCAATTATCCGCGCACGTTGGGGCCAAGAGTTTAAGCAATGAATCAAGTCACCGTACACTGGGCTCAAGAGTTTGCGCCATGAACTAAACCAAAATATATCCAAGTCAAGAGTTCAAAGAATGAACCTTATCGCAACAGGCTGGGATCAGGAGTGTTAGCAATGAGTCGTATTAAACAAGTTCACGCTCGACGTATTTGGGATTCGCGCGGGCGCCCCACCGTTGAAGTTGATGTCATCACTGAAACAGGCGCTCTCGGGCGTGGCATTGCCCCAGCGGGGGCCTCTCGCGGTACACGTGAAGCCATCGAACGTCGCGATGGCGGCACGCGTTTTGGCGGGCTGGATGTCATGCAAGCAGTTCAGGGGATTGAAAGTGAAATCGCCCCGGCGCTGCTTGGTATGGATGTGACTGAGCAAGAAAAAATAGATGCCTTATTGATCGCTTTAGACGGCACAGCTGACAAATCACGCTTGGGTGGCAACGCCTTGATCGCGACGTCATTAGCGGTACTACATGCCGCTGCGGCCGATGCGCACTTACCACTCTGGCGCTATTTAGCGAAAGATGCTGTCGTTCAACTACCGTTGCCACAAATTCAGATTTTTGGTGGTGGCGCGCATGCTGATCGCCGCGTAGACATTCAAGATTTCATGGTCATTGCAACAGGTGCTCGCAGCTTTGCACAAGCCATGGAAATGACCGCCGAGGTATACCGACATGCTGGCCTGTTGATGAAGCAGCGCGGCTCCTCTCAAGGCATTGCCGACGAAGGCGGCTGGTGGCCTGCGTTCGCACACAACGAAGAAGCACTTGATGTCTTGGTCATGTCGATCGAGGCCGCTGGCTTCGTGCCAGGTCAGGATGTCAGCATCGCACTCGACATTGCTGCCTCTGAATTTGGCCACGGTGGGCGCTACACCTTAGGCCTTGAGAAAAAAGAACTTGATTCAGACGCCCTCATAGAAAAATTACTGAAGTGGCTAGATAAATATCCTATCGTCTCAATCGAAGACCCCGTTGCTGAAGATGATCGCAAAGGCATGATTGCATTCACCAAAGCCGTTGCAGGCCGAGTGCAGGTTGTAGGTGACGATTACTTGGTGACGAATGCCAAACTCGTACAAGAGGCTGCTCAACAAAAAGCCTGCAACGCTGTCTTGATTAAACCAAACCAAGCTGGCACGATCACCGAAACCTATGCTGCGCTTAAAGCCGCCCAACAAGCTGGCTACGCCACCATCGTCTCGGCTCGCTCTGGCGAGACTGAAGACGTTGCCATCGTACATCTGGCAACAGGCTGGAACGCTGGTCAGTTAAAGGTCGGCTCTTTTGCGCGGTCAGAACGCATGGCGAAATGGAATGAAGGTATTCGGGTTGAAACCTCCGAGCCGCATCCTAATGGCTATTGCTGGGAAGCGCTGCAGCGAGGCTGAATTAACGCCGCTGCCACCACACCAGGCCAGCGCCACTCAAGATGATGATGGCCATCCCAACGATTGTCAGCTGGTCAGGGATATGGCCAAAGTATAAAAACGCCACAATCGATGAAAATACGATTTGCGCATAGCTAAACGGGGCAAGCATCACAACCGAGCCGTGCCGATACGAATACGTCAGCAGTAAGTGCCCGATCGTCGCAAACGAACCACCTACGAGCATCAGCAAAAAATGTGACAACGTTGGGGTTTCCCAAAAATACCACACCAAAGAACTCATGATGATCGTACAAAACACACCGGTAATAAAGTTTGTTGAGACGATGTGGTCGGTCGTCAATAGTCTGCGCGTCAGCAGTTGAAAAATTGCCATAGTAAAGGCACCCGTCAAGGGCAACAAGATTGCAGGGGTAAACAAGTCACTGCCCGGGCGCACAATCACCATCACGCCAACCAAGCCGCTGCCCACGGCAATCCATTGTCCAAGCTTGATTTTCTCTTTTAGAATTTTTCCGGCAAACCAAGTCAGCAGCAGAGGCGACAAAAATACCACGGCAGTGGCTTCACCGATTGGCACGTACAAAAGGCCCACCACAAAACTCACACTTGCTATCACCATGCATACACCGCGTGCGAGTTGTAGCTTGAGTTGCTTGGTATGCAAAATCGACACACCCATGCGGGGCATAAA
>CAMEAW010000165.1 GCA_945911685.1 Bordetella parapertussis
CATGCACCAGAGCGTAAAGGCTCGACAAGCCTGATTCGCATTGAAGGGACAGACATGTCTAAAGTTAAGCGTTTTAAATACGACGTGGTGTAAGTCGAACGACCTTATTGCGGTTCAAAGCCTGCATCTTTGACCATCTGTTTGAGAAACGGTCGCGTTTTTACCAAATAATCTTGAAATTCTTTAGGTGAACTTGCGATACCGGTATAGCCGTTAAAGCGAACGTATTTTTCGTTGAAGTCTGGCGTTTGCATGACCTCAAGTACATCGCGCGCGATCTTATCGACGATCGGTTTTGGGGTACCGGCAGGGGCGACCAACATCATTTTGAAGCTTAAGTCGGTCTGGTTAAAACCTAGTTCGGTGAGTGTCGGTACCTCTGGAAACATCCAATTGCGTTTAGTACCGTTCGTGGCGAGGGGCCGTAAGGTTTTGGCCTCAATTTGCGGTCTGGCTAAGTGGGGTGGCAGCCACGCGCTATCGACCCGTCCGCCAAGCATGTCGCTGATAATAGGCACCATCCCGTTGTACGGGATGTGATTCATTTTGTACCCCCCCGTCAGGCCTCCCAAGAGCCGCATACGAAATTCTGACGGGCTACCGACGGCCTCTGAGCCAAAAGTCACCTGTCCTGGCTTAGCCTGAGCCAGCGCCAACAGCTCTTTTAAGCTGTTGATGTTCAGGTCAGGCCTCACCACGAAGAAGGCCAAGCCTTCTGCTAAACGCATAATCGGCTCAAAGTCTGTTTCGGGGTTGTAGTTCAGGCCTTTCCTGAGCAGCGGATTCACTAAAAATGCAGCATCGCTCGCAATAAAAACGGTGTATCCATCTGGTTTACTTTTAGCAACATACGCAGCCCCGATGGCTTCAGAGCCACCTGATTTATTCTCAACAACAACTGATTGCCCCCACTTTTTTTCTAAGCGGCTTGCCAAAGCACGGCCAAGTAAATCAGTGATACCGCCCGGCGTATACGGGACGACGATTTTGACGGTTTGAGAAGGGTAGTTTGTCGCGGGATCCGCGGCCTGCACGATGTGAGTCGTGCTTAAAGCGGTCGCTAAGGCGATCAATGAGAAGAGTCTATTGGCTTTCATGGCTGTCTCGGTCAGTTTATATAGATCCGGTTTTTTTACGACACGCTATTTGTGGGGGATCCTGAGTTATAAGAAATAGATTAACGCCTTTTTTATGCTGCAGTGCCGCAAGGACAGACGTTCGCTGTGAAAAATCAAATTTGTATTCCAAAGTCTGGTGAAACTTGGGCATCTATCAAAATCCGTTTAGACTATAGACACAGAAGATAGGTGGTTTTAAATACAAAGTGGTGCAGAGGGAAGTGATCTGCCAAACACTTAGTTGTTGAAACAGTCGAATTTAAAACAGCTAGATCGGAGAAACAGCAATGACTTCAGCAGCACCAGCCTCGCAATATGATGTCGTCGTAATTGGCGCGGGTTTTGCCGGCATGTACACATTACACCGCTTGCGTGAACTCAAGCTTCGCGTCAAAGTGCTTGAGGCAGGCGACGGCGTCGGTGGCACCTGGTACTGGAACCGCTATCCCGGTGCGCGTTGCGACGTTGAAAGTCTTGAGTACTCGTATTCGTTTTCAGATGAGTTGCAACAAGATTGGGAATGGCCAGAGCGCTTTGCCGTGCAGCCAGATATTTTGAAGTACGCTAACCACGTTGCCGATCGCTTTGATTTACGTCGCGATATTCAATTCAACACGCGTGTGAAAGCTGCAGTGTTTAATCGCCAGACAAACAATTGGACCTTAACGACGACCACGGGTGAAGTCGTGTCGGCCAACTTCTGCATCATGGCTTCAGGTAACTTGTCACTGCCGCGTGTGCCCGACTTTAAGGGTCTGAATAACTTCAAAGGTAAGTGGTATCACACCGGCCAATGGCCACATGAAAAAGTTGATTTCACGGGTAAACGCGTGGGTATCATCGGGACGGGTGCGTCGGGCATTCAAACGATTCCGGTGGTTGCCAAAGAGGCCAAACATTTGCATGTGTTTCAGCGTACGGCAAACTTTAGCGTGCCCTCTGTCAATCACAAACTAGCACCTGAGGTTGTTAAAAAGCATAAAGCGAATTACAAGCAGGCGCGTGCTGAGGCAAACAAAACACCTTTCGGGATTTCTGGTTACCCTCCACCAAGCAAAAATGTGCTTGACGATTCTGAAGCAGACCGCGAAGTGATTTTTGAAAAGAAGTGGAATACCGGCGGCAACATTAGCTTTTTGTATTCGTATAAAGATCTGTTGATCAACAAAGACGCTAACGAGGCCGTCTCTGAGTTTGTACGTCGAAAAATCCGCACGATCGTGAAAGACGCTAAGGTCGCTGAGATCTTATGCCCTGACGATCATTACATCGGTACGAAGCGTTTGCCGCTAGATACTGATTATTTTGAAACCTTCAATCGCCCGAACGTCACGCTCGTCGATATCAAAAATGCCCCGATCGTTGAGATCACCGAGAAGGGCATTAAAACGACCGAAGGCGAATACGAGTTTGATGCCATCATTTTTGCAACAGGTTTTGATGCGATGACTGGCGCGATTATGGATATCGATATTCAAGTCAATGACGGTGCCGAGTTACGCAAGAAATGGTCAGACGGCCCCAAGACCTATCTAGGATTGATGACGGCAGGTTTCCCAAACATGTTGATCATCACAGGCCCCGGTAGCCCATCGGTTAAAACCAATATGATCTCGGCCATCGAACAACACGTCGATTGGATTTTTGATCTGCTCAAACACGTGAAAGACAAGCAGTACGCGCGTGTCGAGGCTGACTTGGATGCCGAAGAGAAGTGGGTCAAGCATGTGAATGAGGTGGCCGATTCAACTCTTTATCCATTGGCAAATTCTTGGTATGTCGGTGCCAACATCCCAGGCAAACCAAGAATCTTCATGCCCTACGTCGCCGGCTTAGATAAATATCGCGTCATCTGCGATCAAGTCGCCGCAGAAGGTTACCGCGGCATGGTGTTGGCCCGCTAAGTCGTTTTCTCGGCTGGTTTTTTGCCAGCAATAAAAGCGGTCACCATACCGACTAGAGTCGCCCCTCCAAGTACGGAGGCGGCGATTTCTTTATTTGGGCAGCTTCAGGGCATAATGCAGTCATCTTTTTCACCAAATAATCGTTAGCTAATTACTATGACCAGAATCGCTAAATTTGAATGGACCATCACAGGCCTGAAAGTCAATCTTCCCCCTGAGGATGAGATTGATGATGATGAGGATTACGGCAAGATCAGCGATGCGTCTGAGTTATTGCTGGCAGCAAATGCTGCCTCGGGCCCAGCCGAGCGCAAACGACTCAAGCAGGCTGCCTGGCAGGCGTTACAACCACTGCAGCTTGACGTCAACTATTTCACGGGTGGCTTATTCAAGAAGCAGGGCTTGTCGCTTGGGCGCAATACGGGTGTCGTTGAAATTGGCTTGACTGAAGATAATACCGAGTGGGCCATGGACGGCGATGAAAGCGGCCTGACCTTAAGTGTGACGGTGCGTTTTGAGATGCCGGCTACCCGCGATCTGTCAGACCAGGTCTACCAAGACTGGCTGTCTGAGCATGGTTGGGAATGGATCGGCCTGGCTTTTGTGGGTGATCTGTATCAGGGCGACAGCGGCACCGATATTGTTTTTTCGTGTGATTAGTCTTGAACGACTGACCATTGTTCGTTAGCATTGCAGGCAATACCTAAAAATAACCGAGACAACACCATGCACATCCCAACGATTGGCAAACTTGTAATCAAGCAAACGGCAGCAATTGCCTTGGTTTTAGGCGCCTTAGCTGCACAGGCTCAGTCTTACCCAGAGCGCAGCATCAAACTGGTGATCCCATTCCCACCTGCTGGGGTGACGGATATTGTGGCCCGAACCATGGCTGCCAAGCTGACGGATGAGCTTGGTCAAACGGTTGTCGCTGAAAATCGCGCCGGTGCGAGTGGGGCGATCGGCGCCGAGGTGGTTGCTCGTAGCCCTGCTGATGGCTATACCTGGGTCATGGGCAACATCAGCACGATGGCGATTAACCAGTGGACGATGGCCAAGCTTAATTACGATCCTTTAAAAAGCTTTGATCCCGTGGGCATGGTGGCGGTGCAACCTTTGCTGATTGCAGTACACCCAGCCGTGCCTGCAGCGACCTTGGCCGAGTTAGTGGCCTATGCGAAAGCTAATCCAGGCAAATTAAATTACGGTACTGCTGGCACTTCGATCCACTTGGCCGTTGAATTTTTTTCTGGGCTTGCCGGCATCAAGATGAATCACATCCCCTACAAGGGTAGTGCGCCGGCGGTGACAGACTTAATGGGCGGGCAGATTCAGGTCTTGTTTGATCCTTTTTCAAGCGTGTATCCGCAAGTGGCCTCGGGCAAGGTACGTGGCCTGGCAATTACAACGCCTGTGCGCTCAAAAGTTGCGCCCAATATCCCAACAGTGAATGAGTCGGGCTACTCGGGTGTAGACATCAGCTCTTGGCAGGGCATCTTGGTGCCCGCTGGCACCCCCAAAGAAATCGTTAAAAAGATTAACGCAGCGATGAATAAAGTCTTGGCATCTGCCGAGGTCACTGAAAAGTTTGCTCAGTTTAGTGCCGTGCCAACGCCTTGGACCCCCGAGCAATTCGGTGACTATATCCAAAAAGAGCAAGCCCGCTGGGGCAAGGTTGCTAAAGATGCTGGGATTAAGCCTGAGTAGTGTCAAGGGGGCCTGCGCTTTAGCTGGATAGGCAAGCCGCAGGTTAGAAAAGCCTGATTCTGCCGAACCGATATTCCCAATCTGCCGAACCGATATTCCCAATCTGCCGGACTGATAATCCGAATCTGCCGGACTGATAATCCGAATCTGCCGCTATTATGTAGTTTATTATCAGCGACATACCTCCATTTCCCCGCTTGATTGAGATTCGCATTCGCGAGGCACTGCTCGATACCCCTGTGGTCTTGATCTCAGAGCCGCGTCAGGCCGGCAAGACCACTCTTGTACGGCATATGGCGGGCGCCACTGTGCTCTGTGTGACCTTAGAGGATGCTGCCTCTTTACCATCGGCTCGCCGAGACCCCGAGGGGTTTGTGAAAGGTCTATCTAGTGCGGTGATCGATGAAATTCAGCGCGCACCTGAGCTTCTTTTTGCAATCAAGAAGTCTGTCGATCAAGAACGACGGCGAGCAGATTTTGCCTTTGGGTGAACGTCAGTGGGCAATACCGATTTCTAGTTTATGGGGTGCTGTCGATTGACTTGTAGGCTCAAGCCCATCGCGACATCAAACAAGAATTCACGGCCCTTTGGCAGTATGCTAAATTCAATCAAAATCATTACAAAAACTGTGATCGGAGACGAGTAAAGAGTGCATCACCGCTGGCTTTGTCACGACTTTTGTGTCTGAGGCCTTGAGACATGCCGTGGCAAACAGTAGATGCTTGCGCACAGTGTGTTGAGTGTGTGGCTCGCTGACTTACCGTCATTTGATACGGCATACTAAATTTTGACAAAATCAGTTATCAATCAGAGAGTCGCGCCATGCCCTTAGATACAACGATCGCTCAATTATTTGCCAAAATGGCTGCGGCGGGCCGGCCTGCCTTATCCGCTGGATCTCCGCAAGACACCAGAGACATGACCGCAGCCACGCGTGCTGCACTTGGCAAGGGTCCAGACATTCATCAGGTGAGAGATCTGTCGATACCCACGCGTGCGGGTTCAATCGCTGCAAGACTTTTCATGCCCAGCGACGAGGTTAAGGGTTTGATCGTTTATCTGCACGGAGGCGGTTGGGTCATCGGTACGATCGATGACTTTGATGCGATGGCACGCGCGTTGGCCAAACGCAGTCAATGTGCAGTGCTGCTGCCCGACTATCGTTTGGCGCCCGAGCATCCTTTTCCTGCAGGGATCAACGATAGTGAAGACGCGATTGTGTGGGCGTCTGAGCATATGAAAGACTTGGTGGGTGCCACGGTCCCCTTGCTGGTTGGTGGCGATAGTGCAGGCGGCAACTTGGCTGCGGTGGCAACGCATTCGTTATTAGGTCGCGTGGCCATTAAAGGCCAGTTGTTGATTTATCCTGTGACGGATCACAATTTCAACACCGAGTCATATCAACATTACAGTGATGGTATGCAACTGACTAAGCGTGATATGCAATGGTTTTTTGAACATTATGCGCCGGCTTCATTGCATGGCGATCCAAAAATATCACCGATGGCGC
>CAMEAW010000166.1 GCA_945911685.1 Bordetella parapertussis
TAGCAAGCTGCACTAACTGCTGCAGGTCGCGTTGATAGGCTGAGAGAGTGTGCGGCGAGTAACGCCGGTTTTGCTCAAGGTGCTTGAGCCATTGCGCGACCGCTTCGGGTATGCAAGGCTGGCTGGTCATTGGGGGCTTATTCGCTTTGACCCACGGCGGCGGGTTTGAGTCGCGACAGTGCCGCGCTGGCAAGATTACTGACAGTCTGCAAAAACGTGGTGCCCATGTCAGGGGCAAAGCGCTCGGGGTCGTCTGAGCCTAACACCATTAAACCAAAGGCAGGCTCATCGGGCTTGGCACGTAACGACAATATCGCCAACGAGGCCGGCTTTTTGTGCAGCCAACCAACAGCAGTGAAATCAGTACTCGAGCCGCAGTAGGGCGCTGCCAACGTATTAGCAAAGTCATGCACCGAGGCGTCTACCGGAGCGCCAACCCCTTCAGCAGGTACGTCTAGCCCCCAGACGCGTAGCGCGACTTCTTGCAGATTAAATTGCTCGGCCAAACCAAGTGCAACTTCACCGGGTAAGCGCAGTGGCGATTGCTCGGCCAGCATGCGCGCGCACCAAAGATTTAACTTGGTGGTCGTGGCCTCGTTTAAGGCGCCGTTTCGTACAAGCTCGGCCAAACGAAATTCAAAGTCGCGTAAGCGCTCGCGCAGTGTCAAAATCTGACGCTCACCCAGTGAAATCGCGCGCGATTGATTAGGGTGAGGCACTTCGAGCGTCGAAAAAATATCAGAGTACTGAACAAAAAAATCCGGATTTTCTTGAAGGAATTTAGCGATGGTGTGTGCGGTATTAATCATGTCGTAGAGCTCGTTAATGATGGAATCGAGGCGACCAATTGATCGATATCAATGCTGCCAGAAAAAACTGTGGTGGCTGGGCCTGTCATGTGCAGCTGGGCGCCGTCAAAGGCTACGGTCAGCCAGCCACCGTGTGTGCGGACACGCACGGGTGATTCAAGCAGCCCTCGCCGAATGCCTGCTGCGACCGCTGCGCAGGCACCCGTGCCGCAGGCTAGGGTTTCGCCCGCGCCGCGTTCGTACACACGTAAATAAATTGTGTGCAGATCAACGATTTGCATAAAACCTGCGTTCACACGACGTGTAAACCTTGGATGCGACTCGATCAGAGGACCCAGCAAGGCCACAGGGGTAGCCTCGACATCGGCGACTATCTGCACGGCGTGTGGATTGGAAATAGCCACTGCAGACAGCCAAACGGTTTGCGGCGGTGTTGTTGCGAGCGCAAGCCCATAGAGCGTATCCTGCCCCTGCGTTTGGGTTGCCAGACCGTTGATATCAAAAGGCAGGTCGTTGACCGCAAAACGCGTTTGCCCCATTTCGACCGTAACGTCGCCATTGGGCAGTTCTTCAAGGGTGATGAGCCCCGTGGCGATCTCTGCCCGCAAGGGGTTACGTGACGATAGTCTTTGCTCGTGTACAAAGCGCACAAAACAGCGCGCTCCGTTGCCGCAATGTTCGACCTCGCTGCCATCCGCATTGAAAATACGATAGCGAAAATTGGCCTCAGGGTGCAGGGGGGTGTCGACCAACAAAATCTGGTCACAGCCCACGCCAAACTGCCGGTGCGCAAGCGCACGAGCCCGCTCTGGCGTCATGTCAATGGCTTGCCTGACGCCGTCAAGCATGACAAAGTCATTGCCTGCTCCGTGCATTTTGGTGAAATTCCATATCATTTTGCAATTATCCCTTATTCACCCCGTCAGAGCGTAGGGGATTCGCCATAATTCACTAAATTGGCATAAAATTGCAACAGTCGCTGAGTTAACCGACAACTTGCGGAGCGACTGAGTTGGGTTAAGACTGAAATGTCTGGCCGACAAAAAAATAATTCTGCTAAAGCGTCGCGCCCAGTCCAACGTCTTAACAGGTGAAGGTTCAGGGGTGCAACGCACCTCCTTAACCCACCTTTGGCTTTGCCAGTAAAGGACGTGAGCATGTCTACTAAATCAAACGATTTTCTCTTTACCTCTGAATCGGTTTCTGAAGGTCACCCTGACAAGGTTGCCGATCAGGTGTCTGATTCGATTCTTGACGCGATTTTTACGCAAGATCCCCATGCACGTGTTGCGGCTGAAACGCTGTGCAATACGGGCTTGGTGGTGTTGGCTGGCGAAATCACAACAACTGCTAACGTGGATTACATCCAGGTTGCACGCGACACGATCAAGCGCATCGGCTACGACAACACTGATTATGGTATCGACTACAAGGGCTGCGCAGTGTTGGTGGCTTACGATAAGCAATCGCCTGATATCGCCCAAGGTGTCGACCGCGCATCTGACGACTATCTTAATCAAGGTGCTGGCGACCAAGGTTTGATGTTTGGGTATGCGTGCAATGAAACCCCCGATTTAATGCCTGCACCAATTTGGTATGCGCACCGCTTGGTGCAACGCCAAAGCGAGTTGCGTAAAGACGGTCGCCTGCCCTGGCTGCGCCCCGACGCAAAATCGCAAGTGACGTTTCGTTATGTCAACGGCAAGCCCGTTGAAGTCGACACCGTCGTGCTGTCGACACAACACGCGCCCGAAATCACCCTTGACGAAATCAAAGCTTCGGTCATTGAACACATTATTCGTCCAAGCTTTCCGGCTGAGTTGTTAACACCTAAGACAAAGTTCTTGGTGAATCCAACCGGTCGTTTTGTAATTGGTGGCCCCCAAGGCGATTGCGGTTTGACTGGCCGCAAAATTATTGTTGACACGTATGGTGGCGCTTGCCCCCACGGTGGCGGTGCGTTCTCGGGTAAAGACCCCTCAAAGGTCGATCGCTCGGCCGCTTATGCAGCTCGCTATGTTGCTAAAAACATTGTGGCCGCTGGTTTGGCAACGCAGTGCCAGGTCCAAGTCAGTTACGCCATTGGCGTAGCAGAGCCGATTAACATCACCGTTTACACCGAAGGCACCGGCGTGATTTCGGATGATGCCTTGGCCTTGTTAGTGCGCGAGCACTTTGACCTGCGTCCAAAAGGCATCGTCAACATGCTTGATTTGTTGCGTCCGATCTATACCAAGACAGCCGCATACGGTCACTTTGGCCGTAACGAGCCCGAGTTCACCTGGGAAGCCACCGACAAAGCGGCAATGCTTAAAAAGGCGGCTGGCAAGTAATAGTTGCAGTAAAAAATGCCCCTCACAGAGAGTTGTGTAGGGGCATTTTTACGTGAGTTTGATCGCGGTGCTAAGCTCTGACGATGACTTCATCCACGCAAAAACCTAGCCCCACCAATGCTGGCCCAAGCCCCGAGGCAGCCCCCGAAGTTGGTCAACCCGGCGCAGCCGATTCGCCCTGCGTAGCCGTCTGCTCAACATTATTTGAGGATGTCTGCCGCGGTTGCGGGCGCACCATTATGGAGGTGTCAAACTGGGTCTTTATGGATGACGCCGAAAAGCAAGCCGTGTGGGTGCGGATTCGTGCCGAAGGCTACCCGAGGCGCCCCGGCACAACGTGAGCAAATAGAGTCTGACCGGGCGCAAGCAAAGAACTAAAGTCATACGCCCCGCAAGCAGTCTACTTATCAGACAACACAGTGCCAGCCAGCTTTTCAGACATTTTCGCAACAGCTGTGTGATCCTGGCCAGGCCCAAGCATCGCGGCTGACGCAGCCCACATCTCACGGCACAGTGCTGCAAAAGGTGTCGGCGTATTGGTATCCCTTCCAATACCCAGAGCAATGCTTAAGTCTTTGACCATCAAATCCAAGCCAAAACCTGCGTTGTACTGGCCTGACAGCACAAACTGTTTGAATTTTTTCTGTGTCGAGTTGTTCATGCCAGTTGACGAGTTCAGCACGTCGACCATCGCGGCAGGATCCAAACCAAAGCGCTTGCCGATTAACAGCGCCTCAACGCCGATCAAAAAGCCGCCCGCTGAGACCAAGTTGTTGAGTGCTTTCATGGCATGGGCCGAGCCAACATCGCCTGTAGGCGTAATCGAGGTGCCCATACAAGATAAGACTGGGCGCACACGTTCAAGCAACGCTGCGCTGCCGCCAAACATAATGGCCAGTTCGCCCGTTTTTGCGCGGGGCACGCCGCCAGACACTGGCGCGTCAACCAAATGACCTTTGGCGGCTGCGACCTGTTCAGCCAGCGTGCGGGTGATGGTGGGCACGCCAGAGCTCATTTCGACGACAACGGCGTTTGGGCGCAGGCCAGCTAACACGCCATCTGGCCCATTGAGTACGGCTTCAACGATGGCGCTAGTGGGCAGAATCGTGATGATGATGTCTGACGCCGCAGCCAGCGCACGATTAGACGCAGCAACCGTGCCGCCGATCTCTTTGCAAAAGGCCCGGGCGCGTTCGGCCGAAGCGTCAACAATTTGAAGGGGGTAGCCGGCTTTGTGCAGTAACGCGGCCATGGGCCAGCCCATGCTACCTACGCCGACAAAACCAATGGTGGGTTGAGCGCTCATCTTTGACGTGCCTTTTTAAAAAGTGGGTTCACTAGGGTCTGATTGTCTGTGTTTGGCTTTACCCCTGTCAAGCGAGGCGCATAACAGCGGGCTTGACAAGCACCGTGGGCAACTCGCAGAATGACCTATCAGCTGCCCAAAACGACAACAAGCCGACCTCAACGGCCTCCGGAGACACCCATGACACTACCTAATTACGAAATTTTTGCGCTGCGTTACGCCACCATGCCTAAGCGTACGCGTCGCGAGAACTTCATCACCCACGATCCACACGATGAACCCATGCCCATGGATTATTTCGTGTGGCTGATTCGTGGCGAGGGTAGAACCATCATGGTGGACACCGGCTTTAACGCCGAGCAGGCTAAACAACGAGGCCGTACGCTGACGCGCTGCCCCGTGGGGTCTTTGGCATTGTTAGGCGTTGCTCCTGAAGATGTCCAAGATGTCGTGATCACACACCTGCATTACGACCACGCAGGCAATATCGACTTATTGCCTAATGCTAAGTTTCATATTCAGGATGGCGAAATGGATTACGCCTGCGGGCGACATATGTGTCACGGCCTGTTTCGATACGCTTACAACATCGAGGATGTTGTGGCGTTGGTGCGTCGCGTGTACGCAGACCGGGTCGTGTTTCACGATGGTCGCGAAACGCTTTGCCCTGGCATCGAGCTGATGAAGATTGGCGGCCATACAAAGGGCCTGCAATCGTTACGCGTACACACCGCACGGGGTTGGGTGGTCTTGGCTTCAGACGCTAGCCATTATTACGAAAACATGGAAAAACCTTCACCGTTTCCGATTGTGTTTCATCTGGGTGAGATGCTGGATGGCTATGGCATTTTGCGTGACGCAGCGGATTCGCCCCAGCATATCGTGCCTGGGCACGACCCACTCGTGCGGGCGCGTTACCCGTTTCACGGCGACCCCGCTAACGATATCGTAGCGTTGCATTTGCCGCCGAAGGGCTAACATTTCGTTACACATTAGAGTAGTTTCACCTATTGCATTTGAGGTCGCAAGCCCTTTAAAATTGCGTCATGGAAACACGACTCACCCGCTTAGAAGCCCTTATCCCAACCCTCGCTACGCGCGAGGATTTGGCCTGCCTCGAAACTCGCATGTCGGCCTCGATAAGCAGGGTCGAAACTCACATGTCGGCCTCGATTAACAGGGTCGAAACAACGTTACACCGCGAAATGAGCAAGCTGACGTGGCGCATCATGGCGCTTCTGGCAGGATTGTTACCCAGCCTGTTTGCTGCAGCGGTGTACGTGACCAAATACGCCAATTGAGTTGAACAACTCAGCGCAATAGCCCTAGCCAAGCAGTTAGGCTAACAGCTAAATCTGGGGTCGGTGTCTCTGCGTATGCCGTACGTGCCAGAGCAGCCGCACGCAAAGTATTTCTGAATAAACGGGCTTGCTGCGAGAAAAATACTGTGTGTGCAAGAGGTTGTGGGTTGTTTGAAACCCAAAACCCTACCCGTTCAATCACTTACACCAAAAAATTTTGCTGCAAGTGCAAATTAAACACGTTACAATCACTTCGCTTTTGAGGAGCGTTGCGACGAATCCGCTGTAGTTTGCCGATTCGCCAGGCTCATAAGCTTCCACGTTACCGTTGGTACTTTTGCCAACCTTAACGGCGCTCACCCAATCCTGCCAGCCAGCGATTGTGGTGGTGCTCAAGTTCACCCCAACATCGCATTGCCGAGCAGGCTCACCGGAGCCCTACTTGCCATGACTGTTGCTACACAAAAA
>CAMEAW010000167.1 GCA_945911685.1 Bordetella parapertussis
ATGCGCTGGCTTGTCTGACGCTGGCGGTGACGTTTACATCCCCGCTAACTTTTTAAACGTTGCGCCATCGAGGCCGAGTTTACTGCAAGCGGCAACCATTTCTTGCCAAGTATTATCATCCACCGGCACGCCGTTGGCCATACGCTCAGCGCGGGTCTGGCGCTCTGGTTCACCGGCGATGCGCACGCCGTCGGTGCCTGCTTGGGCAGGCGAGGCCTTGACCCACTCAATAAAGGCTTTCATTTCGTGTTCAAACACCGAACCATCTGACAGTTTTTTTGGATCAAAAATAATCGTCAACATGCCGTTCAGCACCCGGCGCTTGCCGTCGCCCTGATCATGGGTTGTCATGCCTGCAGCAAGCGCACCACCAAGCAACTCACAAACCAGTGCTAAGCCGAAACCCTTGTGCTGGCCAAAGGTGCATAGCGCGCCTGAAGGGGGTTTCACTGCAAAAACCGGATCGGTGGTTGGATTGCCCTGATCATCGATCAAGTAACCCGCGGGTAACTGTTCGCCTTTGTTATAAGCCACGCGCGCCTTACCCTGCGCAATCACACTGGTCGCGAAGTCGAGCAATACGGGCGGTTGACCTGCAACTGGGATCCCAACACAAAAGGGGTTTGTACCGAAGCGCGCGTCAGCGCCACTCGAGGGCGCAACGATCGGACGCGAAATCACGTTCACGAAGTGAACCGAGATCAGATTTTCAGCAACCGCCATCTCGGCCCAGGCACCAATGCGGCACAAATGATGCGAATTGCCCAAGGCCACAATGCAGCTGCCATGTTGCTTAGCGCGTGCGATCCCCAGCTCCATCGCCTCATGGCCAATCACCTGCCCAAAACCCGCCTGTCCGTCGACGCTGACCATCGCGCCACCATCCATCCGGCTCACGATGTGTGCGTTTGGTTTTAAGCCACCCTCAAGATACGCCTCGGTGTAGCGCGGCAACATACCTACGCCGTGCGAGTCGTGACCGGTAAGGTTGGCTTGCACCAGATTTTCGGTTACGAGTTCGATTTCTTTGGGTTCGCTACCGAAACCTTTGACCAAATACCGGACGGCCTCGCGCAGGCGGTCAACGGGAATACGGTGGATTTGGGTCATGAGGGTTTCCTTTGGTTTGAGTCGCGCTTGCAGCGATTGTTATTCAATGAGGCGCCTGAGAAACTCAGGCCCTGCTTGACGCAATCATACCGAAGTCTTTACAGGATGCTGGGCTAGCGCACTAACAGGGCTGCGTCGAGACCCCGATTGGGGCCCATGCTGGGCCGACTCAATCTGGCAAAGGAATCGAAATAATGCCTTTTACAGTCAAAGAGTCGGTATTTTGCGTCAACCCCTTGCCCACACCAAACTGAAACGAGAACGGCTTGCCGTCCCAGTACATCATCAAAAAGGCGGCCTGACCCGTTTGTTAAAAGGCGATAGTTTGGCTTAAAAGCCCAAGATCTGAGTAGTATTCAACTCCTAGGGCAAGTTCAGGCGTCACTTCGCGAGAGACACGCGCAGCCACTGAGAAATCTGGCCCTTCAGTGCGATAAGGCTGCGACAGCGCGTGACCAAAGATTGGGTTCACCACAAACAACCACTTATCAACGTGCTTGCCCAAAATAAACCGAGCCTCGGCGCCATAGCGTGATTGATCGTACTGGTTCAACACGTTACCCACTTCTACATTGACGCCGGCAAAAAAAGGATAGCCATTTTTTTCAAGAAACGGCAACCACTTTAAACGCGCTTTGTAGCCCGCGTAATCCCACCGGCCGTTATTGACGACCGTATTGAGATACAACCCCAGCTCAAAGCCGTTGCCCAGGCCATAGGCAAACTCGGGCGTGATGCGCGTATTGCCGTTGGTTAATACCTCGCCGTTGTAGTTACCGGTTTTTAAACCATTAGGCGTGGTGTTCAGATGCAACTCTAGGCTGTACTCACCCTTGGCATTGATTTCGTCGTCATAGACTTGAATTTCATCTTGCAGCGCGCCATGTGCAGCGAACGAGCCACCCAGCAAAACCACTGCAAATAAACGAGCTAAATTGCGTTTAAACATATCGCCGCCCGTTGAATAAGATCACTACAAGCTGTTCAATGAGGCGCAAAACCGCAGCGAACAAGCCACAGATTAGTGTCAGTCAGTGTTACGCGAGCTGTCACTCTGTGCCTACCTTAGCTTAGCCTGACTTCGATACTCAATGCGGCTCAGGATGCGCAAGGTGGCTCAATCAGGTGATTAAGATCAAATGATTTGTTCGTGCGGGCTAAGCGGCATTGGCCGCTTAGCCGATACGTTTCGGCTAAAAGCTATGGTTAGCTTGCAGGTTGAATCTTGTCTTGCGTCTTGGTGTCAAAGTCGCTGGCGTCATGGCGTTCGCGCAGCTGCTCTGATGGCTCGCCTTGCATGCGGTTAACCATACGGCCGCGCTTAACCGCCGGCCGACTGTACACAGTCTCGGCCCAGCGTTGAACGTGCTTGTAGTCTTGCACGCTCAAAAACTCGGCCGCTGTGCCATACAGCCAACCTTTCACCAAGCCGCCGTACCACGGAAACACCGCGATATCGGCGATCGTGTATTGATCGCCACCGAGATATTCACTAACAGCTAGGCGACGCTCAAGCACGTCAAGCTGGCGCTTGGTTTCCATCGCGAAACGATCAATGGCGTATTCAAACTTGGCCGGCGCGTAAGCGTAGAAGTGTCCAAACCCACCGCCCAAGTACGGCGCACTGCCCATTTGCCAGAACAACCAGTTCAACGTCTCGGTGCGTGCTGGGCCGTCTTTAGGAAGAAAGGCCTGAAATTTATCAGCCAAGTGAAGCAAGATCGCGCCAGATTCAAATACGCGCACCGGCTGCGCGCCACTGCGGTCAAACAGCGCTGGGATTTTTGAGTTTGGGTTGACATCAACAAACCCCGAACCGAACTGATCGCCGTCACGGATATTAATCAGCCACGCATCGTATTCAGCGCCCTTGTGACCTAGCGCCAGCAACTCTTCAAGCAAGATCGTAACCTTGACGCCGTTGGGTGTGCCCAACGAATAGAGTTGCAAGGGGTGCTTGCCGATCGGCAATTCTTTGTCATGCGTCGCACCGGCGATCGGACGGTTAATGCTGGCAAAAGCGCCGCCACTGGGTTGATCCCAGGTCCAGACTTTTGGGGGGACGTAATCTTTAGAAGTTGTCATGGTCCTTTGTCTCTTTTTGGGTGATCAGGCGTGAACAGATTGACGGTTCGCTGCGCCCTAGTTTACCCACGAAAACGTTTCAGACGCCCAGATAGGCTGCGGCGATACCTGCACTGTTGACCTCACCCTAAGGGAACAGGTTTTTCTTCTGTTCGAAAACAAGCAAACCAACACCTGATATTTGACCCTAGGCCGCCCTAGTCACCAGCCGCTGCACAAATAATTGTATTTTCATATTTGCTTGTGGGCTAATCGATGTAAATTCAAGCCCCACAAAAGTTCGTGTGCCTTCTTGTTTGATTTTGACAACTTTTGCGTAAATATCTTTTGCCTGATAATCAATGAGTAGCAAATCAAAGTCAATTTTGATCTCGTCGAACATTGCCAGCGCTTGATTGGATTCGACAAACAACCCGTGATAACTGATGTCACGAATCGTCGCTTTATTGATTTCTGGGAGCACACACTTATTTTGAATCAAACTAAATGAGCAGGGCAAACCGACTTCTACCCGATGGCTACGTCGAACTTCTATACGCGGAATTTTCAAGCTCAACGACGGAATCGCATGCAACTCGCGCAATTTCGCTGGCTCAGACTTGCCTTTTACAAAAACCTCAATACCGTCGCTGACCTGCACAAAATCTTGGCATTGTTTGTATGTATTTTCACTCATCAAGACCTGACCACGCAAACTAAACGCCTCAATACGCGACGTCAGATTGACTGCATCGCCAATAACAGCGTTTTCAGAGTAAAAATCCGAGCCGAATTTACCCGCCATCACGCTGCCAGTATTAATGCCAATACCCATAAATAGCTCTGGGATTGAATCCGGACGCTCTTGACCGTTCAGCTCGATCATCGCGATTTGCATCTCGGCAGCGCAAGTCACCGCGCGCTGCACATCATATGGTCCTTTTTCTGCAACCCCAAAAAGTACCAAGATTGAGTCACCCATAAATTTATCAATCACACCGTGATGGCGCGAGACCACTTGATTCATGCGTACCAAGTAACGATTGAGCATGGCAATGACTGTGCCTGCAGGCAGTTCAGCGGTAATCGCGGTAAAGCCCCTCAGGTCGGCAAACATGATGGTCACCTCGCGCAAAGCAAACGAGTGCTCCGTGCCTGCCCCCTCACCTCCCGCCAAACCGCTGGCTTGCTGAACAATCGCCTCAACCTCTGCCAGCGCTGAGTTTTGCAAAGCAACACCCGTTTCTCGAACGACCAAGGCCTGCAGTCTACTCGCAGCCTCTTTACTTGGATCTTGTTTCATTAGCCATACCAATAAAAATTAACTTTGCCTCAAAGCGAGGAGCGATCACCAGCAAAAAATCCAAGACTAGCGTGCCCAGCGACCCGTTGATTATTTGAAATGGCGAGCTTTTGAAAACAAGAAAACCCACCTAGACCGTTTCTTAAACTGTCAGTCTCTCGATTAAACAAGCTATAAGAAAGTTTAGTATGGTCGAGCTGGCCTTAAGCTTGCTTTTCGCGCAATAGACCACCAGTGGCTGCAAAAACGAGGGCCTCCAAAGAAGTCCTGTTCCTGACGGTTGAAACTGCCACTAGACCAGTCATTTGGGTGATTGGCCAATCGCGGGGGCATGGGTGCCCATACGCTTTGCGATTTGTGCTTGAGACAACCCCGCTTGCTTTCTGGCAGCAAGAATCTCGTCAAGAATTGCGAACTCTTCGCGATTGAGCTTATCTACCTCAACCTTCACGGCTGGATTCTTGAGCATCTTTTTGACCATCTGCGCATGCGTCAATGGTTGGGTCAATTTTGTTGTCATTACATTGTTTACTCAAATAATCTACCGCTAAAGCATCGCGCGGGGGTAAAGCAGCTTCGCAGAAATAGCAAAGCCGCCCGAGGGCGGCCTGCTGCCCGAAGAGCGCCGAGGCTAACCAAGCGGTCAAAGGGAGAGTTGTGTTGAAACTATACACACGTCCTAAAAAATGTCCAAACCAGTTTTTATGAGCGAGGGTACTAGGGGCAATTGACGACTCAAGTTCCATAGCAATTAGACGTTAAACAAAAAGTTCATCACATCGCCATCTTGCACCACATACTCTTTACCTTCGGCCCGCATCTTGCCGGCTTCTTTGGCGCCTTGCTCGCCTTTGAAGGTAATGAAATCTTCGTACGCAATCGTTTGCGCGCGAATAAAGCCACGCTCAAAGTCGGTATGAATCACACCAGCGGCTTGTGGGCCGGTCGCGCCGATCGGCACTGTCCACGCGCGCACTTCTTTCACGCCTGCGGTGAAGTAGGTTTGCAAACCTAACAAGGTGAAGGCACCGCGAATCAAGCGGTTTAAGCCTGGCTCTTGCATACCCATGTCTTCAAGAAACACGGCCTTGTCTTCGTCAGGCAGTTCTGCGATTTCGGATTCGATCGAGGCGCAAATCGCCACGACTGGTGCTTTGCGCGCGGTAGCGTATTCGGTCAGGCGATCGAGCATTGGGTTGTCTTTAAAGCCGTGATCACTCACGTTGCCGACGTACATGGCGGGTTTGGCGGTGATAAAGCACAAAGGCGCAATCAAGGCCATGTCTTCGTCTGACAAACCAAGCGCCCGAATCGGTTGGGCATCGTCTAATTGTTTGATCACAACTTCTAAAATCGCCACAACTTTTTGTGCGTCTTTATCGCCCGAGCGCGCGGTTTTTTGATGACGGTGCAAAGCTTTTTCGGCGGTTTGCATATCGGCTAAGGCAAGCTCGGTTTCAATCACTTGAATATCAGAGATCGGATCGACACGACCCGCGACGTGGATGACGTTATCGTCTTCAAAGCAGCGCACCACGTTGATGATGGCGTTTGTTTCGCGGATGTGTGACAAGAACTGGTTACCCAAGCCTTCGCCTTGGCTGGCGCCAGCCACTAAGCCTGCGATATCGACAAATTC
>CAMEAW010000168.1 GCA_945911685.1 Bordetella parapertussis
AGGTGCGCCGTCGCATTGATATGCGCGCGATGATGCAGTGGTTGGCAGCGCAAGGGCATAACGAAATTCATTGCGAAGCGGGCTCGGGTTTGAATGGTGCCTTGCTTGAGGCCGGCTGTGTCGACGAGTTGCTGGTGTACATGGCACCGATGCTGTTGGGCGAAGGTAGAAGCATGGCGCAGTTGCCAGTGCTGACGCAACTTGAGGGTGTGAAGCGCTTTGAGTTTACTGAGGTCAAACAGTTGGGCACAGATATTAGAGTACGGGCGCGCCTGCCTGAACGCTGGCGTGAACTGATGCAAAGTATTCACTTAATCGAAAGCAACACGGGTAAGGTGCAATAGAATGTTTACCGGAATCGTCGCAGCTGTTGGTCAGATTCAAAGTATCGAACCCTTTGCGGGTGACAAAGCTAACACTGGCGTGCATATCAAGATTCACGCAGGCGGTTTAGATTTAGTTGACGTGGGTTTGGGTGATTCAATCGCGATTCAAGGCGCGTGCATGACGGTGGTGTCAAAGCACGTTGATGGTTTCTCGGTTGATGTGTCACGCGAAAGTTTGCGCCTAACAATGGGGCTTGATGCCCTAGGCCCGGTGAACTTAGAAAAATCCTTGCGCATCGGCGATCAGATCGGTGGGCATTTGGTGTCAGGCCATGTCGATGGCTTGGGCGAAGTCGTGAAGTTTGAGGCCGTTGGCGAATCGTGGGAGCTCATCGTGCAAGCCCCCGCTGCGCTTGCAGCCTTTTTGGCTTACAAAGGCTCAATTACCGTGAACGGCGTAAGCCTGACAGTCAACCGTGTAGATGATGTGGCGGGCGGTACACGGTTTAGTATCAATTTGATCCCCCACACGATTGCCGTGACAACGTTGCAACATCTAAAGATTGGTCAACGTGTCAATCTAGAAGTGGATACGATCGCGCGCTATGTGCAGCGGATGTTGTCGTTGCCGAAATAGCTTTACAACCACAACCGTGCAAGCACTAATACTAGGCCGCCTACGCATAGCACTGGCAGTGGATTGATGGTTTTAAAGCGCCAAAATATCCCAGCCGACACAGCCGCGATTAACCACGGGGTGACGCCGCCCGAGGTTGAGCGCAAGATGATGATTGCGCTGGTCAGCAATAGCCCCGAGGCCAAGGGGGCGAGGGCGTTTTGCACGATTGCTGTCCAAGGCTTGTCATGACTTTTGTGCCAAGCACGCGTCACAAAATACGCCAAGATGGTTGACGGCCCAAACAACGCAAGCGAAGCAACCAAGGCGCCTTGCCAACCGCTCACTTGCCAGCCAATCAAGGTTGCTAGTAAGGCGCCAGGTCCAGGCGCTGCGCGCGAGATCGCAAACAAATCGATGAATTGCGCGTGCGTGAGCCAGTGATAAATGTCGACGGCCTGTAAGTGCATATCGCCCACGACACTTTGCCCGCCACCCACTGAGATTAGCGAAAGCGGCGCAAAGACAACGAACAAATCCAAGTAGATGTTTGAGGTTTTCATCAGGCGGGTGGCTTGGCTGATTTGGGGCTGATACGTTTTTGGTGGACATTGGCAAACACGAGTCCGACAAGCGCTAGCCCCAAAATGACGGGTACTAGCGGCAACTTCAACAAAAACAACCCAATAAAAACTGAAACACTGAGCGCGAGTGGCCACAGTCCGATACGATAGGATCGCTTGAGCCCGCGGATCCCAACCGAGGCCGTGAGCCCCATCGCACTTGCGGCCAAGCCTTCAAGAAAATCGTGAATCCAACTGATTGAACCCAAATCAAGCAAGACAATACTGAGCAGCACTGCCAAGATCATGGGTGGCACGATTAGCGCCATCACCGATACCAGCCCGCCCATGCCTCCACGCAGTTTGTGACCGATATGCAACGCCAGGTTGGCCACATTGGGTCCTGGCAAGATCTGGCTGATCGTAAGCGCACTCATGAACTCGTCTTCGGTCAAGAAATGATACCGATCAACAAAATCACGATACATCCAGCCCGAAATGCCCCCGCCAAAACTGGTTGCGCCGATTTTGGCGAACAGAATAAAAAGCAGCCCGAGTGTTGGGGCTGGCGTGGGCGAGGCCGGGGGTGTTGGGGTGACCGTGGATGCTGACATGACCGCTAGTATAGGCATCGGCGACCTAGGCTGCAGGGGTATGGTTCTGCCTAGTTGGCATAGCTGCCTCTGTTAGAATGCGGGGCTTGTTACAACGGACAGGTGGCCGAGCGGTTGAAGGCGCACGCCTGGAAAGCGTGTATACGTTCATAGCGTATCGGGGGTTCGAATCCCCCTCTGTCCGCCAAAACTTAAGTTTCGAACCTGCTACGCAGAGATTCGATCTGCCACGAGCCCCGCACAGTGCGGGGCTTTGCGCTCCTACCTCTTGACTGTGACCCGTAGCCGCAACCCGTAAAAGTCGTCTCAAAGCCCGTTTGTCTCAAAACCTCATGACTTTTTGGGTGTCGGTTCAGAGGTTCGTCGTTAGTCATTTTGGCGAGAAAGCTGTGAATCTTGGTGAACAAAAGTTTGTTGTTAAGTTAGTTTTGGGCTTAGTAGCGTAACGCCACGAACTTTCCTTATTGATTCTGACCGGCTGCGCGAGCTCAACGCCGCCATCTCGACCGCCAATTCCAGCAAAACTGGCCAGCCCTTGCCCGGCGGTCGATAGTTTTACTTCGACTTCATGGGATGAGTTGATGAAAAGCTATCTGAAGCTGGTGATTCAATATTCTGAGTGTGCAAGCAAACACGCCGCTATCAGCGACACCCACAAATACAAATATAGTGCTTGGATGGTCGCGGATGATGCCTGTTTTGAGCAAAGCCCTAACTAAAAATGCATACATTTATTCCTCAGCAATAAGGGTGCGTAAATCGTTTGCCAAAAGGACATCTGATGAAGTCCACTCAATCGAGAACGGTCTGAAGCAAGGGCGGCGTCCTTTCTCTGTCTTTCTAGCCTACTCCTAATGGTGCCGCTCTATCTGATTCTTAATAGTGCCACCTCAATGCTCGGTTCCCCGTAATTTTTACGACCCAAGGAAATCACCGTGTCTCAAGTCATCAAGCTTCTATCTTCTGTCTTGCTTGTTCTCGGTGCCTTAGTTGCCGAGGCCAGTACCTACAAGGTCGGCGTGCTCATGCCCTTGTCGGGGAAGTCTGCCGATAGGGGGGTGGCTATGAAAAATGCGATTGACCTGTTTGTGCAGAGCTACAATCAGTCATCGAAGGAGAATGGCGGAATCAAGCTCGAACTTGTCGTCAAGGACGATGAGGATGATGTCGAGAAAGCCAAAGCCGTGGCAACAGAACTTGTCAAGGATGAGTCCATTATCGCTGTAATAGGCGGTTATTACCCTGAAGCCACAAAAGCCGCAGCGAAGATCATCAGCGATGCCAAGATCCCATTTGTGACCCCATTCGCTTCGGCGCAGGACATTCAGGAAGTCAATAACTACGCCTTCGCATTAAATGTCACGGACGGACAACTAGGTGCTTACCTCGCGGTATACATCAAGGAAGTATTGAAAAAGGACAATGTGCTTGTCATCCACAATACTGACCAAATGGGTACCAATCTCAAGCAATCATTTATGGACAAAGCCGAGCGACTCGGTCTGACCGTAGTCAAGACGCTGGCCGCTGAGCGCGAGTCGAAGGATAAGGATTGGGCCAACAAAAACCTGCCAGATTCCGTTGAGAATGAAAAAATCGGCGTGATCGCTGCTCTCACTCACAGTGATACCGGCTTAGAGCTTTTACCCCAAATGCGTGAAAAAAACATCAGCGCCCCTGTGTTGGCAACTCCCAATTGGACCAATCCCAAGTTTCTCGAACTGGACGGTAAATTCACTGAGGGGGTTTATGTGGCGTCGCCCTTCCTGTGGGAAATCGCCAATGAAAAGGCTTCGTTATTCCGCCTCGCGTACCAGAAAAAGTTTAAGGCAGACCCAACAGTCGCCAATGCGTTGGCTTACGACTCGATATTACTTTTGTCGGCTGCCATCGAGAAATTGAGTGAGCCGCAATCCAAGACGCAACCGACTCGTGAAGGTATTCGCAATTTCATGGTCAATTTGGACTACCAGGATGCGGTCGAGGGCATTACGGGCTTGCTCTATTTTAAGAACAAAAATGACCATTCCGCCGAGTACGTAGCGAAATGGCAAGCGGATTTGCGAAAGGAAGGCGCTACTGACACAGAAAGGGAAGACGGTAAGTCAACCTCAAAGACGTCGCCTTTCGCCATCGTGGGTAGCCTACCAAGAAAACCAGAGGCCTCGGTTGATACAGGTAGAACCGCCGCTCCAGCAGAACCGATCCAAAGGGCAGATAATCGCAGTATCAATCGTGACTTGTACGTTTCGCAACTCACCAATGGTCGCTTCAAGGTCGCCCCGCTTCAATTAACCAAGCCACGTGAAGAATACGTAATGAGGCAGCTCGCCGAGCGTGTCAAGAAAGGCTACCTCGTGGTCATCGATGGCCAGCCTTTCCATGTGATTGATACCGTATTCGTCGGTGTTGATATCGTTCGTATCAACGACATCAATATCAAAGACATGCAATGGGACGTGGATACCTTTATGTGGTTCAAGTGGACCAACCCCCGCATTGATGTGAAAGACATCGAAAAAATCACAGCCATCAATGCGATCAAGGAGCAGTCTCAGCTCTTTAAAGAAGATATGAGTGGCGCGATCAAGTACCGCGCCTACCGCAAACGATTGACTTTGGGTACGCCATTCGACCTGTCTACGTTTCCGTTCGACTCACAAACTCTCAAAATGTCTATTGCGCACATTAACAAGAACTCGACGCACATGATGCTGGTGCTGGACACACGGCATATGGACAATGCACCGATCAAGGATATTAAGCCACAGGAATGGAAGTATCAAGGCCGCGTCTTCTATTCGGATTTGTACCGCTACGAGTCAACGTTTGGCGATCCGGATTACCGTTTACTCAAGGGCTACAAGAGCCCGATCTACTTCTCGACGCTTGATCTGAATATCGATGTCAAGCGCATCCTACAACCCTATATTTTTACCTTTTTTCTGCCACTCATCATCATTCTCGGCATCATACTGTTGATTCTTTGGGTACCGCTGGATCAGTTTTCGCCGCGAATCAGTGCGGCTATCTCCGGATTGGTTGGTGTGCTGGTGTATCACATGTCGCAGAAGAACTCGTTCCCGAAGGTTGGTTACACCATGTTCGCCGACTACTACTTCCTATTCGCCTATGTGTTCGTCGTCGCAATGATGGCACAAATCATCGTGATACAGATGATGATGTCAGCCGGCAAGAAAGAAGAGGCAAAAGCGTTCAACCAAAAATTGGCAATTGGGGCGCTGGGCACGTCCACAGCTATCTACACATTGATGACCGTTTGGGCCATTTATTTTTAGTCATCAAAAAGCACTACATGGAGTGGTGACAATGGAGACTATTCGGTTTGCGACAGAGGTCGCAAACTGATTGAGCTTATAAATGGCGTTGGCACCAATGCCGCCACGAACCAGATCAAGCGCATCTGGCAAGAGTTTTGCCAATATCATGGAGGCCCACGTCTTGCGTTGCCATTTTCCATCAACGTTAAAGCGGTACTGTCACACAGCACTACGCTCACGCTTATAGTTAATCAAAGGCCGTCGGAGCAACAGAGACAAGCACCTCCTCAGTCACAAGATTCAGAAACACAATTTGTTTCGTTAACGCGCACTGAGCTCTTTAATGGGTGCCCCTTATTATTAGAATTAATGTCAAATCAGTCGGGTTTGGTATCACCGTCTGGCGTTCTTCTGTCAAACGGCGATCATGGATTAAAGGTAGGGACAAAAACTCACGAGCAGTTAATATCCCTACCGCATACCAAAAGCAAAAAACCTGAGATTTCGGCACCTCAGGCGGTTTGTGATGTTGTCACTGTTTCCCCGCCAAGAAGTACTTTTAACTATTTGATTTATATAGAAAAAGTCAAAAATAATAAAAATAAAGATACATTCTAAGACACACTCTTGGCACTGTATGTAGCTGATTTAATAAGGACAATGCTGGACAACGCTTAAAGCTAAAGCGCTAT
>CAMEAW010000169.1 GCA_945911685.1 Bordetella parapertussis
CCTCTAATATAGAGACATTTTGGTCTTTGGCGACCCAAATTTGGGGTCAAGGCCCTGAACGTGCTAACTTGCACGGCATTCATCACCACTCTTATGATGCGCGTTAGCCTGATTTAGGCCTCGCGCCATGCTTGGTAAACCGCTTTAAGAGTTGTATCTGGACAAGAATGACTAAAACCTTAATCATTGCCGAAAAACCCTCTGTTGCACTCGATATTTCGCGTGCGTTGGGTGGTTTTACCCGCGAAGGCGACTTTTTCGAAAACGAAAAATACGTGTTGTCTTCAAGTGTGGGCCACCTGCTGACCCTGATCGCTCCAAATGACCCTGTCAAGGGTAAATGGAGCTTTGCCCACCTGCCGGTTGTGCCGCCTGAGTTCGACTTGGCGCCAACAAAGGACAAGCGTTCGGGCGATCGGCTCAAAATGCTGGTCAAACTGATCAAACGTAAGGATGTTGGCGCGCTAATTAACGCCTGCGACGCCGGGCGTGAAGGCGAATTGATTTTTCGCTACATCGCCCAATATGCGGGCCAAAAGAAACCTACGCAACGGTTGTGGTTGCAATCCATGACGCAAGACGCCATCCGCGAAGCGTTTGCCACGTTGCGGGCCGATGACACCATGAAGCCGCTTGAAGCGGCTGCCCGGTCGCGCGCCGAGGCAGATTGGTTGGTGGGGATTAATGGCACGCGCGCCATGACCGCCTTTAATAGTAAAGATGGTGGTTTTTTCAAGACCCCGGTCGGACGCGTACAAACGCCTACGCTGGCCTTAGTGTTTGCTCGCGAAGAAAAAATCCGTCATTTCGTACCTCGTGACTACTGGGAAGTGAAAGCGAGTTTTGTCGCAGCCGCCGGCATCTATGAAGGGCGTTGGATTGATCCAGCCTTCAAAAAAGTCGCTGACGACGCCGAGCAAAAAGAATCGCGGGTCTGGACCGAAGCCGCTGCAAAAAGCGTGGTGGCGGCTTGCCGCAATCAGCCAGGAGTGGTGACCGAAGAATCTAAACCGCGCTTTGAAGCTGCTAAACCCTTGTTTGATCTGACCTCGTTACAGCGCGAGGCCAACGGGCGTTTTGGCTTTTCTGCGAAAACGACGCTGTCACTTGCGCAAAGCTTGTATGAACGCCACAAAGCACTGACATATCCAAGAACGGATTCAAAATTTTTGCCCGAAGATTATCTCAATACGGTACGCGAGACCATTGCCGGTTTAGCGGAGGGCAAAGGCGTTTCAAAAGCCATTGCCCCGCATGCTGCGACGATTACCAAAAATGGCTGGGTCAAACCTAACCGTCGTATTTTTGATAACAAAAAAGTGTCGGATCACTTTGCAATTATTCCGACGATGCAGGTGCCAACTGAACTTAGTGATGCTGAGGCAAAGGTCTACGACATCGTCGTTAAACGTTTCTTGGCGATTTTCTTTCCGCCGGTTGAGTGGCGCGATACGGTACGGACAACCCTCGTACAAGGCCATCACTTCAAAACGGAAGGCAAGGTCATGGTATCGCCTGGCTGGCGCGCTGTAGAGGGACGCGAGGCTCAGGGTGACGACGCTAACTTAGTGGCGGTGGCAGACGGTGAAAAAGTTCGCACCGAAGACATCGAGACCGTGAGTTTGGCGACTCGACCGCCTGCGCGTTACAACGAAGCCACCTTGCTCTCGGGTATGGAAAACGCGGGTAAGCTGGTCGATGACGATGATTTTGCTCAGGCGATGGCGCAAAGTGGTCTAGGCACACCAGCCACACGTGCGACCATTATTGAAGGCCTACTTTCAGAAACCTATTTGCGCCGTGACGGACGCGATCTTGTCCCAACGGCAAAAGCCAGGCAGCTGATGACTTTGCTTAACGGCTTAGATGTCAAAGAGCTGACCTCGCCCGAGTTGACTGGCGAGTGGGAGCATAAGCTTAAGCAGATCGAGCAAGGTGAAATGCAGCGTGAAGCTTTCATGCTCGAGATCGCTCAAATGACGCAAGTCATTGTGAAACGGGCTAAAGAATATGAGCGCGATACGGTACCGGGTGATTACGTCACCTTGAAATCGCCTTGCCCAAAATGCGGCAGCGTTGTGAAAGAAAACTATCGGCGCTATGCCTGCACCAGTTGCGATTTTTCGATTGGTAAGCATCCAGGCGGACGCACGTTTGAGCCTGAAGAAGTTGAGACGCTCATTACTGATAAACGCATAGGGCCGATGCAGGGTTTTATCAGTAAGATGGGGCGCCCCTTTGCCTCGATCTTGATTATTAACGCTGAGTCTAAGCTTGAGTTTGACTTTGGCCAGCGCGATGAGGAGGCTAACGAGCCGGTTGATTTTTCAGGGCAGATGGCTTTGGGCCCATGCCCAAAATGTCAGGCACCGGTGTTTGAGCACGGCATGAGTTTTATTTGCGAAAAATCGGTTGGGCCTGAACGTAATTGTGATTTCAGGTCGGGCAAGGTGATTTTGCAGCAAGAGATCAGTGCTGAACAAATGACTAAGTTGTTAGCGACTGGGCGCACTGATCTTCTTGAAGGTTTTGTGTCAAATCGTAACAACCGCAAATTCAAAGCGTATCTGTCGCGTGGTGAAGATGGCAAAGTGAGCTTTGAGTTTGAGGCGCGCCCCGTCAAAGAAGGCGGCAAAGCTGGTACCGGTCGTTTTGCTGCAAAAGCTGCAGGCAAAACAGCGGGTAAGACTGCCAGCAAAACCGCGACTAAAACCGCGGCGAAAATGCCAACTAAGACGGCGGCAAAAAAAGCGACTAAGAAGGCGGTTAAAAAAGCGGTTGCCAAGCCAACCGTTGCTGTTGCGACAGAAGCAGTCGATGCTGTCGTGGCTAAGCCTGCGGTTAAAGCGGTGAAAAAAGCGGTAAAGAAAGCGGTCAAAAAAGCAGTGAAAAAAGCGGTGACAAAAAGCGTAAAAAAAACCGCGATTAAGTCCGCAGCCAAAAAAGCCGCAAAATAAGCGCTTGCAAAGGGGTCTGATTTTTTACTAAAGGCTAAGGTACTGTTTTGAGTTTGCATGTAGATATTAAGCGCGTGACTGTACCCCAACTCATGGCGTGCAAGGGCCGTCGAATAATTGTGGCGTTGACAGCCCATAATTATTCGACGGCACGCATCATTGATGAGTATGTTGACTTTATATTGATTGGCGACTCAACGGCGATGGTTGCCTATGGCCTACCCGACACTCTCACAATCACGATCGAGCAAATTGGGCAACATACCGCTGCCGTCGTGCGGGCAACACAACACGCGTGCGTTGTTGCTGACATGCCGTTTGGTAGTTATCAAGAATCCCCAGAGCAAGCCTTTCGCAATGCCGCGTATTTGCTTGGTAAAGGCGCCACAGCGGTCAAGCTTGAGGGCGGAGTGGTGATGGCTGAGACGGTTCGCTACCTTGTCGACCGCGGCATCCCAGTGATGGCACACGTGGGGCTGATGCCCCAATACGTCAACACCATGGGCGGTTACCTGGCGCAAGGTCGTAGCCCCGAAGCGGCCGCTCGAATACTCGCCGAGGCGCAAGCGCTTGAGCAAGCGGGTGCGTTTGCGATTGTGCTCGAAGGGGTTGCCGAGGCCTTGGGCGAAACGATTACGACAGCGCTCGCGATTCCGACAATCGGGATTGGGGCTTCAGTGAAATGCGATGGTCAAATACTGGTCACAGAAGATATGCTTGGCTTAAGTGGCGAGCGTGTGCCAAAATTCGTTAAGCGCTATGCCAATCTTGAAGAAATCATGCGAAGCTCAGTTCAGCGTTACGCTGATGAGGTTCGCGCTAGTCAATTTCCCGAGCCGCAGCATTGTTTTGGTATCAAACGCACCTGATTCTAGACTTCACTTAAATGACCTCACCTGAAAAGCCTTCATCTGAAAAGCCCTGGCATATTGTTCGCCAATCTAAAGTACATGGAAACGGCGTTTTTGCGGCACGTAAAATCCCTGAAGGCACGCGCATTATTGAATATGCCGGCACGACCATCAGTGCTAAAGAGGCTGATCGGCGCCACCCCACAAACCCAGATGACCCGTTTCACACCTTCTTCTTCTCGTTAAGTTCAGGCAAAGTGATTGACGGCAATGATCACGGCAACGAAGCGCGCTGGATTAATCACGCCTGCGAGCCAAATTGTGAAAGCTCAGAAGGCAAGGGTGGCAAACGTGTTTACATCTTGGCAAAACGCGATATCAAACGCGGTGAAGAACTTAACTACGACTATGGCTTAATTATCGATGACGAGAAATTAACCAAGTCACTTAAGGCCCAGTACGAGTGCCGTTGTGGTGCGCCGAGCTGTCGCAAAACGATGCTGGGCCTCCCCGAAAAGACAGCCAAGAAAAAAGCCAAAAAAACGACTAATAAGGCTTAAACGACACCATGAATCAACCTACTCGAACCCCCTTGGGCGCGTTGATTCCAGGGTTGTTCGGCGTATTACCCTTTTGGGGTTTTGCCTTGGCAACGGTCGTTGACACTGGGGTTGACCCACTCCTCGCGCTGATGGGGTTGATGATGTATGGCGCGGTGATCTTAAGTTTTGTGGGTGCATTATGGTGGGGGATGGCAGTGCATGCCCCGCCAAACGCGCCACGCACAACGATGTTTGTCTGGAGCGTGGTGCCGGCACTGATTGGCTGGGGCGCGACACTGACCACGCCAGAAACAGGTCTGCGTATTTTGATGGCGGGCTTGGCGTTTCAATGGTTGCTTGACAGCATGCTCAGACGCAAGATGCCTGAGTTAATGCTTGGCTGGGTCTTTCGTTTGCGTACGATGTTGACAGGTGGTGCGCTGAGCGCCTTGGGCTTTACCTGGTGGCAGTTGGCCTAAGAGATGGAACTCAGAGAGCGTGCACTTGAGGCGTTGTGCCACGATACTTGGCAGGCGAAGGCTGATTGTCTGGGCGAGTTGAGTCAGAGTTCAACGCTTGATACCGCGCGTATCTTTTCAGCCCCAACCGACATCCCCGGTCGACCCTCGATCAAACTCGTGCCACCCGCGCAGCTGGGCTTACGCAGCGTGCATACGCTTGAAGGCCGTGCGGTGTTGATTCACGCGTTGGCCCATATTGAATTCAACGCTATCAATCTTGCCTTGGATGTGATTTGGCGCTTTGCGAACATGCCTGATAAGTTTTATTACGACTGGCTGCGGGTCGCTCAAGAAGAGTGTGAGCACTTTGGTTTGCTCAATCAGCATTTACAAACCTTAGGCCATCAGTATGGTGATTTTTCGGGGCACGATGGCCTGTGGGAAATGGCTGAGCGCACGCAAGATGATGTGTTGGCGAGGCTAGCTTTGGTGCCTAGAACGCTCGAGGCCAGAGGCCTGGATGCGTCGCCTGCGGTCAGACATAAGCTGGCCAGTGGTGGCGACCCGGCGGGCGCCGCAATCATCGATATTATTTTGCGTGATGAAATCGGCCACGTGGCGATTGGTAATCACTGGTATCGCTGGCTCTGTACCGAGCGTGGATTAGATCCTATCAAGACCTACGCCGAGCTGGCGACGACCTATCGGGCACCAAAATTAAAAGGGCCATTCAATATTGAGGCTCGCCTCGCGGCGGGCTTTGATCCAGCAGAGATTGCGTTGTTATGACCACAACACAAAATATTTTATTCATCATGGCAGATCAGTTTCGGGCCGATCACCTTGGCTGTGACGGACACCCTTACTTAAAAACAGCCAATCTTGATGCGTTGGCGAAGCGAGGCGTGCGGTTTAGCCACGCCTTTGTCAATTCGGGCGTTTGCGGCCCGTCACGGATGAGTTATTACACGGGGCGCTATCCCTCGAGCCATGGCACGACCTGGAACCGAGTGCCGTTGTCGATTGGTGAACTGACCTTTGGCGAATATCTCGCACAGGCAAGACGTGATTTGATGCTGGCAGGTAAAACGCATGTGATACCGGATCTTGCTGGGATGAAACGCCTGGGTATTGAAGGTGATTCTGAGCTCGGTTATTTGTTAGCGCGTGGCGGTTTTCGTGAACTGGATCGCTATGACGGGCA
>CAMEAW010000170.1 GCA_945911685.1 Bordetella parapertussis
GCGATGACCCCGGTGAGCGCTGCTTACCCCGAACGTCCGGTTACTTTAGTGGTGACCTATCCGCCTGGCGGCACTGCAGATTTGGTGGCCCGCATGTTAGCGCCTGAAGTGTCAAAAGACTTGGGCCAGAACGTGGTCGTTGAAAATCGTGGTGGCGCGGGCGGCATGATCGGTGGTGCCAGCGTCGCCAAAGCTGCCCCCGATGGTTACACCATCATGCTCGACGCCGCAAATCACGCGCAAAATCCGGCGGTGCAACCCAAGATGTTGTTTGACACCTTAAAAGACTTTGCTCCGGTTACCTTGATACAGCGTGTGCCCAACGTGTTGGTGGTGCGCACTGATAATCCCTTGAAGACGGTGGCCGAGGTCATCAGCGCTGGTAAGAAAAAAGAGCCTTCGCTGTATTACGCATCCTCTGGCCCGGGCGGAGCCCAGCATTTAGCCGGTGTCTTGTTCAACGCCTTAGCGGGCACGCACCTCGAGGCTGTGCACTACAAAGGCGGTTCGTTGGCGTTGACCGATGTGATCTCAGGTCAAGTGACGATGATGTTCTCAACGGTCGGTACCTCGTTGCCTCACGTGCGTGCTGGCAAACTTCGTGTCATTGCGGTAGGGAGTGATAAACGGACTGCCGTGTATCCCGACGTTCCTACGATTGCTGAGGCGGGTGTGCCAGGCTATGCAAGCTACGAGTGGAACGCGATATATGCTCCGGCGGCAACCCCTCCTGCGATCATTGCGCGCTTAAATCAAGCCTTTGTAAACGCCTTAAAACAACCAGCGGTGATTGCGCGTATCGGTGAATTTAATGGCGAGATCATCGCGTCTACACCGCAAGAGCTTGATACTTTTAGACGTGCTGAAATTGCGAAATGGCAACGTGTGGCTAAAGAGTTCAATCTTCAATTGTCGCAGTAACGAATTTGATCGCTGTAGCTTCAGCAAGGTTGTAGCAAGCCCTTCAGTCCGCTTCGGATAGACTCAAGTGCGCCCGGGTTGCAAGGTAACAAGCGCACCGCCACACTCGGTTCTTGAGATGGCGGTCGCGCGACTTAGTTGCTTGCCCTAGGAAACTGCATGACTAAAATCTCGGCGCCTGAGCTGTCTGTGGTCAAGGTGGCTGCAGGGTCGGTTGGTGCGATAAAAATTGCCGTACCGGCTTCATGCGTTTGGCCATCAACCTTAGCAGCGCCTGCAGCAATATAAATAAATTGTCCGCGTCCAGAAGTTGGCTCAGGCCCGACAATACTTTGGTGCGCCGGTGCCTGGTAGATCGTGGCAAACAAACCATCGTTTTGCAGAGCTATAGCCTGATGCTCGACTGTGCTCGCCAAAGCAGTGCGCTTGACGTCGTTTAAACAGCCTACAGGTGCCCCCATCACATGGCGTCGTGGCATGTCTTTCATGTCACCACGCTGTTCTGGCAAATATCCTGCACCCGCGTCTTTGCCTAATCTAAACACCATGTAATGTAAGCCTTGCTCGCCCGCAGTGATGGGCCCATAGCCTGTGTGCTTGGCGGCAAAGTGTACGGTGTAGGGCGCGACCTGATGTTTACCTAAGAGGCCGTCACCCGCCACCATGATCTGAAACTGATCGACGATATGAAAGTGTGATTGCAGAACACCATGCGGCTGCTGCTCGATCAGTTTGCAGTTTGGTGTATCAGATTCAGCGTCGCCTGTTTCAGGAATTAAGTCGCTTCTAAAAATATGTCCGCCGCTGACACCAGGTGCCGACCGAATTGGACGCTCACGGCGATTGTTGCGGGCTTCAGTGACAGTGCCGATTAGGGCCATATTGCAAATCTCCGGTGTGGCCCAGGAACACAAGGGTCCTGGGCTTCTTTAATTGGTTGCGCGGCAAACATAGCTTTTTAAGTGGGCAGCTAGCGACGCGTTTACTCTGGCTTTAATCCCACATCGTCAAACGCTTGTTTCCAGTCTTTGAGCTGACTTGCCACGAAGGTATTCAGCTCAGCAGGCGTTGAGCCTGCAAGATCAAACCCTTGTCGCTCAATGCGTGCGCGCGAGGCGGGATCAGCGATTGCAGCGCGGACTGCCGCGCTCATTCGGTTGGCGATCTCTGGGGGGAGCTTGGCGGGCCCAAAGAGCGCGGCCCAAGTTTGGGCACCCAAGGACGGCAATCCTGCTTCAGCGAAGGTTGGTACGTCGGGCAGAATTGAAAGACGTTTATCGAGCATGATTGCGATTGGAGCGAGTTTGCCTTCGTTAATGTGTTGCACGGTACTGATCGTCGAGACTAGGTTGAAATTCACATGTCCACCTAGCAAATCATTGACGTTTGGCGCTTCTCCCTTGTAAGGGATTAAGTTCATTTGCAGATCGTTTTGTTTAGTCATGCGGCTAAACATCAATTGCGTCACACCGCTGTGGCTGCCGAAGTTGAGCTTGCCAGGATTGGCTTTGCCGTAGGCGACCAACTCAGCATATGTTTTAAACGGCTGTTTCGGGTTTGCGACCATCACGAAGATATAGCGGCCAACCAACGCGACTGGCGTAAAACTGGTGAGCGGGTCGTAGGGCGGGTTCTTTTTGAGTAACGGCACCTGCATCATGGGGGTATTCGAGGCCATGAAAAACGTGTGACCGTCAGGTTCAGAGCGCATCACATATTCAGCTGCGATCTGCCCATCGGCGCCAGGTTTATTTTCAACAACGACGGTTTGACCGAGAGTCGTGGTTAAGTGCTGAGCCAAGATTCTTGCCACCACGTCAGTCGCGCCGCCCGGCGGAAATTGCAGCACAATTCGAATGTTTTTTGTGGGCCACGTTTGTGCACTGACCCCGACACAGGCGATGCTAAGTGCGATTGTTACAAAAAGACGAGACATCAATAATCGTTGCATAAAAAACCCTTCGCGATCAAATGTGAACATCGAAAACAATGTCGCGCTGTGCTGGGCACTTTGCGACATCGTGTGTGTTGCGCTTGGTTATTCGGGCTTCATCCCAGAATCAGCAAACGCTTTTGCCCAACCTTTTAACTGTACTTGCATAAAGTCGGCTAACTCTGCTGGTGTCGAACCACCTAAATCAAAGCCTAGGCGCGCAATTTTTTCACGTGCGTCAGGGTTCGCGATCGCTGCGTTGAGCGCTTCGTTCATCCGTGTTGTGATGGCAGGTGGCATATTGGCTGGGCCAAATAAGGCAGCCCAAGTGTCTGCGCCAAGCGGGGGTAAACCTGCCTCAGCGGCGGTAGGGATCTCGGGCATCATGGGTGAGCGCTTAGGCAATAAAATCGCCAACGCTTTGAGTTTCCCGTCTTTGACATGGGCTTGAGAACTAGCGGGTGTTGCAAACGTGAACTGCACATGGCCGCCCAAAATGTCATTGATAGTCGGGCCTTCTCCTTTGTAAGGGATCAGGTTGATATCCATTTTTGCGTCATCTTTGAGCTTGGTGTGCATGAGCTGCGTCACGCCGCTGTAACTGCCGTAATTGAGTTTGCCGGGGTTGTTGCGACCATAGGCAATTAATTCTGCTGCGGTGTTGGCAGGAACCGATGGGCTCGAGACCAGCACGTAGATATAGCGCCCAACGAGTGAGACTGGGGTGAAGCTTTTGATTGGATCGTATGGCGGATTCTTTTTGAGCAAAGGCACCTGCATCATTGGCGTATTCGAGGCCAAGAAATAGGTGTGCCCATCGGGTTCAGAGCGTAAGACGAATTCGGCTGCAATCGCGCCATCAGCCCCCGGCTTGTTTTCAACCACCACAGGTTGTCCAAGCGCCGAGGTCATGGTCTGAGCCAGAATGCGCGCCACAACGTCTGTTGAGCCACCAGGTGGAAATTGCAACACAAGCCTCACGGGCTTGGTAGGCCACGTTTGAGCGGTGGCTAGCGTTGTTGCAGTTAAGCCTGCGATGGCACAGGCCAGCAAGGTGAGTTGTCGAAAGAAATGCAAGGGCATAGGTTACCTTCTGTGGGTATTGATCTAAAAAGGCTTCGCAGCTTTGTGCTTTGCAGCGTTCAGTCATGATGTTAATACGCCTGACACACGCTCGGTCATTTACACTAGAATTAACCGCATGTTTTTTATTAGGGAAAACCCATGCTGCTCTATGACATGACGAGTGCCATGAATCCTCGCCGCGTACGAATTTTTTTAGCCGAGAAAGGGCTCACAATCCCGACCCGGCAAGTCGATGGCTTAAATCGCGAGAACCTGCAACCAGAGTTTTTATCAAAAAACTCACTGGGTAAAACGCCGGTACTTGAACTGGATGACGGGACGTTATTGACCGAATCTATTGCGATATGTCGTTACCTCGAAGCCTTACATCCTGAAAAACCGCTTTTTGGTCGCAACGCCCTTGAACAAGCGCAGATCGAGATGTGGACGCGTCGAATAGAGTTTGAAATTGTGATGCCGATCATCACTAACTTTCGACATACGGGTCAGTACTGGATCGGTCGTGTGCCGCAAGAACCAGCCTGCGGCGAGTTTTATCATGCACGCGCGTTCGAGGCTTTTGAGTGGTTAGACAAAGAGTTGGTTGGTAAAGAGTTCATCGCGGCGGATCACTACACGATCGCTGATATCGTCGCACAGTGCGGCTTTTTGGTTGGTAAAGCAACTGGCTCCAGGATTCCTCCAGAGCTCAAAGAGCTAACGCGATGGTACGGCGCAATGGTGGCGCGCCCCACTGCAAGGGCCTAAGATGAATCACGCCACCGCGACCGGGTTGCCCCCAAAAGTTTGTTTAATCGTAGGTGCCGGTGACGGTACGGGCAGTGCTGTTGCGAAGCGCTTTGCGCTGGCAGGTTACACAGTTTGCGTCACGCTTCGTACCCCTGAAGCCAGTCAAGACTTGTTGGCAGCCATTCATGAATTAGGCGGTCGTGCCATGGCGTTCACGCTTGATGCGCGTCGTGAGGATGAAGTCATCAGCTTATTTCAAAAAATTGAACAAGACGTAGGCGCTCTTGAGGTCGTTGTGTTTAACGTTGGTGGCAATGTACGCTTTCCACTGCTAGAGATGACCGCACAAAAATATTTCAAGACCTGGGAAATGTGCGCAATGGCTGGCTTTTTAGTGGGGCGTGAGGCTGCGCGGGTGATGCTGCCTAGGCAGCGTGGCACGATTTTGTTTACGGGGGCTACGGCAAGTTTGCGTGGCGGTATTGGGTTTAGTGCCTTCGCAGGCGGCAAGGCGGCGCTCAGAGCCCTTGCTCAAAGTATGGCACGCGAATTTGGCCCACAAGGCTTGCACGTGGCGCATATCATTGTTGATGGCGTGATCGACTCTGAACGGGTACGCACGACTCAACCCGAACGCGTAGCAGCCTTAGGCCCTCAAGGATTGGTTGAGCCTGATAGTATTGCGCAAGCGTATCTGTGGCTGCACGAGCAACGCCCCGATGCCTGGACGTTCGAACTTGATCTGCGTCCCGCGGTTGAGCGCTGGTAATTGAGATTATTCGTAGGCTTCGAGCTGTTACCGACTGGCCGAAATACCGAAATACCGAAATACCGATATACCGAAAGAATGAAAGAACGAAAGATCGACTCACTGATAGATCGACAGACTAATTGACTGACTTACTGGATAATCGATGACTAACGTTTCGCAAAACAACGCTGCAGTTAAAAATCAGGCGCATCCAATCTCGCGTTTTGCGGTCCCAGAGTTGGCTGATTTACCCACAGACATTCGAGAAAAGATTCTTGCCGTACAAGAGAAATCAGGTTTTGTACCGAATGTATTTTTAGTGCTATCACGCAGGCCGGATGAGTTTCGTGCTTTTTTTGCTTATCACGATGCATTGATGGTGAAAGATACGGGTAGCCTGACGAAAGCCGATCGCGAGATGATCGTCACTACCACCAGTGCCAAAAATAACTGTTTGTATTGCGTGATGGCGCACGGTGCAATTTTGCGTATTTATGCAAAAAACCCGTTAGTGGCTGATCAGGTTGCGGTCAATCACCACAAGGCCGACATCACGCCCAGACAAAAAGCGATGCTCGATTTTGCTGTGAAGGT
>CAMEAW010000171.1 GCA_945911685.1 Bordetella parapertussis
ATTTGTAACTAGTTGTTACAACGCTTTAAGCATAGCGCAGCAAATACAAAACCAGCCAACAAATCCGGTATGGTGCGATCTTCCACTCATGCAGTCCGACTTTTGGCGTCCCCTTGCCTTAACAAGCGAGCGTTTTAAAACAATGAAGATCTTACTCCCCCCTATCGTACGTAAAATTTTAGTGGTCGATGGCGACTCGCGCTTACGTGACCTGTTACGTAGATATCTTACCGATCAAGGCTTTAGCGTACTCACAGCCGAAAATGGCCAAGAAATGACCAAAATTTGGCACCGCGAACACATTGACTTATTGGTGCTTGACTTAATATTGCCTGGCGAAGATGGCCTGTCGATTTGCCGTCGCCTGCGCGGCAATCACGATAGCACTCCAATCATTATGCTCACAGCCCGCGCCGAAGAAATCGATCGCATCATCGGCCTCGAGATGGGGGCAGATGATTACTTATCCAAACCCTTTAATCCACGCGAACTCTTAGCCCGCATCAACGCGATTTTGCGTCGACGCAACAGCGACGAGCACCCCGGCGCACCCAGTTACGATCACGAAGCGATCTACTTTGGGCCGTTTGAACTCAATCTGGCCACACGCACCCTGACCCGCGATCGCCATATCGTGCAGATCACAACGGGTGAATTTTCAGTGCTCAAGGTTTTAGGCCGCCACCCTAAGATTCCGATCTCGCGCGAAAAACTCATGGAGCTTGCCCGTGGGCGCGAGTACGCAGCCTACGACCGTAGTCTTGATGTGCAAATTTCGCGCTTGCGTAAGCTGATTGAGGTGAATCCTTCAAAGCCTGCTTACATACAGACCGTTTGGGGGCACGGCTATGTATTTGTGCCAGATGGCGGGTTGTGAGCGCTCAGCAACACGATCACATTTGCGGCGATCCCTTCTTGGCGGCCCAAGTGTCCCAGGCCTTCGTTGGTTTTAGCTTTGATGTTAATGACCTGAGGACCCAAAGCCAAATCTTGCGCAATATTGGCGATCATCGCACCAACATGTGGCCCCATTTTGGGTGCTTGCGCATGAATCGTGGCGTCAATGTTCACCACCTGCCAACCGGCTTCGCGCACTCGCTGATGCGCAGCGCGCAACAAGACCCGGCTGTCGGCGCCGCGGTACTGAGGATCGGTATCCGGAAAATGGCGGCCAATATCACCCAGCCCTGCCGCACCCAACAAGGCGTCGGTCAACGCATGCAGCAACACGTCGGCATCAGAGTGACCCAGCAAACCTAAACTGTGCTCAATTTTGACGCCACCAATGATTAAGGCACGATTAGGCACCAGTGCATGCACATCAAAACCTTGTCCAATACGAAAAGCATTAGGGTTCACTTTTAAGCATCCTTGCGGCAAGGCAGCTGAACTACAACCACGATTGCACCCAGTCAAAATCCTCGGGCCAAGTCACCTTAGCATTTAACGCCGAGCCTTGTACCAATAAAGGCGCATAGCCGGCAGCTTCGAGTGCAGAAGATTCGTCGGTCATTGACAGGTTACGCGCGATGGCCGTGCTCAAGGCCTGTTCTAGCAAGCCGGCCCGAAACATCTGCGGGGTTTGTGCAAGCCATAGAGAGTCTCGGGCAATCGTTTGTTGTACTGTCTTGTGTGGCATCGGGTGTGAGCGCTTCACCGTATCGGCAACCGGCATCGCCAGCAAGCCGCCCACCTCGTGAAACAAGCAACTGTCAATCAAGCGCTTCAAGGCTTCAGCAGGTAAACCTGGACGCGCTGCATCATGCACGAGCACCCAGTCTTGTGGTTGCAGCCGAGCGTCTTTTAGGCCATTTAAAACCGTTTGTGCCCGAGTGGGACCGCCGCTCGGGCAGCAGACCGTGCGTGGCAAGCCCGCTAAGCATTGCGCGGCCAACAAATCACCCAAGGCCACGATCACACGCACCTGTTCGATTCGGGCGTCGTTGAGCAAAGCTTTGACCGAGTGGTACAACATCGGCACCCCTGCCAATAAACGATATTGCTTAGGCATGGCTGCATTAGACTTGGCCGAAGGCAGTTGCGACTGCGCACGCGCGCCCACCCCCGCCGAAGGCACAAGGGCAACGATTCGCGGGGTTGTCTTAGCCTGACTCATATTGCTCCGTTTTCGGGTGCTCTGTTTATCGCACTCAATGTAGAGCACTCTATCTATCGCATTTCATGTAAAGCGTTCGATTTCGAACGCTCCGTTTACCGTACGCGATTTCGTAAAATTGATTATATCGGTCGAGCGTGCGCCGAGTCTACGAAAAAAATCTCCAGAGCTGCGCTTGCCTAAGCGCCGCGCCAAAGCATACGCCTAGCCTGCATGCGCACTAAGAATCATCGCTATACCCTGAGGTGATGAAGCCGCACTAAGAATCATCGCTGTACCCTGAGATGATGGAACGGTTGCTGAGGCAGCCCGCGCCCTATAATCAGCACTTCACTCGGTGCCCCCTCTTTTGGGATGGTGCCTGTATCTCTTTTTATATTGGCTTGTCATGCCCGCTGCACCCACCTCAGTCGCCCAGGCGCTTTCAACGCTGCTCAACGCTCTTAAGCCGAGCCTGCGCTATCACCATCCGCGGCCGCCTGGGTCGGGCGATGCGTGGCTGTTAGCACAGTTGGCACGCCAAGCGGGTAAGACGCTTGTCATTTTGACTGCAGAGCCACTCGAGGCGCAGCGCCTTGCCGATGAGATTCCGCTTTTCGCCCCCGAACTAAAAGTGCGCCCGCTGCCCGATTGGGAGACCCTCCCCTATGACAGCTTTTCGCCCCATCAAGACCTGATCTCTGAACGCTTACGCACCCTGCACGCTTTGATGCAACACGAGGTTGACGTACTAACCGTACCAATCACCACGGCACTTTATCGCTTACCGCCACCGAGTTTTCTGGCTGCTTATACCTTTTCGTTTAAGCAAAAGGATAAGCTCAACGAAACCGCTTTGCGTGCGCAGTTGATGTTGGCCAATTACGCCCATGTCTCGCAAGTCACGGTACCAGGCGAATTTTGTGTGCGCGGCAGTTTGATTGATTTGTTTCCAATGGGTTCGATCGTACCTTATCGCATCGATTTATTTGATGACGAAATCGAATCGATTCGCGCGTTTGATATTGATACTCAGCGCAGCTTGTATCCGGTTGGCTCAGTGCAGTTACTGCCCGGCCGCGAGTTTCCGATGGACGAAGCCGCACGCAATCATTTTCGCTCGGGCTTTCGCGAAGTGTTCGAGGGTGATCCTTCGCGCGCGTTGCCCTACCGCGACATTGGCAATGGCATTGCATTTGCCGGTGTTGAATATTATTTGCCGCTGTTTTTTGAAACTACTGCCACCTTGTTCGAGTACCTGACCCAAGACACCATCATGGTGACCCTTGGGGATATCGATGACGCCATGCGTCGTTTTGCCCAAGATACCGCCAGCCGCTATAACTTTTTAAAAAGTGACCGAGAGCGCCCGGTGTTGGCGCCTGAAGCATTATTTTTACGGGCTGAGACGCTCTTTGAAGAGCTCAAAGTGTTTGCACGCGTTGCGCTCACCACCGAGACCGAACATCCCGAGTTTTTAGGCGCACCCGATATTGGGATTTCGCGCCGCTCTGACGACCCGGTGCAAAAGCTTCGTAGCTTATTAAGCCAAACGCAGCAACGCGTTGTCTTATGCACTGACTCGCATGGTCGACGCGAAACCATCTTACAGATGCTGGCCGAGCATGGCCTGACCCCAGACGCGCAAACCGAATCACTCGCACTCTTTTTAGAAGGTGAGGCGCATTTTGCCATTACCGTCGCACAACTCAATACCGGCTTTCAGTTGCCGGGACAGCAACTGGTCTTCATCACTGAAAACGACCTATACCCCGGACACGGCACGACGGCCCGTCGCGGCAAACGTGATCAAGAGCGCGCCAGCAACGTCGAGGCCATGGTGCGCGATTTGTCTGAGTTGCGCATTGGCGATCCGGTGGTACATGCGCAGCATGGTATCGGCCGCTATCACGGCTTGATCAACATGGATATGGGCGAAGGCGAGATGGAGTTTCTGCATCTTGAATACGCCAACAAGACCACCCTGTATGTACCAGTGGCGCAGTTACACGTGATCGCGCGCTATAGCGGCAACGACCCAGAGACTGCGCCCTTGCATCAACTGGGTTCAGGCCAGTGGGAGAAAGCCCGCCGCAAGGCCGCGCAACAAGTGCGCGATACCGCAGCCGAGCTACTCGACATTTACGCCAAACGTGCCGCACGTCAGGGCTTTGCCTTCAAGCTGCCATTAGGCGATTACGAGATATTTTCTGAAGGCTTTGGCTTTGAAGAAACCGTTGACCAGGCTGCCGCCATTGAATGCGTGTTGGCGGACATGACCTCGGGGCGCCCAATGGATCGCCTGGTGTGCGGCGATGTAGGGTTTGGCAAAACCGAAGTCGCGTTGCGCGCCGCCTTTTTGGCGATTGCTAACGGCAAGCAAGTCGCGATTTTGTGCCCGACCACGCTCTTGGCCGAGCAGCATGCCCAAACCTTTTCAGATCGCTTTGCCGACTGGCCTGTGAAGGTGGTTGAGCTCTCACGCTTTAGATCCGCCAAAGAGATTGCTAGCGCCATCATCGGGATCAACGACGGCACCATCGATATCGTGATCGGCACGCACAAGATCTTATCGAAAGACGTGAACTTCATGCGCCTGGGGCTTGTCATCATCGACGAAGAACATCGGTTTGGGGTGCGTCAAAAAGAAGTGCTTAAGTCGCTACGCGCAGAGGTCGATGTCTTGACACTCACAGCCACGCCAATCCCCCGTACGCTGGGGATGTCGCTTGAAGGGATTCGCGATTTTTCAGTGATTGCCACGGCCCCGCAAAAGCGTCTGGCGATTAAAACGTTTGTACGCCGTGAGGATAACAGCACGATTCGCGAAGCCTTGCTGCGCGAACTCAAGCGCGGCGGGCAAGCCTACTTTTTGCATAACGAAGTTGAAACGATTCACAACCGTCGCGCCCGCCTTGAAGAACTGGTACCGGAGGCCCGCATTGCCGTGGCGCACGGTCAAATGGGTGAACGCGATCTTGAACAAGTGATGAAGGGTTTTTATCAACAACGCTTTAATGTCTTGCTCTGCACCACCATTATTGAAACTGGCATTGACGTCTCAAGCGCAAACACCATCATCATTCACCGCGCCGACCGCTTTGGTTTAGCGCAGCTGCATCAACTACGGGGCCGCGTGGGGCGTTCGCACCACCAAGCCTACGCCTACCTGATGACGCCAGGCGAAGACTCAATCACCAAAAACGCCAAAAAACGCCTTGAAGCGATTCAGGCGATGGAAGAACTCGGTTCGGGCTTCTTTTTAGCGATGCACGATCTTGAAATTCGCGGCACCGGCGAGGTGTTGGGCGAATCTCAATCGGGCAATATTCAAGAGATTGGTTTCTCGATGTACAACGACATGCTCAACGAAGCCGTACGCGCACTCAAGGCTGGCGTTGAGCCTGATCTGGATGCGCCGTTTAGTGCGGGCTGCGAAGTGAATCTGCACGCCCCTGCCCTGCTGCCCGCTGATTTTTGCGGCGATGTCCCGGCGCGGCTGTCGCTTTACAAGCGCTTATCAAGCTGTAAAGACGAAGACGATTTGATTGTGATCCAAGAAGAGCTGATCGATCGCTTTGGTAAGCTACCCGAACCGGCCCGCACCTTAATCTCGACACACAAAATTCGCCTGCTTGGCTTGCCACTAGGCATTCAAAAAATTGACGCTAGTGAGACGCAAATTATGCTGCACTTTAAACAAACGACCACGGTTGACCCAGTGCGCTTGATTGAACTCGTGCAAAAGCAAAAGAACATCCGCTTCGCCGGTCAAGATAAACTACGGATTGAACTCAAGGGGCTTGATGTCAATGCGCGCTATGAAGCGGTGCGCACTTTGTTGCGGTCGCTGACATAGT
>CAMEAW010000172.1 GCA_945911685.1 Bordetella parapertussis
ATCATCATCGAAGGCGCGACTGGGCGCTTGGGCAACATGCAACACCTGCGCTCGTTGCTGAACATTCGTAAAGAAGGCGGGTTGCTGCTTAAAAATGGCGACAAACTGATCCCCGAGCCGGTGCTCTTAGGTCGCAATGCCGATAAGCTAAGGGCCTTAGCCGAACCACACGGCATCGCTTGGTCAACCGATCGCGCTGCTTGTCTTGCCGACAAAAATAATGAAATCTATTTTGATGCAAGCGTGACCGCTGGCCGCTTTGAGCGTGCGCAAACGGCGATGCAAGCAGGCAAACATATCTATCTAGAAAAACCGATCGCCGAGTCGCTAGATGAGGCTCTTGAATTGGCGCGTATGGCTGAGCGCTTGAAACTTAAGAACGGCACCGTTCAAGACAAATTGTTTTTGCCGAGCTTGCACAAGCTTCGCAAAGTCAATGAGGCTGGTTTCTTTGGTGAGATTATTCAAGCCAAAATCGATTTTGGTTGGTGGGTGTTTGATGGTGAAATCCACCCCGCGCAACGCTCAAGCTGGAACTATCGCAAACGCGATGGTGGTGGCTTAGTGTTGGATATGTTTCCACACTGGCGCTACATCGTCGATACCTTGCTCGGCGAGGTGAAATCCGTGTCTTGCCGCACCAAAACTGCCATTGCCAAGCGTCGCGACGAACAAGGCAAGCCTTATGACGTAGACGTTGAAGATGTCGTCTTAGCCACCCTTGAACTCGCCAATGGTGCTTTGGTTGAAATCAATGCCTCGTGGGCAGCACGTATCAAGCGTGATGATATTTTGACGCTGCAAGTGGATGGTACGCAAGGTTCAGCCTCGTGCGGGCTGTATCGCTGCTTTATTCAACCCATGGCAGCGACTCCAAAGCCAATCTGGAGCATTGAAGTGCCCACTAGCGAAGACTTTGATGCGCAATGGCTTGAGGTACCGGATGTCACACCCTACACAAATTCATATCGCGCAGGGTGGGAGTCATTTTTAAAACACGTGCTTGACGACACCCCGTTTGCCTCGCCCTTAAAGGCGGGCGCAAAAGGGATTCAGTTAGTCGACGCTTGTTATCGCAGCAATGCCGAGCGACGCTGGATTGATCTGCCAGAACTCGCCCTCTAACACGCTGTGCTTGCTCAACGATTTCACTGAACAAGCTCTCTGAGCAGATTTTCAAATATCTTTGAGCCTGCTCACCGAGCAGATCATAGAATATCTTCGAACGCTCAGCGAGCAGGCTATAGAATGTCTTTGAGCATACTCACCACGCCGAATCTAGAATCTCTAGAAGCTGACTAGTTTGGGTCACTGGCCTTGGATTATTTTTAATACCAAAGTCATGCATCACCTTGTCGGCGATAACTGGAAAGTCTTCGCGCTTCACACCAACATCGCGTATGCGGGTCGGTAAATTTAAGCTTCGTACCAATTGCTCAATCGCGTCACCCGCCTCCATCCCCTCGCAGCCCATAGCCTGCGCAATCATTTGCTGCTTTGGTGCATTGACGACTTTGTTGTAGCGCATCACTGCAGGCAGTAAAACGCAAGAGGTATATCCGTGCCCTACCCCAGAGTGCGCGCCAAAAACATGGCCAATCGCGTGACTGGCACCGACGCGAGCACCGAACTCAAGGATGCGAATCGACATCGCCATGCCGCGCTGACAATCAAGTCGTGCATCCAGATCGGTCGGGTTAGCCAACACGCGAGGCAAACCCTTAGACAGCAACGCTAAGGCCGCAGTGCCAAAAGCATCGACACTAGGATCAACGTTTAACATCGCCATAAACTCAGCGGCATGGTCAACCGCCTTGATGCCGCTCGAGAGAAATAAATTCATTGGCGTATCAAGCGTGACTAACGGATCAACAATGACGGCTCTGGGCGCAGTCATCGGGTAACCGAAAATCTCTTTGACGCGTGCTGTGGTGTCTGAGCATCCAGCAAACCAGGTAAATTCGGCTGCTGACAGCGTGGTCGGCACGGCAATCATTCTCAACCATTCTGCCGCATCAGCTGGCCGCACACTGCCATCGGTTGCAGCAAAGACTGCCGCCTCATGTAGCTGGGCAGGTGTCGACAAGCCTTTTTTAAGTGCCACCAGTATGACTTTGGTCGCATCAATGACCGAGCCACCGCCAATCGCAAGCAATACATCAGCGTGTGCCGCGCGCGCTGCCTGCGCCCCCTCTAATACACACGATTGCGGCACGTGGGCAGTGATGCTGGTGAACTGCCCCACACAGCGCGAGCCGAGGGCTTGAACAATCGCTTGATAAGACGGTGTCATTGCAACAGAGCGACTCCCCAACACAAACACCCGTTGGCTACCTGTGCGATCAAGTTCTTTGATCAAGGCCGTAGTCGCGGGTTCTCCAAAACTAATCCGCTCTGTGGCGTTAAAGCAGTGAACTGAAGGTGTCATATAGTCGGTCTCCGAGAGGCGTCTAATGAGCGCCCTGTTTTAGCAAGCCGATCGATGGGATCAGCGACAGAGTCATACTTTAGCGCCATTTTTGCTGATCTTGCTCAAAGGCCTACGCGACTCAACTCGCCCTACGCTGTTAACTTGAGCCGTCAATGAGGCAAGGGGCAGATTTCGAGGCGGATTCCTATTGCACTCAGATAGGTTTATGCTAGAGCGACTGCACCTTGTGCAGCTAAAAAAAAAACGACACTCCAAAAGACGCCATACGATGAACACGTTTAAATTTCTTTCTTTGGTCATATTCTTTTGCTGTGCAGGCGTGTCGCAAGCGGCAACCATTACGCGTTTTACGCCACAAGGCCTCAGCACGGGTGTGCGACAAATCGTCGTTGACTTTGATCGTGCAGCCGTAGCCTTTGGCGAAGCGAAATTGCCGGCCCCTGTTGAAGTGCAGTGTTCGTTAGGTCGCGCAACTGAGGGCTCAGGTCGTTGGCTCACTGAGCGTAGTTGGGCGTATGACTTTGTGAATGAGGTTCCGGCAGGCGTTGTATGCCAAGCCGAGCTCAAGGCACAAGATCCGGGCTTTTTAGGCGGTTCAATTCAAGGTGAGGCCAAATACAGTTTTCAAACAGGCGGGCCGATCATTGAACGCGCACAGCCTGGGCGCTATGGCCCGATTGCTGAGGATCAAATCTTTGTGCTGCACCTCTCAGGCCCCGCCACGCTAGCCAGCATTCGCACTCACGTTTGGTGTGCCGTTGAGGGTTTAGGTGAGCGCGTACCTGTTCGCTTAATCTCTGGGGCGGATCGCGACGCCATCATTGAAGCAAGCTATCTTCAAAATGAAGCCAAAAAAGACCCCTTAAGTGTGGTCACACTGACCTGTAATCGACGCTTATCGGCCTCGGCAAAAATTCAACTGGTTTACGGACGAGGGATTGTTAGCGCGATCACGTCGGCGACAGAGGTCAAAACGACGACCGAGCAACGCTTAGACTTCACCGTTCGCGAGCCCTTTCGCGCGAACTTTACTTGTGAGCGCGAAAGCGCACGCAGCGGCTGTATCCCGATATTGCCTTTGACACTCAATTTCAATGCACCTGTTTTAGCCTCGTTACTCAAGAGCATTCGCTTAACGTCTGGCACGACGACATACCCAGCGATGCTGACTGATGACTCAGGCGCGAGCATGGATGACGCGCAAGCGTCCGAATACGCCACGGCAGTGCAATTTTCTGGAGCACTTCCCGAAAACACCGAATTCATGATCGAACTGCCTCAGGCGCTAAAAGACGATTCAAATCGCTCATTGAGTAATGCGACATCGTTTCCGTTCAAGGTCAGTACTGGCGCGATGCCAGCATTAGCTAAGTTTTCAGCGGCGCCGTTTGGTGTGATCGAACGCCTGGCAGACCAACAAGGCGTTGGCGTCTTGCCGCTTACCGTACGTAACGTTGAGGCGAATCTCAATATTAAAGAGCTGCCAGTGAGCCAAAAGCGCGGCAAGGTCACCGATTTACGTCTGAACTCAGATGCCGATATCATCGCTTGGTATCGCAAGACATTAATGTACAACTCAGGATGGATCGATCGCAAGCAGGCCCAACGGGACGCCAGGTCGCCTCTGCCGCCCGTTGTATCTAAGGATACGGAAGGTGTAGTTGAAACGCGCAGCGTCTCTTTGCTAGCGCAAAGCGATTCAACGACTCAGTTAGAGCTGCCAGCGCGTGCAGCAACCGATAAACGCCCCTTCGAAGTGATCGGAATCCCACTGACACCAGGCTTTCATGTTGTAGAAATCGCGTCGCAGCAACTTGGCCAACGCTTGCTCAATGAGCAGTACGGTGAGAAACGCACGATGTATGTACGAACTTCGGCCTTAGTCACAAATCTGGGCTTGCACTTTAAGCTTGGTCGAGAAAACTCAATCGCCTGGGTCACAACCTTAGATCAAGGCAAGCCCGTCGCCGGCGCAAGCGTACAAATCTCTGATTGCCATGGCCGCGCGCTGGCACAGGCTGTCACTGACGCAGCGGGCATCGCAAACTTCAAAGGGATTTCACCGCAAGCACCCTTGTGCCGTACTGACTACGAGTACATGCAAGCGTATTTTGTCAGCGCACGAGCACCGCAGCCTAGGACTTTGACGCGTCACGCACCAGAAGTCGAAGATATCGCCTTCACTTGGACCAATTGGGACAAAGGCATTGAGCCTTGGCGCTTTCAGGCACCAACGAGTCAAGCTGCAACACCAGATCAACGAGTACACACTATCTTTGATCGAACACTTGTACGCGCGGGTGACACGGTGTCGATGAAACATATCTTACGTGCAGAAACTAGTCGCGGCTTTGACCGTGTGGCGAGCCCACCCTCGTCTTACTCGATCACGCATGTGGGAAGCGGTCAACAATATAAAGGCGAGGTACTGTGGTCAACCAGTGCAACGGGTGGCCAATCGGCGCAAAGCACTTATCAATTACCGCGCAACGCAAAATTAGGACTTTATCGGGTTGCACTGATCGATAAAAACGAACTGCGAGATTCTGGTGAATTTAGAGTCGAAGAGTTTAGATTGCCCATATTCACCGGACACATCAAGCCTGACACCAGTGCCCCGCTCGTGCGTACACAAACATTGCCGGTCGATGTGCAGGTGGCCTATGTGTCGGGTGGTGCAGCCTCAAATCTTCCCGTGCAAGTCTCTGCGCTCGTGCGCGACAAAACGCTCGTATTTTCGGACTATGAGGATTTTGTTTTTAAGGCTCCCAAAGGATTGCAGTCTGGCACAGGAGGCAACGCAGCAACTTCAGAGGCACAACAAAGCCAACGCCTCATTGCCAACAAAATTCCTCTCACGCTTGATAAGCTAGGTAACGGTAAGTTGACGATCGGGTCGATCCCCACGACTCAAGAGGTTAAAGAATTACTACTCGAGGCAACTTACGCTGACCCAAGCGGTGAAGTGCAAACCCTACAAAAAGTTCAAACCCTGTGGCCGGCTCAAGTTGTGACTGGCATCAAGACCGAGAGCTGGGTCTCGGTGGGTCAGTCGCTCAAGTTTCAGGCCTTAGCGCTAGATTTAGCAGGTCAGGCTCAACCTAAAATTGCGCTTGAAGTCACTGCGATTTCTCGTAAAGTTGAATCATCGCGCAAGCGCATGGTGGGCGGCTTTTACAGCTATGACAACAAAACAATCACCAAAGAGCTAGGTACAGTATGTCGTGGCACAAGTGATTCACGAGGCTTGCTGACATGCGATGCCAAACTTGAGCAGCCCGGTGAAGTCGAATTAATTGTGACTGCAAAAGATGCTACAGGTAATCAAATTCAAGCCGCGACCTCGGTGTATGTGACGCGTCAAGGTGAGATCTGGTTTGGCGCTGACGATCACGACAGAATGGATGTGCTGCCTGAGAAAAAAACGTATCAACCAGGCGAGATTGCTAAATTTCAGGTGCGTATGCCCTTTCGCCAAGCGACCGCCTT
>CAMEAW010000173.1 GCA_945911685.1 Bordetella parapertussis
GCCGCGCCGAGTGCAAACAGTGCAGTCGGGCCGGCAGCACTCCCCATGATGGTGAGAAACTGTTCTAGTGGTAGCGGCAGAGTCGTATTTGTCGCGGCCAACGTCACACCAACAAAAATGGCCACAACCACCGGATTTAAGAGCGTACCGCGAAAAATAATCTGCCCAATTTTTGCCTGGGCATTTTCGCCAACACTCATCAGCGCACTGCCCAGCGACAACAGAATCATCAGCTCTACCATGATCGCCATTGAAAGAGGGCCGGCACCGCGGGCCCCGAAGAACGCCAGCATAATCGAGGGGCCCAGAAAACCAATGTTGCCTAATGAGGCGGTAGTGGCGTGCGCCGCTGCAACACTGGTGTTTTTGTTGACAACACGCGAGATGAAAAACACCAGACAAAAAATGCTGAGCCCACAAAACAGGTACCCAAAATAAAAGCGCGCGTCAAAGGCCACAGACAACGGTTGGGTCGAGATCAGACGGACGATCAATGCCGGCAGGGCAAAACGAACCGAGAAGATACCTAAAATATCGACTGCGCCGGCAGGTACCCAACCCAAGCTCGCAGCAGCCCAGCCGGCCGCCACGATGCCAAAGATCGGCAGACTGAGAAGAAAGAAGTCAATCATCGCACTTGTGTTTGTTTGATACGTTTGTTTGATACTATTTCGTGGATAGTATACGAACACGGTACCGGCAGATGCTGAGAGTACGCAACCTTTAGAAGCCCTAGTTAGATCTAGATCAAGTATTGCTCATGCCAAGTATTGAAGAACTTCATCGTAGCGCTTGTGAAAAGGGTCAAGATACGTACATTGATCCTGCATCGGGGTATCAAGTGTTGACAAGTCACGCCCACTTAAAGCGCGGGGTCTGCTGCGGTAACCGCTGCCGTCATTGCCCGTTTGGCTACGTTAATGTGCCAGCGGCAAATGGAAACAAAACCTAGCGTTTTTAGGCTTTCACAGTTTTCGCAAATGAGCTTAGATCATCGATGTCAAGATCCGTTTCTCGCATACGACTATACAGGCTGCGTAGCTGCTGATCACTTTCATCGTTGTATTTGGCCTCTATTAAGCTGTTGCAATCGCTAACAATTCAGTTACCAAAGATACGACTTACGCGTACTTTTTCGAAAAGAAATGCCTCACAATAATGTTTTGAATTTTGTGATGGAAAAACGCATGTCCGCACTTGAATCAGTCGTCGAAAAAAATACCCAAATGATTGAGCGTCTTGATCGCTCGATGGATCACCTTACCCAGTCCATGGCCGATTTGCGATTGCAGATGAGTAAGGGGTTTGCTGACGTACGCTTTGAGATGATGCGGGGTCAGGCTGAACTGCGCCGAGAGCTGACTGCTGGCTACGTTGGGTCACACAATCACGTTGATTCAAAATTTTTCTGTCTCGTAGTTTTGCATTTCATTATTGCTTTTACTGTTTTGGGTTTTTTGGCAAGAGACTTTATCGATTTCTACTTAAAGTAGTCGCGCTAATGAAACTCCGAATTATTGACGGCGTTGAAGTGCATTCTAGTTCTGGCAACGTATATGCTGCCCTTGGCTTAGCCGATGCTGAGCAGCTCAAGATCATGACCGTCTTGGTGATCGAAATCAGAAAAGCCATTAAGCTAAGTAAAAATCTGAGCTCTTTTGTTGAGAGCGCAAAGAACGATGATTTTTATTGGGTCGAAAAAATAAAACTCGATTTTGCAACCGAGTTAGAGAGGTGTCGCCGTGATCTCAATATGACGGCTGACGAGTTTGCAAAGGAACTTGGTGTTGATTTCAGTCACGAACAGGTTTTTGGTCGTCTAGCGCTAGAACCCCTGTCTGCTGCAGAAGCAGCTGAGTACTTGGGGATATCGTTGCCAACTTTGCGTCGCTATGTCCAAGCAGGAAAATTGCTATCTAGTCATATCGTTGGTCGCAAGAAAATATTCTCGGTAAATGATCTGAGGGCGTACAAACGCAATCGTGACTCGAATTCGACCTAGCTCACTAGGCCTATGCAGGGTAAGCTAGCTCGCACCAATAACTTGATTAAACTTGATTTTCATCTGTGCCTGAGCCATAATCAACGTATATGGAAAAAGTGATTGATCGCGAAAAAATTAAAAAAGCGCTGCAGGCGCGTGGGTGGACGCAGAAAGATCTTGCGCGTGAGCTTGATGTGACAGCCCAAGCTGTCACCAATTGGCTACAAGGAACCGATTTCCCTCGGCCAAATAAGTTATTGAAGCTTGCCACAACCTTGAAGTTGGGCTTCGCCGATCTTGTGGTCAGCTCAGCTGATCGGCAGCCGGTCATTGCTTTTCGCAAGAAGGGCGCAGCCAAGACCACTGATGCTCATATTCTGAAGGCGATTGCGATGGGCTCGTTGCTGAGGCCCTTAGTGCCATTTTTACCAGCGTCGCCTTCTTTACGGGTACAGATTTCGCAGCCGACGACTCAATATGACATGCTGCAAGCAACCGCGCTTGAAGTGCGTAAACGCCTTGGGCTCGATGACCACGCCGTCTTGTCATACGAGCACCTAATTGAGCAATTCGCAACGAATGGTGCCGTAATTGTGCCGGTGTTATGGGGCGAGAAGCAAAATCACAAAAATGCCTTGCATATCTTGCTTCCTCAAGAGCAGACGACATTCATTTTTTTGAATTTAGATACGCGACTTGAAGACTTCAAATTTTGGATGGCTCACGAGTTAGCTCACGTTTACACCCCAGACCTTGCTGGATCAGAAGAGGGCGAGAATTTTGCTGATGCCTTAGCGGGCGCTATGCTGTTTCCTAAGTCGATCGCAGAGTCCGTTTATCCGCATGTAGTCCGGCAGAGCTCTATACAAGGTGAGATTCGGGAGTTGCAGCGGCACGCTAAAGCACACAGCATTTCGTTGTTCAGCGTGTTCTGCGAGATCAAGCGTTACGCGAAATCACACAGCCTACCCACACTTCGGTGCAAAGATGGTGACATCCACGCAGTTCGAAATAGTCAACGTGGTCAGTTGATTAGCGAAGTACTTTTTGAGCCGACTCCACCCGAGCCCGCAGCCTACATCGCGGCCGCGCAGACTGTTTTTCGAAGCGTGTTCTTTATTGCAGTCCAAAAGATGATCAAGAGTCAGGGCACTGGTCCTGGCTATCTGCAGCAGATTATGGATATTCCGATGTCAGACGCGGCAACATTGCATCGAGAGCTTAGCCATTAATGCTCGTTCTTCTTGATACGAATGCCTATTTGCGTCTTGCTAAACGTGTTAGACCAGCAGTAGGTGTCGTCTTTGGTCACAAGAGCTATGCACTCACAATTCATAAGTCTGTCGAAGATGAGGTTCATCGTAGCGCTAGGTTGAAGTCGCTTTATCCTTGGTTTGACGGACAAGAGTTTGCCGACGAGCGCCTTGCCAAGCAGATTCGCCTTTCGGCGGAAGAAAAGTCTAGCGTGCAAGCTGCACAGAGCGTTCTGCATGGGTGGGTGTTGGCCGACCCTAGCCAATACACTAGTGGAGGGCGCTCGCCGCCCGGACCTACGGATTGCTTGCTCTTGGCGCTAGTTCAAGTCAAGGGTGGCATAGTCGTTACGGATGATCTTGGCATGCATGCATTGGCTAAGGAATTCATGATAAGTGTCTGGCACGGCTATGAGCTGCTGAATAAGCTCCGTTCGGCTAAGGTGGTTGATGGTGCGCTAGTACGCGAGATTTTTGAAGCGTTAGAGGCAAATGGCGACCTTCCCAAGTCTTGGCGTGGGGCAAAGCATTCCGTTTTTTGGAAAATCTTCGGTCGTAAGGCAAGGCCGTTGTGAGTCTGAGTGCGATTGATCTAAATCCCCCATTACCCCACCCTCAAATCAAACCTCAACCTCCGCCTCTGCACCCGTACCTCCGCATACACCTCTTCAACCCCCGCACTACCACCCACCAGCGGCAAGCTTGCTTGCGCTTCAAGCCTAAACCTTTCACCCAGCACCCCGTCATACGCCTGCCCCCACCAGTCTTGGATACGGGTTTGCACGCCGCGCAGCATGACCTCGCTTGGTACGCGATCGCTCTTTTGGCGGTTGAGTTGCGACGAGGCGGGGAGTAGGTTTCACAAGTCACTAATAAGGCAACCGCAGAGTCAGGCGTGCCAAGGCAAACAGTGATCGATGTCGAGCTAAGCTACGGTTAAACGTCAAGCAGCCTGCTGCGCACGAGGTCTAATTTCTTGCTTGATGAGTCGACCCACATCTTGTTCGGCTTGCTTTAAGTCAAAAGCACTTTGTAGATTTAACCAAAACTGTGCCGTTGTATCGAAATAGCGTGCAAGCCGTAAGGCAGTATCAGGCGTTACGGCCCTTCGCTCGCGAACGATATCGTGAATTCGTGGGGCTGGCACATGTAGCGCTATCGAAAGAGCGTGGGCGGACATACCTAGCGGAATAAGAAATTCTTCTCTCAAAATTTCACCTGGATGAATCGGACGCATTTTATTCGTGGTCATGCTTATCTGCCTTTCAGTGATAGTCGACAATTTCGACTTGGTCTGGACCTAAAGGAGTCCAGACAAAACGTATGCGCCATTGATCGTTGATTCGAATACTGTGCTGACCCGTTCGATTTCCCCTGAGAGGTTCTAGTCGATTACCAGGCGGTGATCGTAAGTCTCGAAGTTCAATCGCACCATCTAGCATTTGTAATTTGCGCTGGGCAACTACCTCAATTTGTCGAAAGCGCTTTGAGTGCTTGCCATCGTATAACGAACGCGTTTCAGCGCATAAAAATGAGATTATCGTCATTTACAGAGAATTTTAGAATGAGATTCGTCTAACGTCAAGCGTTATACGTAGGATGATAGATATAATGGGGTAGGTCGCATTTTCTAAATGTGAAGAGGGAACTTAATTTTAGTATTTGAAAGATCTAAAACAGATCGCACGTAGGACTATTTTGTGTATCAAATTGTTTCGAGATCGCCGAACAATCGGCGCTGCTGCGTTGTATAGCAAACTGACGCGTTGCTACTGCGCGTGTATCAATTTGTAAATCTGTATCATGGCGCTCTGAATTAAATTAGCCGTGAGCACAAGATGGACATTAGTCAAAAGGCCTTTACATGATTCCCAATTGGAACCTGCAAGGGGTGATCCCGCCGACGCGTCCTGGCGTTCAAGGGCATGATCCTGATCGCTCTCCTTATCTGGCAACTTTGCATGCCTTTGTCTCTGCCATGGGAACATCGCCCGCACGATTAAAGATCATTGACGGCTTATTGCAATTTCGCAATGAGATCCATAAGCTGGGCGTGAAATCTGGCTTTCAGTGGCTGAATGGCAGCTTTTCTGAAAATGTAGAAGATACTCAGGCGCGAGACCCTCGAGATGTCGATGTGGTGACTTTTCTACAGATCCCTAAAGGTGAGAATAGTGCATCAATCGTCAGAAAAAATCCTGAACTTTTCGATTCCGATTATGTTAAACAGATGTATCGGGTCGATTCGAACTGGCAAATTTTAGGAGAGCCAATGGAGGCCTCATCTGTTAGATGGATATCCTATTGGTATAGCATGTGGTCACATAGGCGTGATGGTCTATGGAAAGGTTTCGTCCAAGTAGATTTGGATAGCACCCAAGACCCTGCAGCTTTGCAATTGCTGACACAGGCGCAGGCGGACCTTGGAGTGATGCCATGATTGACTACCGCGACTCGTTATTATCCGAAATCCATGAACTGCAGCAAATGCTTAAGGGGCTTCCTGCTGCAGCCGTTATTCAGCGGATTTCATTTGAAAATCGCCTCAAAGGTGCGCGTAAAGCGCTTGAACAAGAGAGCCTAAATCCTACTCCATCTCGAGTGATGCTTACATTTCGTGGACGCCCAGTGGATGGCAGTCGTGGTGTTGCTGCCGACT
>CAMEAW010000174.1 GCA_945911685.1 Bordetella parapertussis
TTTTCAGTGATCTTGCCGTGCAAATCAAACGCCACGGCAATGGGGGCTTTGGGCAATACTGCCCGCAAACGCTCAAGCAGATCGCCTTCACCATCATCAGAGTTTTCGGCCACCATGGCGCCGTGCAGATCGAGTGCGATGGCATCGCAGCCGGCCGCGGCCGCCACAATCACATCAGACAGATGGGTGTAAGCCTGTGCCGCCACGCGACCGCTTGGGTTAGCGGTAGCACTGCACGCCACAACGACCTCATGACCCGCTTGCTCAAGCAGATCGATGTAGGCAGCGATACCCGTGCGCGTGCCTTTAGAGGCGGCGTAGGCTTCGTCGCCATAAGTTGGGCCGTGATCGCCAAATGACGAGAGCGGCGTTGGAACCGGTGAGAATGTATTGGTTTCGTGATTGAGTCGTGCCACCAGGATTTTCATTGCTGGCTCGCGCACGCAAGCATGGCATGCAACAACACGTTACAGCCTGCTTCTAGATGTTCAGCTTTGGCGTCTTCAATTTCGTTGTGACTGATGCCATCTTTGCAAGGCACAAAAATCATCGCTGTGGGCGCGACGCGCGCCATATACACCGCATCGTGACCGGCGCCGCTCACCACATCCATCTCTGAGAGCCCGATGGTTTGCGCACCCGAGCGCACAGCTTGCACCAGTTCTGGCGCGAAGGCCGCCGGTGGAAAATACACGACTTGGGTCACGGCGATACTCACCTTGCCCTGTTTTGCAATCACTTGCGCCTGCGCGTTGAGCTTGTCAACCATCGCAGTCAAGGTCGCGTCGGAGTCTGCCCTAAGATCGACCGACATTTTGACCGAGCCCGGGATGACGTTGCGTGAATTTGGATACACGTCAAGCATCCCGACTGTGCCGCGTGCGTTTGGGGCGTGGTCAAGTGCGAGTTCGTTAATCAGTTGCACCATGTGCGAGGCGGCCAGCAAAGCGTCGTGACGCAAAGGCATGGGCGTGGGGCCAGCGTGAGCTTCAGAACCCGTAATCACCACATCAAACCAGCGTTGGCCAAGCGCGCCAGTGACAACACCGATGGTGATGTCGTGGGCTTCGAGTACGGGGCCTTGCTCAATGTGTGCCTCAAAGTAGGCGCCAATCCCCTTTGGGTTGACGGGGTCTTGACCGGCATAACCAATTGAACTGAGCGCTTGGCCCACTGTGATGCCATCGCGATCTTGTTGGGCCAGAATAAACTCGGTCTCAAATTCGCCAATAAAGGTGCCTGAACCCATCATGACCGGCACAAAGCGCGAGCCCTCTTCGTTGGTCCAGACCACAACCTCAAGCGGCGCTGCGGTGGTGACCCCAGCGTCGTTCAGGGTTTTGAACACCTCAAGGCCTGCTAACACCCCGTAATTACCATCAAATTTGCCACCGGTGGGCTGAGTGTCGATATGACTTCCTGTCATCACAGAAGGCAAACTGTTGTCGAGCCCGGCGCGCCGGGCAAAGATATTGCCGACACGGTCGATGCGAATCGAACAGCCTGCGGCTTTGGCTTGCGCTACAAAAAAATCGCGTCCTTGACGGTCAAGCTCTGTGAGCGCCAAGCGGCATACTCCGCCTTTTTTAGTAGCGCCGATTTGCGCGAGCTCCATCAAACTGTTCCAGAGGCGGGGCCCATCAATGCGCAGCGCAGCGTGTGGCGATAAAGAAACAGTAGACATCTAAAAACTCCGTAAATAATGTGGGTGAATCAGTTAACCTATTAACTATACGTAATAGTGCCTGAATTTAATCCAATAAGGTTCAACCAAACATGAAACTCGATGCGATCTCGCACCGCAACCGTAATACCAAAATTGTAGCGACTCTGGGCCCTGCCAGCAGCGAGCCTGACATGATTCGTCGGTTGTTTGATGCGGGTGTCGATGTCTTTCGTCTGAACTTTAGCCATGGCACGCATGCTGATCATAAATTACGCTATGACGCGATTCGCCAGATCGAGGCTGATGTGGGCCGACCAGTGGGTATCTTGCTAGATCTGCAAGGGCCAAAACTGAGGGTCGGCAAGATTGTTGGGGGCAAGCAATCGCTTGAGGCCGGTCAAAAACTGCGATTTGATCTGGATCCCACCCCGGGCGAGAACGGTCGGGTACCACTTTTGCATCCCGAGATTTTTGCGGCCATTAAGCCCGGTGATGATTTATTGATTGACGATGGCAAAGTGCGGGTGCGTGTGGTCAGCTGCGACACCACCCATGCCAATGTTGAGGTCATCAACGCCGGCATGATTTCAGATCGCAAAGGGGTCAACGTACCGGGGGCAATTTTGCCTTTGTCGCCCATCACGACCAAAGACCGTGAAGACTTAGCCTTTGGGTTGAGTATGGGGGTCGATTGGGTAGCGCTGTCTTTTGTGCAGCGGCCAGAAGATATTGCCGAGCTCAGGGGCTTGATTCAGGATCGTGCCTGGATTATGGCCAAGCTTGAGAAGCCCTCTGCGATTGAGTCTCTTGAGGCCATTGTGGCGGCTTGTGACGGCGTGATGGTGGCGCGCGGTGACTTGGGGGTTGAGTTGCCGCCAGAAGAAGTCCCCGTCCTACAAAAACGCATTGTGCGCGTCTGTCGTGAGGCGGGTAAGCCGGTGATCGTTGCGACGCAAATGCTTGAATCTATGATTTCTTCGCCAGTCCCGACCCGCGCCGAAGTGAGCGACGTGGCCACTGCCGTGTACGACGGCGTCGATGCGGTCATGCTCTCGGCCGAATCGGCCTCGGGGTCGTATCCGATTGAAGCGGTCAACATGATGGATCGCATTCTGCAAAGCACCGAGCGCGACCCGATTCAGCGCCTGACCATGGATGCAACGTTTAGACGCCGCCACCGTGACGCCCGCGATGCGATTTCAGCCGCGATTCGTACAGTGGCCGAAACCTTGCCGGTGGCGGCCACTGTGGCCTATACATCTTCAGGTTCGACAACGCTGCGTGTCGCGCACGAGCGCCCACGTGCGCCCATCCTGAGTATGACGCCTAACGCTGCGGCCGCGCGACGGTTGTCGCTGGTCTGGGGTGTGCATTCGATTCAAGCGGCCGTTGTGCAAAGCACAGAGGATATCGTGTTACGCGCGACCCAGGCGGCTGAAAAAAATGGGTTCGGCCGCCCCGGCGAAGCCCTGCTGATTATTGCGGGCACACCTTTTGGCGTGTCAGGGACTACGAACTTATTGCGTATTGCGTGGATTGGCGACGCACCGGCCGCTGTCTGATCCGGTACACTCAAAAACACATCAAAAATAAAGTAGGAGACAAATAATGGCTCACGCAGGTGTGCGGTTTGGTATTTTTTTAGCCCCGTTTCATCAATTGGGTGATAACCCAACCTTGGCACTCGAGCGAAATCTTGAGCTGATCGAGTGGCTCGACCATTTGGGCTATGACGAAGCCTGGATCGGCGAGCATCACTCGGCTGGCTGGGAAATTATCGCTTCACCCGAAATTTTTATCGCGGCTGCCGCGCAACGCACCAAGCGGATCATGCTTGGTTCGGGCGTCACAAGCTTGCCGTATCACCATCCTTTTTTAGTGGCGCAGCGTTTCGTTCAGCTCGACCACATGACACGCGGTCGCGCAATGCTGGGCTGCGGTCCGGGCGCCTTGGTGTCGGATGCCTACATGATGGGGATCGAAGCCGAAAAACAGCGCACCATGATGGATGAGTCTTTAGGGGCCATCATGCGGCTGCTCGAAGGCAAAGAGCCTGTCACCTTAAAGACGGATTGGTTTGAACTGAAAGAAGCACGCCTGCACCTTGCCCCATACACCAGGGGCTGTTTCCCCATCGCCGTGGCGACCTCGACCACACCGTCGGGGGTACTGACTGCGGGTAAGTACGGCGTTGGAATGTTGTCACTGGGCGCCGGCTTACCGGGTGGCCCACAAAAGCTAGCCGAGCAATGGAAACTTGGCGAAGAACAGGCTGCTAAATTTGGCAAGACCATGCACCGCGAAGACTGGCGTCTCGTGGTCAATATCCACGTGGCCGAAGACGATGAAACCGCCATGCGCGAAGTACGCGCACGTGAACGCGTCGAAACGCTGAGCTACTTCAGTGAGACCCTCGGGCGTCCGCCGATGCGCAGTGAAGATCCTTTGGGCGACGGTTTGAAGGCGGGCACGACGATCGTAGGCTCTCCCGAAACCGTGGCCAATGGTATCGCCCGTTTGCTTGAGTTCACGGGCGGTGGCGCTGGCGCGGTGATGTTCAGGTCGCACGAGTGGGCCACGCGCGAGCAAATTATGCGCAGTTACGAGCTTTTTGCCCGTTGGGTGATGCCAAAGTTTCAGGGCAGCACGGATTCGTTATTTGCCTCACGCGAATGGGTGAGCGATAACCGCAGCGGTATTTTTGGCCCACACATGGGGGCGATGCGTAAAGCCTTTACGGATGCGGGGCAAGACGTGCCGGATCACATGCGCTTGAAGTTACATACGGGCCCAACCCCTTTGGTTGAAACATAATTTACTTTTTCACTGAATTTTAGGATTAAAAATATGGATCTGAGCCGTTTTCCACGCCGTCGCTATTCGCAAGGCCCTTCGCCCATCGAGTTTTTGCCTAACTTTACTAAGGCCTTGGGTGGCCCACGTGTGTGGATTAAACGCGACGATATGCTGGGTTTGGCACCTGGCGGCAATAAAACACGCAAACTCGAGTTTTTGATGGGCGATGCGCTGGCAAAAGGTGCGGACACGCTCGTGACCTGCGGAGCGCCGCAATCAAATCATTGCCGGATCACGTTAGCTGCTGCGGTAAAAGAAGGCCTGAAGTGCCGTTTTGTGATTGAAGAGCGTGTGCCAGGCAGCTATAAATTTGATGCCACAGGTAATCAATTTATGTTCCGGCTACTAGGCGTTGAGGCGGTGACGGTTGTGCCTGGTGGCAGCAATATGGCCGAGGCGATGGAAAAAGTTGCACAAGAGGTGCGTGCCGGTGGTGGCAAGCCCTACATCATCCCCGGTGGTGGTTCAAACGCCATTGGTGGTTTAGGCTACGTTGCCTGCGCCCAAGAGCTGCAGCAGCAGCTGTTGCAGATGGGGCAGCCGATGGATCATTTTGTGGTGGGTTCGGGTAGTTCAGGCACACACGGCGGTTTGGTCGCTGGTTTTCTTGGCAACAATATCCAAATCCCGCTGGTCGGTATCGGTGTGAGCCGCGACCCGTCCGATCAAAACCCCTTAGTGCATAAAGAGGCGCAAGCGATTTTGGATTTGCTTGGTGTCAAGATCCAGGTCCCGGCCGAGGCCGTATTGAGTTTTGGTGACTGGTGGCGCCCCAAGTACTCTGTGCCAAATCCCGCGATGGTCGAGGCCGTGCAAATGCTGGCCCGCACTGAGGCGATTTTGCTGGATCCGGTTTATACCGGCAAGATCATGGCTGGGTTGATTGGCTTAAGTCGCAAAGGCTATTTCAAGCCAACCGATAACGTCTTGTTTTTGCATACGGGTGGCGCGACTGTACTGCATGCCTATGAGTCTATTTTGCTCGGAGATCCTGCAGACGCAGCGTAAGCTGAGGCCCCATGTCCAGTCTAAGTCGTGCTGATCAGTGGCCCCTAGTCGATGGCAATGAGTGGCCCTGTTCGGCACGCGTTCGGCCGGTGGGCTGAGCCTTTGCAGAGCAGTGATGCACGCCCAGACGCACAAATTGATGGCAAAAAATAAACATATCCGGAGATAATAAAATATGAAACTCGGTTTAATCGGCCTTGGCAATATGGGCCATCATTTTGGTAACCGGTTTTTAGCAGCTGGACATGATCTTGTTGTGTATGACAATAATCCTCAAGCCCTAGAGCGCTTAACGCAAAAAGGCGCGCGCGTGGCAGCAAGTGCCCAAGCGATGGCGGATGAGGTCGAGTTTGTCTTGCT
>CAMEAW010000175.1 GCA_945911685.1 Bordetella parapertussis
GACGAAGCCATGTTGGATTCGGTTGCCTGTATGCATCGCTTTTTAAATATGATCGCCTCCGAGCCCGACATCGCACGCGTACCGGTGATGATCGATAGTTCAAAATGGTCTGTCATTGAAACTGGCCTAAAGTGCGTGCAAGGCAAATCAATTGTGAACTCGATCTCGTTGAAAGAAGGCGAAGAGCCGTTCTTAAAACAAGCGCGCTTATGTCGCCTGTACGGCGCAGCCGCTGTGGTGATGGCGTTTGACGAGAAAGGTCAGGCCGATAGCCTCGAGCGCCGCAAAATGATTTGTACGCGCGCCTACAACTTGTTGATCGAAAAAGTCGGGTTTCCGCCTGAAGATATTATTTTTGATCCAAACGTCTTTGCCATCGCCACCGGTATCGATGAGCACAATCATTACGCAGTCGATTTCATTGAAGCTACAAAATGGATTCGCGAGAATCTGCCTCACGCACGGATTTCGGGCGGCGTCTCGAACGTAAGCTTTTCTTTCCGGGGTAACGAGCCCATTCGTGAGGCAATCCACACGGTATTTTTGTATCACGCGATTCGCGAAGGAATGACGATGGGCATTGTCAACGCGGGCCAATTGGGCGTGTATGCCAATATCGACCCAGTGTTACGCGAGTTGGTTGAAGACGTGGTGCTTGATCGTGGATAAAACTAAGGCGCTGGGAAAAAAAGACCCTAACGATACGCGCACGCCCACCGAGCGTTTGGTTGAATTTGCCGAAAACTTTAAAGGCAATGGCATCAAGCGCGAAGAAGATCTCGCCTGGCGCCAGCAATCGGTGGATAAGCGTCTGGCCCATGCCATGGTGCATGGCATGACGCAGTTTATTGTTGAAGATACCGAAGAAATCCGCCAGCAGATTGCCGATCGTAACGGGCGCCCCATCGAAGTGATCGAAGGCCCGCTGATGGATGGCATGAACATCGTGGGCGATTTGTTTGGCGAAGGCAAAATGTTTTTGCCGCAGGTGGTGAAATCTGCCCGCGTGATGAAGCAAGCTGTGGGGCACTTGATCCCGTTTATCGAGGCTGAAAAAAAGCTCATCGAGGCCGCGGGTGGTGACGTGCGTGCCAAAGGCAAAATCGTGATCGCAACCGTCAAGGGCGATGTGCACGATATTGGCAAAAACATCGTGACGGTGGTGTTGCAGTGTAATAACTTTGAAGTCGTCAACATGGGTGTGATGGTGCCGGCCGCCGAGATCTTGGCGCGCGCTAAAGCCGAAAACGCCGACATCGTTGGCCTGTCGGGTTTGATTACGCCAAGCCTTGAAGAGATGGCTTATGTTGCCAGCGAGATGCAGCGCGACGAATATTTTCGCAGCCGTAAAATCCCCTTGATGATTGGCGGCGCAACCACAAGCCGTGTGCATACGGCAGTCAAAATTGCGCCACACTACGAAGGCCCAGTGATTTACGTACCTGATGCCAGCCGTTCGGTGGGTGTTGCGCAAAATCTGGTCTCTGAAACAGCCAATACCTATCTTGAAGAACTTGCGGTTGAATACGAAGACGTGCGTCGGCGCCATGCAGCGCGTAAAGCCACGCCGCTGATGTCGTTGGTGGATGCGCGTGCCGCAAAGCTCGCGATTGACTGGGCGGGCTATACCCCGCCGCGCCCAAAGTTTATTGGTCGTCGCACCTTCAAAAATTTCGACTTGGCCGAACTGGCAAGCTACATCGATTGGACGCCGTTTTTTCAAACGTGGAGTCTGTTCGGTCAATATCCAGCAATCTTAGATGACAAAGTTGTGGGCGAACAAGCCCGCTCGGTGTTGGCCGATGGCCAGGCAATGCTTAAGCGCATGGTCGATGGCCGCTGGTTAACGGCCAATGGCGTTGCGGCGTTTTACCCGGCCAATACGATCAATGACGATGACATCGAAATCTATACCGACGAAACGCGCGAAAAAGTATTGTTCACCTGGCGCGGTTTGCGTCAGCAGGGGATGAAGCGCGAGGGCGTCGAAAACAAATGTTTGGCTGACTTCATCGCACCCAAAGATTCTGGTGTGATGGATTACATTGGCTTGTTTGCAGTCACAGCCGGCTTAGGTATCGAGAAAAAAGAACAAGAATTTGAGCGCGCCAACGACGATTATTCAGCGATCATGTTTAAGTCGTTGGCCGATCGCTGCGCAGAGGCGTTTGCCGAGGCGCTTCACGCGCGTGTGCGTAAAGACATTTGGGGTTATGTACCTGACGAATCTTTGACTAATGCGCAAATGATTAAAGAGGCGTATCAAGGGATACGGCCAGCACCGGGTTACCCCGCTTGCCCAGAGCACGTGGTGAAACGTGAAATGTTTGAGGTACTTGATGGTGCAGATATTGGCATGATGTTGACAGAAAGCTATGCCATGCATCCAGCTGCCAGCGTCTCTGGATTTTATTTTAGCCACCCTCAGTCGCAGTACTTTAGCGTGGGCATTATTGGCGATGATCAAGTGGCGGATTACGTTAAGCGCTCAGGCCGCACAGAAAAAGACGTCAAACGAACGCTGTCGCCTAATTTGGGCTGAGGCGAAGGGTGTCGCTGGCGAGAAGCCGGTCGTAACCTAAGTAGTTAGCGGCTAGAACGGCCTCGGCGCGCGCCGTTGTTTGTGCGCGTTGGCTTGAATCGCGGGTTGGCTGCCAACAAAGCGGCCGTCACCAGGCAAGCGTCTCAAGCAAAAATGCAGTTGCGACTGCCGCACCTAAGACTGCGGTGACCCAGTTGCGGCCCAGCGCGTTGGGTTGGCTTTCAACGTAACGATACAAAAGCGCACCTGCTCCAACTGAGATCAAGACAGCAAGCATCATGCCTACTGCGTTGATCAAGACGCCGGTCGGAAACAACCGTGCCCAAAGCGCGTTCATTCCGATGACAAACCCATAGTGAATCAAAAAAATTGAATACGAACGCTGACCTAACCAGGTCAACAAACCTGGGCGTGGCCATTGCGCTAACCAACCGCGTTGGCCGGCGATGGCAACAATGATTGCAGTGGCCAGTGCCACGACGATTGGATTGCGATGCTGCAGCCATAAGGCCACCGAGCCAAGCAGGGCGATGGTGAATAACAGACCACCCCCTAAGGGCTGACGCGTTGACCAAAACGCCAGCATCCCTAGCGCATAGGCGCCAAAGAAGTAGGGGGCATAGTCTTCGTAGCGATCGTGTCGGTTAATCACCCAAAGCGAACCTGCGGCCAGACCGATGATCAGCGCCGGAAATATCCAGCGCCAGCCGGGTGCTGCGCGTGCACTGAGGGCCGTGAGTAAGACAGTCAAAATAAACAGCTGAAAATCAATCGCCACATACCAAACGCCTGCTGATAAGGCTTCAACCCCCGTGAGGTCGTGCAGCAGCAACGCGTGCGCAAGTAGCTGTGCAAGGCTTGGAGGTGCTGACAGCGAGTCGTGGACAAACCAGGGTCTGACGATCGCGGTAATCAGTATCGCGCAGGCGATCGCAAACAAAAATGGTGTCGCTAAGCGACGATAGCGTTTGAGAATCAAGCCCGAGGCTGAGGCCGCTGAGTAGGCAGCATACGAGGTCGAGCGTGACACGGTTGCCTGATCGGGATCGGTGGCCTTGTTTTGCGGTTTGACTGACTTGGCTTCAGGCAGACTGTCTTTCAACAGGGCAAGCCTAAGCGGTTGTCCTTCGGGCGCAAGCTGGGCCGCGACTAAAAATCCAGCCAACACAAAAAACATTTGCACAGCAAGCCGCGCATAGATCTCAAGCCCATCGATGACTGCCGGGAAATCACCGCGCACCACATCCGACATCGGTCCGTACACCGCAAGATGGTGCAGCACGATGGCGATGCACCCGATGCCTTTCATGGCATCGAGCAGGGGCAAGCGAGATATTGTCATCAGATTTAAACGATCAAGCCCTGCTTGACGCAGGGCTTGATCGTTTGCTTTTGAGCAGCCGCACTTACAAGCACGAGGGTATTAAGTTTTGTGATAAATCTCAGAGCCTTTTTTCACAAACTCAATGGCTTTTTCTTGCATACCTGCCTTAAGCGCCGCATCGTTCTCGACCCCAAGCTTTTTAGCGTAATCGCGCACATCTTGCGTAATCTTCATACTGCAAAAGTGTGGGCCACACATCGAGCAAAAGTGCGCTACTTTCATTGAGTCTTTTGGCAAGGTCTCGTCATGAAAGTCTTTGGCCGTGTCAGGATCCAGTCCAAGATTGAACTGATCATCCCAACGAAACTCAAAGCGCGCCTTAGACAAGGCGTTGTCTCGAATCGCCGCACCCGGGTGGCCTTTGGCCAGATCCGCTGCATGCGCTGCGATCTTGTAGGTGATGATGCCGTCTTTGACGTCTTTTTTGTTAGGCAAGCCCAGATGCTCTTTGGGTGTGACATAGCAAAGCATCGCAGTGCCATACCAGCCGATCAGCGCCGCGCCAATACCAGACGTAATGTGGTCGTAGCCTGGTGCGATATCGGTGGTCAACGGGCCCAAGGTATAGAAGGGCGCCTCGTCACAATGCTTGAGCTGCATATCCATATTTTCTTTGATCAATTGCATCGGCACGTGGCCTGGGCCTTCGATCATCACTTGAACGTCGTGCTTCCAGGCCACCTTGGTGAGTTCGCCTAGGGTTTTCAGCTCAGCAAACTGTGCTTCGTCGTTGGCGTCAAAGCCAGAACCTGGGCGCAAGCCATCGCCTAGCGAAAAGCACACATCGTAGGCTTTCATGATTTCGCAGATTTCTTCAAAGCGCTCGTACAAGAAGCTTTCTTTGTGATGCGCCAGACACCACTTTGCCATGATCGAACCGCCGCGCGACACAATACCGGTCATGCGATCGGCAGTCATTGGGATAAAGGGCAGGCGCACGCCTGCATGAATCGTGAAGTAATCCACGCCTTGCTCGGCCTGCTCAATCAGTGTGTCGCGAAAGATCTCCCAAGTGAGGTCTTCGGCTTTGCCGTTGACTTTTTCAAGCGCTTGGTAAATTGGCACGGTACCAATCGGCACAGGTGAATTGCGTAAAATCCATTCGCGTGTTTCGTGGATATTTTTGCCTGTTGATAAATCCATAACGGTGTCGCCACCCCAACGAATCGACCAAGTCATTTTTTCGACTTCTTCGGCAATACTCGAACTGACGGCCGAGTTGCCGATGTTGGCATTAATCTTGACCAAAAAGTTGCGTCCAATCGCCATGGGTTCAACTTCAGGGTGATTGATGTTGAGTGGAATGACGGCGCGACCACGTGCAACCTCAGAGCGCACAAATTCGGGCGTCATCGTGCTGGGGATCGACGCACCAAACGATTCGCCTGGATGCTGACGCAACATGCGGCGCGCCATTTTTTCACCTTCTGGACCGGTCGCGCGCAGGCTTTCAATGTACTGTTCACGGCGCAGGTTTTCGCGAATCGATACGAATTCCATTTCAGGCGTAATGATGCCGCGACGCGCGTAGTGCATTTGCGACACGTTGGCGCCGGCTTTGGCACGGCGTGGGTGACGTTGCAAATTAAAACGCAGGGCGGTGAGCTTGGGATCTACCAAACGCTCTTGACCATAAGCGCTGCTTGGGCCGGTCAGTAATTCTGTATCGCCGCGCTCTTCAATCCAAGCCCGACGCATCTCGGGCAAGCCACGACGAATATCAATTTTGACTGCGGGGTCAGTGTAGGGGCCGCTGCAGTCATAGACCGTCAGGGGCGGATTTTTTTCACCACCAAACGAGGTCGAGGTATCTTCTTGCTCAATCTCGCGAAACGGCACGCGAATGTCTGGGCGCGAACCGATCTCATACACCTTGCGTGACTTTGGCAAAGGCGCGACCGCAGCCGCATCGACTTCAGCGGTAGCAGCTAAAAATTTTGGGGTGGC
>CAMEAW010000176.1 GCA_945911685.1 Bordetella parapertussis
GGCAAACTAAGGCGAAGCACAGACCAACGCGCACGGGCTTAGACGCAATTACGAAAACCATTCAATCACTAGGATCTTTTATGCAACACTACCTTAATCGTGATGGTCTGAAGTTGGCTTATTACGTGGATGATTTCACCAAGCCATGGATCAAACCGCAGACGGTTTTTTTATTACACGCTGCGATGGGTAATGCCCAGCGCTGGTTTAGCTGGGTGCCAGAGCTTGCGAAGCATTACCGTGTGATCCGCATGGATTTGCGTGGGCATGGGCAGTCGACGATCCCGCATTCGGAGCAGGCCTTTTCACTACAGCACTTGGTCGATGATGCCGCGGCGCTGATGGATCACCTTGGTTGCGAACAGGCGCACGTCGTGGGCAACTCGGCTGGTGGTTACGTGGCACAACAACTCGCGCTGCAGTACCCCGCGCGAGTCAAAACACTTGCGTTATACGGCGCGACGCCCGGTCTAAAAAATAGCCATGCGCCCACTTGGATTCCAAAGATTCAGCAAATCGGCTTAAAAAAGTTTTTATCTGACACTATTCACGAGCGCTTTGATCAAACCGCTGATCCGGCGTTAGTGGCTTGGTTTATCGAGCAGGCCGGTTCAAATGACCCCGCCTTTATTGGGCGCTTCGTGCTGCATATGTGCACGCATGATTTCATGGAAGAACTCGTGGGCATCAAGTGCCCCACCTTGATTGTGGCAGCCGGTAAAGAGTCGATCGGGCATGCCGACGCCTATGAGCAAATGCATCAGCGCATCAAGGGCTCTGAGGTTGCCTATGTGGACACCGCGGGGCACAATATCTGCGACGGCTACGCTGAGCACTGTGCTCAGCTACTCATGTCATTTTTGAGTCGCCACGCTTAAGGCCTGATCACGGCACTTTAGCGGCCCAGCTGAGTACTGCCCCGGTAAAGCCAGCAATGCGCGTCACCGGAAAAAAATGCCCGCCATCTTCAAGCAGGTGTAGCGTTGAGCCGGGCATTAGCGCCGCCAGTTCTTCTTGCAAAAAAGCGGGCACGATTAAATCGTCGCGTGCGCCAATATTCAAGACAGGCACCTTGATGCGTGCTACGTCGGCGCTTCGATCGAACGCCATGATGGCATCGATGCGTTCTGCCACAATGGCTTGCGCGGTGGCACTCAGCGGCGCCGCGGCACGCGAGGCATCAAGCGCACCCCAGTTGGCATTGAGCCAACTTGGTTCATGTGAATAAAACGTGGCCGACACGGCGTACGCCATCGGGTCGCTTTGCAACAGACCTTTACGCAATTTAAACAGCTCTTGCATGTAGCGATTGGGTTTGGTCCACGTGCCGGTTAAGACGCAGGCCTTGGCATGTTGTGGTGAACGCAACGCGATAGCCTGCGTGATACACCCGCCGGTTGAGTGCCCCAAAATGATGGCTGACTGAATCCCAAGATGATCCAGCACCGCAATGCAGTCATCGGCTAGCTGGTCAATGGTGACCGGTGCCGTACCGCGCGTGCTGGCACCGATACCGCGTTGGTCTAGCCGAATCACTTGGTGCCTAGCGGTCAACGCAGGCAGACACGGGTTCCAGAACGCGGCGGCCCCGCCTAGCCCGCTGATTAGCAACAACGGGGTGCCGACACCTTGTGTAAAGACTTTTAAACAGGCGCCGTCAGGCAGGGTGATATCGTGGGTCTGGATGTTTTGTGACATAGGGCCTCGCTTCGTTTGTGCGAATTTGCTCAAGACCCTAGTGTGCCTACTTTTTCTTGAAAAAGAAATTTAAAATTTTTGCAGTGATACTTTTTGACTCTTCAGCGACGCGTGCAGCTTGCCCATCAGAGCTTGCAAACACTTCATTCTGGGCCACCCGCTGAGCCAAAATATCTGAGAACTGCTTCACCAGCTTAGGGTTAGAGTCGAGCAAGGGCGCGATGTCTTCTTTGGTGATCTGCACGAGCACGGTGTCAGCTTTCGCAAAGACATCGGCAGCGCGCGGTGTGCCCGTGAGCATCGACATTTCACCCACAAAGTCACCGGGCCACAGCGTTGCAACAACTTTTTGCTCGCCATGTTGGTCGGCTATTTTTACTTCTAAGCAGCCTTCAGAGATGATGTACATCCAGTCTTCTTGCGCGCCTTTCTCAATCACGTGATGATCGGCGTAATAGTGCAAGACGTTGACCGATCGACCAATCGTCGCGACTTGCTCATGGCTGAGCAGTTTTAGAATACCGAGGCCATAACAATCTAGCAGGCGTGACTGTGTATCGGTGTGGTTTTCTGAGGGGTGCTGGGTTTCAAAACGATTGAGGTTGATGCCCGCCGCTTTGAAGAAACGCGTCATACATAACAGGATGACGCCGTTGGTTTCAAAAGGTGCCGTGTCAATTTCGGCCTTGTACCAAACCAAATAGGTGATGACGCCTTCTTCGATCTTTGACACAAAACACGAAAACTTAGGCAGAAACTCGTGATTGCTGTGTACAACGTGTTTAAGCGCCAGATCCATAATGCGTAACACTCGGTCTGGGTTATTGCGCGCGCTGACTTGAATTTCAAGTTGACGCGGTGCACCGACACCTGGCTTTTGCTTAGACAGGTTGATGAAATGCATCTCAGTAAATTCGTGGTTGTACACACGAATCAACTGGCCGTGGTCGTTCTTTAGCACCACCATTCGGTAATCTAGCTCGACCACTTGCAGGTACTCGGTAGCGCCGTCTTCTTTCAGTTCGATCCAGTCATCCACCGATACGATGTGGTCGGCTTGAAGGGTGATGCCACAAATGACCTGATGACCAACATCTTTCAAAATATAAAGAATGCCGACGCTTAGGGCGCCGATCGAGGCGAGCAGGTAAGTAAAGTGATGATCGTAAAGCCCTACGTAGGCAGACAAGCCTGCCGCTAAAAAAACAGCGACCGTCATCACTTGTACCAAAATGGCTGGCACGTGGCGCTCGTCAGAGCGATCGTTAAAGCGCACGATGGCTTGGCGCAATAGTTGGTCGATGGTAAAGGCAATGAAAACGAATTGTGCAATGGCCAGTATTGACTTCAATTCAAACAGCTTGTGCTTGTTGAGGTCGACAGGGTTCCAGCCAAAAAAGTCGCCGGTATGCAGCTTCAGCCAAAGCATCACGCCTAGATTCAACGCAAGCAGCAGCAAAAAGAGCGGGCGCGACAGCACAAAAATAGATTGATTATTCGTTTTCATAAAAGGGCGTGATTCGCTTGAACTCAAAGTCGGAAGAAGGCGGGAGCAGCTCAGAGATGCAGAAGATCGCAGTGCCTCGTGCAGGCGGTTGCCTGCAACCTAAAAAGTAGTCAAACGTTGACAGAGTTCTTAGTCACAATCAACCCGAAACAGGCCTTTATGCGACTTGAGCTCGTGTTTCTGTGCATCCGTGCGCTTTAGCGAGTGGCCTTGCACGAATTGGCCATCGGTTACGCTTACGCTTGCTGCGCCCAGTCTGAGGCGGCGCGGCGTTGAGTTCGAATAGGAGAAGACAACAATGATCAAGCATCAAATGTGCGCGCAACGATTTTTTGAGGATTTTGTGGTGGGCGAGCGCTTTAATTTGCCCTCGCGCACAATGACCGATGCGTTGTTCGCGGCCTTCTCGTTGGCAAGTGGTGACAATCACCCCGTGCACTACGACCTTGAATACTGTCGGGCGCATGGTATGCCGCATATGTTGGCGCACGGGTTTCAGGTGGTGATTCAAACGGCTGCGGGGGCGGGCTTGTTTCCGCACATGGTCGAAGAGTCGTTGAAGGCCTTTATCGAACAAAGCAGCAAATTTTTACAGCCCGTTTTTGTCGGTGATACCTTGTACTCAAGCCTGACCGTGGCAGAGTTGGTGCCAAATCGTACGACGGGTGTGTTGACCATGCACTCTGAAATCCGCAATCAGAAGGATGTGATTGTCATGCAAGGCATGCAAAAGTATTTATTGCGCAAACGCAGCCATGAGTGATGATAATCAGATCGTGATCCCGCCTTCGTTTATTGCGTTGTTTGTTGAGCCAGGGCGCAGCAAGCCCAGTGCAACAAAAGAGGTGATCTACGAGCGCTATGATTTTTGTGAAGATATGGCCAGCATGCTGACCGAGCAGGCCAACGCCAAGCTATGGGAGCTTGGTATTACCGAGGCTGACGTGCTTGAACGTATCTACCAAGGGCTCACGGTTACGGATGTTGGGGTAAGCGTGCGCGAGGCTGGGTGGGTCGTGACGCGCTTGGCCGAGTTGCTCGGTTGGCAGACGGACTGGGTAGCTGGCTTAGCCTGAGCGACTTTCGGCGACTTCGGAGGAGGCTTACCGTATTTTTAAGCCGCCTCCGGGGCTGCGGGGTGTCGCGTAGGGGTTTGGTGCGAGGTACGGGCTCTGTCCGCCAGTTGAAACCTCAGGGCTCACCGGTGGTGGTGCAGCACCGCGGATTGGGCTCAAGCCACCAGCAGGGTTTGTTTTTTCGGGAGACAACCCTTGATGAATCGTCGGCTCAGAGGGCTCAGTCTTAGCAGGTGCCGCTGCAGTGCTGGCAGAGACCGGCTCGGCTGCTGGCTCAGGTTTGGCAGCAGTCGGATCGGGTTGCGTCGGTGCCTCTGAGGGCGGAGCAGGCATCGAATCCAAAATTGAGCCTGAGCTTGAATATGGCACGCCCGGCGTCAAGCCGCCAGGGTTGAACCTGAGCCCGCTTTGCGCCCGTGCATCGCTCGGCGATAAGGCCGCTGCTACGACGAGCATGAGTGCCGCTGAAAGGGTGATACGAAACATCTGTGCCACGACCAACTCCACTTAAACCGAACACAAATTCTACTCTTGTGCAGGGTACTGTCACGCTGATTGTTTTGGTGCTCCAAAGCGTTCTGGATGCTTTATCATCTTTCAAATCACTAAAAAACAACGGAGAGCTACAACATGGCACTGATCAATTACATCACGCAAATCCAATTCGACTTTGGCGTGGTGGCACTGTTGCAGTCAGAGTGCGACCGGGTCGGTATTAAGCGCCCGATGATCGTGACTGACGCTGGCGTGCGTGCGGTGGGCATTATCGATAAGGTGTTGGCGCAGTTAAAAAACGCTGAGGCCGTTGCTGTGTATGATCAGACGCCTCCAAACCCAACAGAGGCTGCCACGCGCGATGCCTTGAAGATTTACCGCGAGGGAAAGTTTGACGGCTTGATTGCTGTGGGCGGCGGTTCAGCGATGGATCTGGCCAAAGCCGTCGCAGTGATGGCAACACACGCAGGCGATTTGAAGCACTTTGCAGCGATCGAGGGTGGGGTGGCGCGTATTACAGCCGCGACGGCACCCGTGATCGCGATCCCAACAACGTCAGGCACTGGCAGTGAGGTCGGCCGTGGCGCGATGCTCATCTTGGATGACGGCCGCAAGGTCGGTATTCTGTCGCCTTATGTGGTGCCAAGATCGGCGATCTGCGACCCAGAGTTGACGCTTGATTTACCCCCGCTGCTCACCGCTGCGACTGGCATGGATGCCATTACGCACTGCTGCGAGTCGTTCATGTCTTCGGCCTTGAATTTTCCGGCTGAAGGGATTGCTTTAGACGGCTTATGGCGCGGCTGGGCACACATCGAGCGTGCCACTAAGCAACCGCACGACCGAGAGGCGCGCTTTCATATGATGAGTGCGTCAACCCAGGGGGCGATGTCGTTTCAAAAAGGCTTGGGCGCCGTGCATAGTTTGAGCCATTCGCTAGGTGGTCTGAACCCACGCCTGCACCACGGCACCCTGAACGCAATGTTTTTGCCCGCGGTGATTATGTTTAATCAAAGCGAGGCGTCGATGCAGAAGGGTAAAAAGCTTGA
>CAMEAW010000177.1 GCA_945911685.1 Bordetella parapertussis
CTAAAACAGAGAGCCCATTCGTTTCGGCATCGTCACTGAATTTTTCAATGATGGACAAAATCTTGCCATCAATGTTGCGTGCTAAAAGCCCAAGCGATACGAAGTAAAAAACCGATGACAATACCAAAACTGAGGCCACCACTAGCGCACCACAGAGCAGGGCTAAGCGAAAAGCAACCGAATGCCAAATCCTATCCATCCAAGCCAAACCTGTAGCCAACGCCGCGCACCGTATGCACAAGCGGTGCGCTGTGACCTTTGTCAATTTTGTTGCGCAGGCGGCTGATCTGAACGTCAATCACATTGGTGCCGGGGTCAAAGTGAAAATCCCATACTGATTCAAGCAGCATGGAGCGGGTCACAACCTACCCCTGATTGCGCACTAGGTATTCAAGCAGCTTAAATTCACGCGGTTGCAGAGTGATGGGCTGACCCGCGCGTTCGGCCTTGCGCGACAACAAATCAAGCGTTAAATCGGCGAGCTTGAGTTGCCGGTTGTCGAGCATGGCGTTGGGTGGGGGATTCGCACGACGTATCAAAGCCTCGAGGCGCGCTAAGAGCTCAGGTAGGGCGAAGGGCTTGGTTAGATAATCGTCGCCCCCATCGCGCAGGCCGCGTACGCGATCGTCTAAACTCGCCAACGCACTCAAGACAAGCACGGGGGTCTGTATACCCGCTTGGCGAGTGTGTTTGATGATGTCGAGTCCGTCTTGCTCGTGCGGCAGCATTCGGTCAACGATCATAATGTCCCATTGCTGTGTCAGGGCAAGGCTCTTTGCCTGCTCGGCCTGATCGGCGTGCGTGACGCTGTAGCCGGCCTCTTCGAGGCCTTTGCTGAGATAACGCGCCATATCTTGTTCATCTTCAATGAGCAAGAGTCTGGTAACCGGCGTTGTTTGTAGCATGATTGAAATATTAACCTGTTGTACTGTCCGCGGGTTTGTTAGGGTACGCGTCATACTAGCAAGATCCTGCTTGTATTGTTTGCAACGATTCTCTCAGCTGTTTTGTTTTTTTTGGTTATACGGGTACTACTGGTTAGACTGGTTTTGCTCGCGACTTGGCTGATGTTGCCTGATTGAGGGATCTTGCCGACTTTGGTGAAATGACAATAGTCCTCATTAACAAATATTATTTGTATTTATGTTTTCTTCTTTTATCTCTCGGTTACTCAGACTTTTCTTTGCAGCGATGCTTGCGATGACCTGTTTCAGTGCATCGCGCGCGTTGGCTGCCGCCGAACCAGAGTTTGAGTACGTCACAGCAAAGCTGCAATCGACTTGGGTGTGGCAAAAACAACCCAGCTTTTACGCACCTTACTCTGGCGCCAGTAGTTTGAATCCCTATGGCGAAATTGGCTACACCCTTACCGGAACAGCATTTTTTGGCGCGCGACCCTGGAAGGGCACTGAGTTTTTTCTTGACCCTGAACTTGCGCAAGGCGTTCCGTTTTCAGGATTACGCGGCCTGGGCGGCATGACCAACGGAGAAGCGCAAAAAGCCGGCAATGGTGAGCCAAGCGGCTACATGGCACGTGCCTTTGTGCGTCAAACGATTGGCTTTGGTGGAGGTACGGTTGAGCAAGAGGCTAGCTTTAATCAATTTGCGGGCACAGTCGACAAGCGCCGTCTTGTGCTGACAGGGGGTATTTACGCCATTACTGATATTTTTGACCAAAACGCTTTTGCGCACGACCCCCGTACACAGTTTATGAATTGGGCCATGATGGATTATGCGGCCTGGGATACGCCAGCTGACGCAAGGGGTTATACCCGAGGGATTGCTGTCGAGTACTACCACGATGACTGGGCCATTCGAGTCGGGCGCAATTTACTACCCGTCGAATCCAATGGCCTGCAACTCAATAGCAAATTTACCGGATCCTACAGCGACAATCTTGAGATTGAACGGGGCTATGAAATCGGCGGTCAACCCGGGCGGCTTAGGTTATTGGGTTTTCGTAACCAGGCCAAATTTGGTAATTTCAATGACGCCTTGGCTTACTCGCGCCAAAACGGTGGCACACCCGATGTGTCTAACGTTCGCAAAGACCAATCCAAGTACGGCTTCGGGGTAAGCCTTGAGCAAAGTGTTAAAGACGACTTTGGCGTGTTTGCGCGCTACAGCTGGAACAACGGGCTGACTGAGGGCTATTCGTTTACAGATGTCAATGATTCGGCCATGTTCGGTGTATCGCTCAAAGGCAAAAGCTGGTCTAGGCCCGATGATGTCTTAGGGTTGGCCTACGCCTCAAACGGTATTTCGGACTCAAACCGAAACTACCTGGCGGCTGGCGGCAACAACTTTTTTTGTGGCGATGGCAAATTAAACTATAAGCGTGAGGGGATTTTTGAGATCTATTACAGTGCAAAAATCACAAAGACCTTTTGGCTGACCGCCGATTATCAGCGCATTCAGAATCCTTGTTTTAATGCCGATCGTGGCCCGGTCAATGTTTACTCGGTTCGCGTGCATTTCGAATACTGATAAAAAAAGGGATCCAACGAAGGATCCCTTTTTACCGACAAAAGCGCAGTGACTTAAACCGGCGTAAACGTCGGCACGGGTGGGCCGTCGCCTTCGGTCGGTTTGAACACTAGTTTTACTTTTTGACCAATTTTTAAAGCGGCTAAATCACAATCGACGATTTGCGTCATCATTGTGACGCCCTCTTCGAGTGTGACGTAAGCGATGCAATATGGGTTTGGATTACCGCGCTGCATGACGCTTAACGAGTAAATCACGCCTTTGCCTGAGCCTTCTTTCCATTCGGTTTCACCGAAGCAAAAGGGGCACAATGCGCGTGGATACCAGTGTGGTTTTTTGCACGAGGTACAAAATTTAACCAAAAACTTACCGGTACGGGCCGCATCCCAAAAGGGTTCGTTGCCGGGTTCTTTGGCGGGAGCGGGAAGTGGGTTGGGTTGATACATCATAGTCATGATTATGCACGCTCCAGAATCAGGGTTGCACTGCCATGACGCGCGCCAAGCAGGCCGCCTGTACCGTGTGCCAAAGCAAGATCGCAGTTTTTAACTTGAACAGCTGGGTGGGCTTCGCCACGCAACTGACGCACAGCTTCGATTACTTTTGTGATGCCGCCGCGGTTAGCAGGGTGGTTGTTACACAAGCCACCGCCATCAGTGTTGAAAGGCAGTTTGCCTACACCAGAGATCAGGTTGCCATCCGACACAAACTTACCGCCTTCGCCTTTTTTGCAAAAGCCAAGGTCTTCAAGCTGCATCAACACTGTGATGGTGAAGCTGTCATAGATTGAGGCGTATTTGATATCTTGTGGGGTAATGCCAGCCTCTTCAAAAGCTGCGGCGCCCGAGCGACGTGCACCCGAGTACGTTAAGTCAACATGGCCGCCTAACTGACCTTTAATTGCTTCACCCGCGCCCCGTACTTTAACGAGTGGACGCTTGAGCGATTTGGCAATATCAGGATGTGCAACGATCAGTGCGCCACCGCCATCGCTGACCACGCAGCAGTCAAGCCGATGTAGTGGTGTCGAGACCAGTGGCGAATTGACCACGTCTTCAACGGTGACCACATCGCGCAGCATGGCGTGTGGATTATGTTGTGCGTGGTGCGAAGCGGCCACTTTGATCCAAGCCAATTGCTCGGCTGTGGTGCCGTATTCGTACATGTGGCGCGCTGCAACCATGGCATAGCTGTTGACGGTGACAGGGCCAAAAGGCGCTTCAAACGGCACATCAGGGATATCAACCCCCCAACTGCGAGCTTGCATGCCAGAAGAACCGGCCGAGCGTGGACGACCTGCCAGTGTGATCAGTGCAATTTTGCATTTGCCGGCAGCAATTGCCTGCGCAGCATGTGAGACGTGGATCAGGTATGAGCAGCCACCTGTTTCGGTTGAATCGACATGGCGCAAATTGGTGAGCCCCATGTAATCAGCCATGTTCAGCATGCCTAAACCAGGAGCATCGCCTGCGCAGTAATAGCCGTCAATATCGCTCAATGACAAGCCGGCGTCAGCCAGCGCGCCTTTGGCGGATTCGGCGTGGATTTGTGCAACCGACTTATCGGGTGCTTTGCGAGTAGGGTGCTCGTAGGCACCAACGATATAGGCTTTGTCTCGTATGGTCATGGGTCTTTGTATTTATCAAGAGTCAAAAAATAGTGCTGAGTGAGGCACTCACCAACCACCTTTTTAACATTGATGCGAGCTTGCGTGTAGCGCGCGGGGGGTGACACTTAAAATTTTTGAGGCTAAGCGTGGTATACGGGGCGGGCGCTTTAACTTTTTGAGCATGAGTGTGCTGTGCGGAACGGGAGCTTCAACTTTTTGAGCCTGGGCGTGTCAGGGCCGATACACCCAACATTAGCCAACCCAGCATGAGTGCGACACCGCCTGTTGGTGCAACGACTACAGCTTGTGCCAATGAAAAAAGATATTTGAGCTCAATCGAGCCGCAAAACAGCACAATACCAACGAGCAGAAAAATGCGTGCGAGGAGGGCAGCCTTTCCTGATAAGCCCGTCGCGTAAAGTAAGACAAGGGCATGGATCAATTGATACAGTGAGGCGCGCTCAAGCGCCTGCGCAGCTTGTGCATCAGCCACGGCGTGCGCTGCCACGGCTCCCAGTGCGACTGCCGTCAGGCCAAGCAAGGCCGCGATGACGCCCCAGGCGGGATGAGCGGCCAACGAACGGGTGGTCAGACTGGCTGGGGTTGGCATTGGCTAAGGTGGATCTCGGTGCAGGTGATTAAGTTTGAAACGGGTGGACCTGATTGAATCAGAAAGTCAGCCCGCGTCGGTCGGTCTCACATTAACGCTAAAATAACGCTCGTGCTTGAAACACGCTGTCAGTATTTGAAGAAGCTTCCGCTAGTCGTTCGGGGTGCCATGACCGATCGATCAAGACGTTACAAGGCGGGTAATAGTCGTTGGATCATAGCCAACACAATCTCTCTGGCAATCGAATTTGCTAAATAACGATTAAAAGTACTTGAACAACAGTCAAAAGCGTCTAAGTGATAGGCAAAGACACTTAACTTCACGTAAAAAAGGTTGCTATGTTGAATAATCTTAAATGGCTTTCCGTGTTGATTCCCTTGCTGACTACCGGCTGTATCGGCATCAGCTCCTCCGGCTCGCCTAAAGAAACCTTTGTGTTGCAGCGCTCGTACCAAGAGGCCTACAAACTCGCGACGCTACAAGCGCAGCAATGTTGGGCGAACGACGGCGAGTTTCCGATTAAAGGGCAGCTCGATACGGCCACGCGTACGGCACAAGTCTCAGTCACGGGGGGCTTAGGCGGCAGTCGTTACGGTCAGGTCGACATTCGGGCCCTCGACGACCAAAATACTGAAATTACCACCACCGTTGCCGGCATCAATATCTGGGATGCTGCCGCAATTTCGGCCATGCACTCTGCCTTGCAGTTTGGGGTGTCAACCTGCACAAACTATATGCCGAGTGCTCGGCCTGTAAACAAGAAATAGCATTTTTTGTTTATCCCACTGCACTAGAGTTTTACTTGGCTAGGCCAGAATCGCAGCTCAAAAATTGCCCACGGGCGGTTGTGGGTTGCGAGTCGATTCTCTTTTTCTAATCTACGTAACACTACAAAGCTGACCGTGTCTGAAATGTTTGAACCCTCTACTTATTTTGGTCTTGAGATTCCGTATCTTAAGTTTTTGGGTGTTGAACCCGTGTTGTGCGAAGACGATCGTGCCGTTACGCGTTTAAAAATCCGCGAAGACCTGCTCAATAGCCGAAGAGCCATCCATGGCGGTGCGCTGATGAGCTTGCTGGATTTCACCCTGAGTGCTGCGGGTCG
>CAMEAW010000178.1 GCA_945911685.1 Bordetella parapertussis
GCGGCGATTCTAACTTAGGCCGCTTGCGCCGCAACCGCTTTGCGCGGTAAATCTAACGTGGTCACACGGGTGAGTTCGCGTTTGTACGTTCTGTCGTCAAACGGACGTGCGCGATGCATAGTGCTGCGGTTATCCCAAATGACCAGATCGCCCAGAGCCCATTCATGGTGGCCTACAAACTGAGGGCGCGTTGCGTGCTCGATCAAGTCGCGCAACAGCAAGCGGCCTTCAGGAACTTGCCAACCGATGACGCGCTCGGCGTGCGAGGCAAGATAAAGCGACTTGCGAGGTGAGCCTTCAATCACACGCACCAAGGGGTGCGTGGCGCCAAGAAGTTTGGCTTTTTCTTCTGGCGAAAAATCAAAACCCATCGTGTGGCGCGAGTAGGCAATTGAATGATGCACGCGCAGTTCGGCAATCGTTGCCTTGGTGGCGTCATCAAGTGCCTCGTAAGCCGCACGCATGTCGGCAAACTCGGTGTCGGCCCGCACGGGCGGGATGTTGCGCGCATACAGCATCGAGTAACGCCCGGCTGGGTCTTCAAACGAGGCGTCGGTATGCCAGATGCGATTACTGATGCCGTTCACACGACGACGGTCTTCGGCGGCCAAGATGTCCCCATCTTGGCCAACGTTTGAGATGTCTGTCAGCGCTTCGTTGCCAAAGCGATTTTTGACTAAGACCGACGAAGAAGTTTTGGCATGCAGCACGCCGTCGAGGCGTTGCGCGAAATCAAGTTGATCTTGATTTGAAAACTGTTGCCCTTTAAATACCAAGACACCAAATTCAGTCATCCCTTCGCGCAGGCGCTCAAGGCTGGCTTCGTCGCTTACCTGGCGCAAATCAAGCGCACTGACTTCTGCCATAAAGGTAGGGTGAAGCTTTTTGAATGTTATGGTCATGCTTGTGTCTCTCTCGTTATTTTCAGTACGCTGAGCGCCTAGCGCCCTGCGTGCTGTGATCTCACCAGAATAAATATACTCCTTTAAGACCAAAAACCATGACCTCAAAACTGATTTTTTTAACGAACCCGATCCACCCCTTGGTGCACGCCGAAATGGAAACGTTCGCGCGGGTGTCGGTGGCGAAGTCAACGCGCGATGAAGACCTGATTGCAGGCGCGCATGAGGCTTCTATTGTGGTGGTGCGCACGCCCATCCCCGCTGCGTTATATGACCAGGCGCCCAATTTGCTAGGCGTGATTCGCCATGGGGCAGGGGTCGATATGATCCCGATTCCTGAGGCCACTGCGCGCGGTATTGCGGTGGCGAATGCACCCGGTACAAACGCTGTGACTGTGGCTGAGTTCGCGGTGGGCCAAATGTTGTCACTGGCCCATCGCAGCGCTGCAGCCAACCAGCGCATGCGGGCGAGTGGTTGGGCGAGCGCCCGTACGTTGGCCGACGACGGGATAGAGTTGGCCGGTAAAAAAGTCGGGTTGGTGGGTTTGGGCGCCATTGGTCAAGCTGTTGCCAAAATGTGTCACTTTGGTTTTGGGATGAGTGTGTGTGGCTACCGACCTAGCGGTCGCGCTTCGCTTGATTTTATTGAAGTGACGGCGCTTGAGCAGGTGCTGGCACAAGCGGATTTTGTGGTGCTGGCTTGCCCCTTGAACGAGTCCACCAAGGGCCTGATTAGCCGCGCCTTGTTGGGCAAAATGAAAGCGTCGGCTTATTTGATCAACGTGGCGCGCGGCGCGGTTGTAGACCAACAGGCCCTGGTTGAGGCGTTAACTGAAAAGCGCCTTGCGGGCGCGGCGCTCGATGTTTTTACTCAGCAACCTCTGCCGATTGAATCGCCCCTGTACGGGATGGAAAATGTGTTGCTTTCGCCTCACATGGCGGGCGTCACTGACGACAGCTTAAGGGCGATGGGTAGTTCAGTCGCACGGCAAGCCAGACAAATCCTAAGTGGCCAATTGCCCGACCACTTGGTGAATCACGAGGCAGCTAGCCAAGTGCAGCAGCACCTCGCGCGTCAGTTGCGTAAACAATAGGCGCCACTGGTGTGATATCCAGATGGGCAGCTACCGCTTTTGACGATTGCGGCTTTTGACGAGTTGCTGCTCGCCAGGCAGTAGCCACCACTTGTGTGATACCCCGAGGGGCATGAGCCCACATGGGGCAGGGCAGCACGTGCGCTGGACGAGGATGGGGTGCAGTAATTGCCGCTACTGTGATAGCCGCTTGGACAAGAACCTTGCTTGGCCAACGGCTGTGCAACCGGGGCCTGGGCCAAACTGAGTGCGCTAAACAGGGCAAAGACACCGCTGACAATCCAAGCGGTCAGTTTGACTGGCCTGGCGTGCAGCGAAGCGGCGATAGGGTTATGTGACATCGTTGCGAAGCCCCTGGGCGAAGTGATAGGAATACGTTGAAGATAACGCCGAATGCGTTTGGAGCGCAATTTTTCTAGCGTAAAAAACAGAGCGCATACAACTAAGCAATCGTTAGCAAGGCGATCAGATGTCGCAATGGGTAAGCTTTTGAAATTAGCAAAAAAATAAGCCTGTTTGTGGCCGCTCTGTGACGATTGCTGACAAAATGCGCAATTCTTGAGCAAAATCTGCACTTGTTTACGACCAAAAGGTTTAAGTTTTCGTCTGAGCACGCGTGGTGCTACTATTTCGGGTTACTGAAGTGTGACCATTGCAATCCAATTGAAACAAGCCAATGACTCTGACCCTAAACGCACCTGATTATGTTCGCCACGATGGTTTAAAAAACTGGGTGGCTGCGATCGCAGCAAAAGCCAAGCCCGCCAAGATCGTTTGGTGTGACGGCTCGCAAGAAGAATACGATCGACTTTGCGCCGAAATGGTGCAATCTGGGATGTTGCTTAAACTCAACCCGGCCAAGCGCCCCAATTCGTTTTTAGCGCGGTCGTCACCCGATGACGTGGCGCGTGTCGAAGACCGCACTTTTATATGTAGCAAACACAAATCCGATGCGGGCCCGACCAATAACTGGATCGAGCCAGCAGAAATGCGCACTAAACTCGATGAGTTGTTTGAGGGTGCGATGGCGGGCCGTACGCTGTATGTGATTCCGTTTTCGATGGGCCCCTTGGGTTCACCGATTGCACAAATTGGCATTGAGCTGTCTGACTCGCCTTATGTTGTGGTCAACATGCGCATGATGACGCGTATGGGCAAAAGAGTTTACGACGTGCTTGGCCCAACGGGCGAGTTTGTGCCCTGTGTGCACACAGTGGGCGCACCCTTGGCTGCTGGTCAGGCGGATGTGGTTTGGCCTTGCAACAACACCAAGTACATTGTGCATTTTCCAGATACACGTGAAATCTGGTCGTATGGCTCGGGTTATGGTGGCAACGCACTGCTTGGCAAAAAATGTTTTGCTCTGCGGATCGCATCAAATATGGGCCGCGCTGAAGCAAGCGCAACTTCGCCCGGTTGGCTGGCCGAGCATATGTTGATTTTGGGTGTCACGGCACCTTGGGGCAAAAAGTATCACGTGGCCGCAGCGTTTCCCTCGGCCTGTGGCAAAACGAACTTTGCGATGCTGATCCCACCTAAGGGCTTGGGCGAACAGGGCTGGAAGATCACCACCATCGGTGACGATATCGCCTGGATCAAGCCCGACGCAAAAGGTAACTTGCGCGCCATCAACCCAGAAGCGGGTTATTTTGGTGTGGCGCCCGGTACCAACCAGCAATCAAACTTTAATTGCATGGCCACCTTGGCCCAAGACACCATTTTTACCAACGTGGCGTTGACCGATGACGGCGACGTGTGGTGGGAAGGCATGAGCAAGGTTCCACCGGCACACTGTATCGACTGGCAAGGGCGTGACTGGACGCCTGAGCAGGCAAAAGAGAAAGGCATTAAAGCGGCACATCCAAATGCACGTTTCACCGTCTCTGCCACGCAAAACCCTGTGTTGGATCCCGAATGGGATAACCCAGAGGGTGTTGTCATTGACGCCTTCATCTTTGGCGGTCGTCGCTCAACCACTGTGCCGTTGGTGACCGAGGCGCGTGATTGGTCTGAAGGCGTTTACATGGCTGCGACCATGGGTTCTGAGACCACTGCTGCTGCAGTGGGTGAACAGGGTGTGGTGCGCCGTGATCCATTTGCGATGTTGCCGTTCTGTGGCTACAACATGGCCGAGTACTTTCAACACTGGCTATCTTTAGGCGAACACTTGCAAGCCTCGGGTGCAAAGTTGCCCAGTATCTTCTGTGTCAACTGGTTTCGTACAGATGCTGACGGTAAGTTTGTGTGGCCCGGCTTTAGCGAAAACACCCGCGTGCTGAAGTGGATGTTGGGTCGCATTGAAGGCGAGGCTAAAGGTAACGAGCACGTGTTTGGGATCACGCCAAGCTATGAAGATCTTGACTGGTCTGGCATGGATTTTTCTCTCGAAAAATTCACCACGATCACTTCAATCGACAAAGCGGCTTGGCGAAAAGAGTTCGAGTTGCATGCTGAACTCTTTGAAAAATTGGCGCACGGTTTGCCACCAAGCTTGCTTGAGATCAAAGCTGGCTTTGAAATTCGCTTAGGTTAAGTACCGGTTCAGGCGCGGCAAAGCACTCGCCGCAGCTGAACTTAAAACAAAGAGCCCCGCGGCATCCTATTGCGGGGCTCATTGTATTTTGTTGATCGGTTGATTCAGAAGTCAGATCTCTTGAGGTCAGACTGACCGACCAACCGTCCGTTGGTCATGCCTTACCACGTGCTTTACATTCGACTTTCCCAAGTCGTGTCCAAATCAAACGGATACACAGGGCGATCAAGCTTGCTGTACGGAAACCGTGAATAGTCAGAGCTTGTGACGCCGCCACCATCGCATTCAACTACGGCTTTGGCGATCGGCACAAACACGGGCCGGCAATACATTCTGGATTTGAGCAAGACGAAACGGTGCTTGGTCGCGTCAATGCCGATGTGACTGAAGATCCCTAAATCCCAGTGCTCTTGCGGGGTCTCAGTGACCATCACTAGCGCCTGAGGCAACTGCAATAAAACCGTACGGCCCATCAAAATTCTTTGGCCTGTATACGTAGGCCCACTGATCACATACTCGCCATCTGTGATGCGCAACACCACCCCACTTAACGTACGGGGTGTCGTGATGATCCCTAGCTGCGTCAAGGGCACTTTATCCCCGACGACCACCGAGACCTGAGCGCCAACACCTGCCTCAATCATCAGCGAGACAGCTTCGGGGTCGCAAATTGGCCCAACAACGATGTCCTGCAACCCCTGTGCCAAGGCTTCATGCAACACATTCATGTCGTCACAGGTGCCGCCCGACATGCAGTTATCACCGTGGTCTAGCATCAATACGGGCCCTGCGCCCGGTTGTTGGGCAAGCTCTTGTGCCCGAGTGATCGAGGCAGCTAAAGTTTCGCTCGCGTAGACAAAGCCTTCGCGGTTATCCCAAATAAAACTTGCCACAACATCGGCAAATTGCTCGGCAGCCTCTTGGTCGGCATCGCTGATCACCACTACGCTAATGCAGGGGGCTGCGATATCGGCCAAAGAAAACCCGGCTAAGACCGATACGCCCAACATGCCCGCAGCTTCAGCGGCGCGCGCGAGTTCAACGGCCTCGTGCATGGCACCGATATCGGTACGGCTGCACAGTGTGTGCGAGAGCAAGGGCAGGCGGCGCCAGGCCATCGTCGGTTTGATTTTTTTATCAAGCATTTCAATGAGCAAACGCGCGGCGTGGGCGCCGGTTTCGTACATATCGATAT
>CAMEAW010000179.1 GCA_945911685.1 Bordetella parapertussis
TAGTGCTGGGTCGCAGCGTCAGCGCTGCGCCACAAAGACGGTTCAACGATATACAGGCAGAGTATTGGTCCCCGAGCAAGCGCTTGAGTCAGCGCCGCGTGGTCATTGAGCCGCAGGTCACGTTTAAACCAAACAACGCTGTAACTCATTCTGGGGCAAACGGCCTGTGTGGGGCCAAGAGCCGCCAGCCTATTAGGGCGGCACGGCGGCTTGGGCGGTTATTTGAATAGCTGTCGGATACTCGGTAAAGATTCTAACGTGGCAATGCGGTCATAAAGGGCAATATCCGCACCTTTGATTGAACTGTTCGCAGCCTTGCCTGTTTCAAGGCAATCTAAAAACTTACGTTTTAAGCCCGCAGCGTCAATTGGATTTAAGGCGTTACCCAGCGGAAAACGAATCTCACCCGAGTCAAACTTACGACCATCATTGGTTTCGATGGTGACGCGATCGGTGAGCGCAAAGGCTGGATCGAGTGGGCAGACCGTATCGACCGTCTCGATCGAAACCTTGTTATACAAACCGGCAACATCTGAGCGCGTCGCAAATGCATCCGTTAGCTGTGCGAGGCCGACCTCTCGCGCAACAATCGCTGAGGCCACCGCGAACTCAGCACTAAACTTTGCTTCGAGTCCAGTGACAGGGTGATGGTTTCTCAGCATAGAGGCTTGCGCTACGCCGGTGGTGATGTGAACCTTTTTGATTTCATCCGCTTTAAGATTTTCAGCTTCAGCGATCTTGATCACGCCATCGATTGTGCGATGTGCTGAATAGCATACGGGGTAGCGTTTGATCGACAACCCGGTCTCTAAAATACGCAAAGCCTTACCAAGCGTGTCTGCTGGGCGGGTGCGATCAACGCGCCCAGCTTTTGACAGCGCATTCAGGTAGCCTGCTGGGTGTTCAAAGACATCGGCCGCTGAGGTCATGCCTAGCATTGACAATCGCACAGCCTCGATACCGTGTGCCGCAGCTCGGCCTGCATGAAAGGGCTTTGTCATCGTGCCAAAGTTAGCGACCAGGCCGCTGGCCAAGCTGGCTGCAATGGCCAAGGCCTGACGTGTGTCCGCCTCATTTAAACGGCGCAGGTACGAGACGGCGGCGGCCGCGCCAACGGCGCCAAACACGCCCGTTGGATGCCAGCCTTTCAAATGATACTGGTCAGTCTCGCGGCTAACGAGTTCGGCCCAGACTTCGTAGCCCACGACATAGGCGCGCAAGGCGTCAAGACCTGAGCTGTTGAGCACATAGCCCTCTGCCAAGATTGCGGGTACCAACGCGGTGCTGGGATGGCCCGACAACGCGACATCATCGTAGTCAAGCGCATGACCAGCGACCGCGGTAATAAACGCAGCCTGAGCCGCTGGATGCATCGTCCCTAAAAAAGGTACAGGTGCTTCAGCGGGTGTGGTGGTGTTGGCCAAAAATTGACGCACGATGTTGACAACCGGCTCGTTGTGGCCGGCCATCATGGTGGCGATCGTATCCATAAAACCGGTTTTAGCAACGGCGAGTGCGCCTTGTTCATTGCTGCCAAACGTTGGCTTTGATACAAAGGCGGCGAGGGCTTGGGTTAATCCAGTCATGTTTGTCTCTTTGTTGTGATTATTTTTTTAAAATGAACGGGGCATACCCAACATGTGCTCGCCGATATACGAAAGCACTAAGTTGGTCGAAATCGGCGCGATCTGAAACAGACGTGTTTCACGCCATTTGCGTTCAACGTCGTACTCTTTGGCATAGCCAAAACCGCCATGACACTGTAAGCACGCTTCTGCCGCGTGCCAGGTGGCGTCCGAGGCGAGCAGCTTGCCCATGTTGGCGTCATCGCCGCAAGGTAGGCCTGCATCAAAGAGGGCGGCCGCGCGCCGCAGCACCAAGTCTGCCGCGTCGGTCTCGGCGTGCGCACGGGCAATCGGAAACTGCACGGCCTGATTTTGACCGATTGGGCGATCAAACACACGCCGCTCGTTGACGTAAGCCACGGCTGTTTTGGTAAACCAACGCGCGTCCCCAATCGCTTCAGCAGATACCAAGATTCGCTCGGCATTCATACCGTCAAGAATATATTTAAAGCCTTTGCCTTCTTCACCAATCAGGTTGTCAGCCGGTATCTTCAAATTATCAAAAAAGACTTCGGTGGCGTGATGGTTGATCATCGCCTTAAGTGGGCGAATCTCAAGCCCCTTACCTAGGCCGTCGCGAATATCTAACAAAAAGACTGACAGACCATCGCTTTTCTTTTTGCATTGATCAATGGGGGTGGTACGCGCCAACAGCAGCATCAAGTCAGAGTGCAACGCACGCGAGGTCCAGACCTTTTGACCGTTGATCACGTAGTGATCGCCTTGACGTTCGGCGCGAGTCTTTAGCTTGGTTGTATCAGTGCCTGTGGTGGGCTCGGTGACACCAAAGGCTTGTAAGCGCACTTTGCCAGCGGCAATATCTGGCAGGTATTTTTTCTTTTGCGCCTCGCTGCCGTGACGCATCACTGTACCCATGGTGTACATCTGTGCATGACAGGCGCCTGCATTACAGCCTGATTCATGAATCGTTTCAAGAATCACCATCGCTGCGCGCAACGGCATGCCGCTGCCACCGTACTCTTCAGGGATCAGAGCGCCCAAGTAACCCGACGCCGTGAGGGCCTGCACGAACTCTGTGGGATAAGCGAGTTTGTCTTCAAGGCCACGCCAGTAAGCGCCCGGAAAATCCGCACAAACGCGTTTGACGCCTTCGCGAATCTCAGGGTAATCCAAACCAGTGTCGATGGTCAGTGAGTGGGTTGTTTGAGTCATGTTACGTGCTCCGTATCAAAATTATTATTTGCTGTGCTGTTAATTTGTTCAATCGTTATTTCGTTATTTTGTTATTTTGTTCAATTTATGCCGCGATCTTGATGGTATTTAATTACCTTAGTTTCGCGGGTTTGCAAAGGTTCTACCGCACTCATCTGAAGGTCGCTATCGGCGCGCAGCGTTGACTTCAATTAACACCCTTTGAAATTTGCTTTACGCTTTTCATTAAAGGCTGCGATGCCTTCCATGCGATCTTCGGTGCCGATCAAATGGTTGTAGGCTTCAATCTCAAATCTGAAGGCTGTGCGTAATTCCATTTGGCCGCCGTAGCGTACTGATTTTTTGATTTGACGAACCGATAGGGGGGCGTTGCTTGCGATGGCCTCAGCAGTTTCAAGCGCGCGGGGCAACACGTCAGCCGGTTCTAGCACTGCGTTGACCAAGCCATATTCATTCGCCTGTTGCGCGTTAAATGGTTTACCTGTCATGAGGATTTCTTTTGCGCGTCGCTCGCCAATCGCGCGCGGCAGATTTTGCGTGCCACCAGCGCCAGGCATGATGCCCAATGTGACTTCGGTCAGCGCAAAACGCGCGGCGTTGCTTGCGTAAATAAAATCGCACGACAAAGCCATTTCAAGGCCACCCGCATAAGCATGGCCGTTGACCGCTGCAATCACCGGCACAGGCAAATCCACCAGCGTCCAGTACATGCGTTCAAACAGTTCGTGTTGCAGTGTCCATTGCTTTTTGGTCATGCCGTTGCGCTCTTTTAGATCGCCACCTGCACAGAATATTTTTTCGCCTGCGCCAGTCAGCACCACGCAACGGATGTCACCTGGGTCAGCCGTGAGACGGTTCCAGAGGTCAAGCATGTCGTGACCCATTTGGGTGTTGACGGCGTTGCCCACTTGCGGGCGATTGATGGTGACTTTCAAGACGTGTGTGCCGATCACTTCTGTGGCAAGCGTTTCGTAGTTGGGGAGTGCGGTCATGGATTTTTCCTTTTCAAAAACAGCTCTGTATGTTCACCAAGTTTTGGCGGAGGCGCAAGTGGTTTGGGCCGTACGCCATCGAAGCTAATGGGCAGGCCAAGAAACCTCATGCCGGTGCCCGGTACGTCTTGTACTAAGCCGAGTGCTTCGGTTTGCGGGTGGGCAAGCATTTGCGCCAGATCATTGACCGGGGCGCAGGGCACACCAGCGGCCTCTAGCAGGGCAGTCCAATGGGCAGTCGTTTGAGTGGACACGATGGCCTCGATCATGCCATAAAGCTCGGCTTGGTGATTGACGCGCGCTGGGTTGTCGACAAAGCGCACGTCGTCAAGCCATTCGGGTCGACCCAAGACCTTGGCCAAAGATCTAAACAAACCATCGCTACCCGCTGCGATCACGATTTCACCATCGCTGGTCAGGTAACCCTTGTAGGGCACGATACCTGGAGCGCCAGAGCCCTGCTTGCCAGCTAATTGACCTGAGGCCAAGTATTGCGACGCGAGCAAGGATACCCAGCACGTCGCGGTCTCAAACAGCGATACATCAACGATGCGACCCAAGCCTGAGACTTGACGCTCATAGAGCGCAGTCAGGATGCCGATGATGCCCCACATACCCGTGCCCATATCGACAATCGAGGCGCCCACCCGCACGGCGGGTCTTCCCGGCTCACCGGTCGTACTCATGATGCCGCCAAAGGCTTGCATCAGTGGATCGTAGCCAGGGCGTGCTTTGAGCGGACCTTCGCGACCGAAGGCTCCTAAGCTGCAGTAAATCAGCCGAGGCTGACGCGCCAACAGGCTTTTGCCATCTAAGCCCAGCTGTTCAACGTGGCCCGGGCGCAGATTTTGAATGACGATGTCAGCCTCGTTGCAGATCAGATCTTTAAGGGCAGCGATTTGTTCGGGGTCGCGTAGTTCGCAGACCACCGATTGTTTGTTGCGGTTCAGAGCTTGAAAAAAAGCGGAGGCACCTTCCCAGAAGGGAGGGCCCCAACGGCGGGCGTCGTCGCCGTCGGCCTTTTCAATCTTGATGACGCGTGCCCCAAGCTCACTGAGGATTTGTCCCGCAAAGGGCGCGGCGACGCTGTGGCCGAGTTCGATGACGGTCAGCCCGGCAAACGGACCCACAGGGCTGGTTGAAGATTGCATTATCTCTGTCATTTTTATCAATTGTCAGGTGGTTATCCCGCCATAAAGGTCACGGCTAGAAACATCAGGGCGCACAAAAAAGGCTCAGTCCCTCAAAAGAGAGCCTGAGCCTGTTAATCATAGTTGGAAATTTGAATTCTGACCTTCGCAAGCGCGAAGGGGAATTCGCACGGACTAAAAAAAAGTTAGTCTGCTGCCAAGGCCAAGATCGCGGTAGTGGCGGCGACGCCCATGGCCGTCGATACCAAATCAGGCCGAGCTTGTTGGCCTTCGACGATAGGCTCAGGAGTTTGCGCCAGCTTGGGTCTGCGAGCATCCAGCACGCGTGCTCCAAGAAATTCACCTTGAAGTTGCTTGGTGACATTAATCAATGGGCCAAAAGCTACGCGGTTCACGAACTGATGTCCCTCAGAAACAAAGGCCTGTGAAATTTCGGAGCAGGCCGTCTCTGACCATTGCGTTTGCCATTTTTTGCGGGCGCCACCCGAGATCCACCTTGAAATGTGGCGGTTCAGTTTGGGTGGGCAGCCCACCAGCACGCATTTGGTTGGCTGGCGCGCATTGATCATTGTAGCCAATTGATTGCGGGCATATTCAGAATCATTAACGTAAACAATAAGGGTATCCATGTGACAATCTCCTAGGTTTTATGATTGGCGAGCGTTGTTGAAGAGTGTGGTGTGTTGCTATTTGTTTTGCGCGATGCGTATCTGCCCACAATGAGCACAAGCGCGATGGCGATGCCGTAGGTTGCCCAGCGCGCT
>CAMEAW010000180.1 GCA_945911685.1 Bordetella parapertussis
TTTGGACCGATGCCAGGGCAAGTCCATCACTTTTTAGGCTTGTCGAATGACGACGATAAGCGCTATGGCTTAGCGCGCTATATGAAAGAGACTCGCCGCCTATATGGTGTGATGGATCAACGCTTAGCGGATCATCCATTTTTTGCTGGCGAAATTTCAATCGCTGATTTTGCGATCTTGGGCTGGGCCTGGCGCCATCAACGTCACCAAGTTGATTTAAACGACTTCCCGAACGTGAAACGCTGGTACGACATAATGATGGCGCGCCCGGCGGTGCAACGCGGTTTTGCGGTGGCGCTTAAGTAGTCGGTGTGGCTCAGAGGTCAATGGCGGCATATTGAATTACGGTGAAGAGGTAAAAGGCATGAGTGCAGATTTGAATAAATTAAGAGACCACGCGTACCGTATTCGCCGTTTGGCGCTACGGATGGGAGAAGTGCAGGGGCAAGGGTATATTGGGCAGGCCTTAGGGATTGCCGATATGTTGGCTGTTGCCTTTGGCCACGCGCTGAAATTCAAAATTGGTGAGCCTGAATGGGAGCAGCGTGATCGCTTCTTGCTCTCGCATGGTCACTATGCAATCGCTTTTTATTCTGCGCTGATCAATGCTGGCATTCTGAGTGAAGACGAACTCGAAACCTATGGCTGTGACGAGAGCCGTCTACCAATGTCGGGTATGGCAAGCTACACGCCTGGGATGGAAATCTCTGGGGGATCGCTTGGACAGGGGTTGCCGATCGGTGTTGGTATGGCACTCGCTTTGCGACACAAGCGTAATCCCGCCTTTGTTTACAACTCGATGTCGGATGGTGAGCTTGATGAAGGCTCTACTTGGGAGGCGGCTCTCGCTGCGTCGTCACACAAACTCGCGAATTTAATCTGCTTAGTCGATATCAATAATCAGCAGGCAGACGGGCACTCAAGTGAGGTTTTACCCTTTGAGCCCTTGTCGGATAAGTGGGCGGCCTTTGGCTGGCACGTGCAGCGCGTCAATGGTAATGATCTGCCCGCTGTCTTAGCCGCGTTTGATACAGCACGTTCTTTAGCGGCATCGAAGCCTCGTGTCATCTTGCTCGATACCAAGATGGGTAAAGGAGTATCCTTTTTAGAAGCGCGTGAAAAGAATCACTTCATTCGTGTTGAAGCCAATGAATGGGCTCAAGCGATCGCCGAATTGGATGCAAGCTATCAAGGAGGTGCTCAATGAGTGCGCCCACAAACACTGCAGTGACTAAACCTAAACTCACAACATCGGCCATGATTGCTTCGATCGCCGCTGAAGGGCAGCGTGTTCGTGCAGCGCCGTTTGGGAAGGCGCTTGTCGAGCTCGCCGAAAGTCGCCCTGAGATTGTGGGCATGACGGCAGATTTAGCGAAGTACACAGACTTGCACATTTTTGCACAGGCGTACCCAGAGCGATTTTTTCAAATGGGCATGGCCGAGCAGCTTTTGATGGGAGCTGCTGGGGGTATGGCCAAAGAAGGCTTGCTTCCCTTTGCCACAACCTATGCGGTCTTTGCAACGCGGCGCGCCTACGACTTTATTCATCAAGTCATTGCAGAAGAAAATTTAAATGTGAAAATTGCCTGTGCTTTGCCAGGCCTGACCTCGGGCTACGGTCCTAGCCACCAGGCGACAGAAGACCTAGCGATGATGCGCGCGATTCCGGGTATGACAGTCATTGATCCGTGTGACGCGCTGGATATTGAACAAATGGTGCCGGCGGTTGTGGCGCACGACGGCCCAGTGTATATGCGTCTATTGCGCGGACAGGTGCCGTTAGTGCTCGATGAGTACGACTACAAATTCAAACTAGGTGAGGCGCAACTCATCCGCGACGGAAAAGACGTTCTGATCATTTCTAGCGGCATCATGACCATGCGGGCGCTAGAGGTCGCAAAAGAGATGGCGGGAGGCTCTGCAGATGTTGCGGTGCTGCACGTGCCAACAATCAAACCCCTAGATGAGGTAACGATTCTAAAAGAAATCGGTCGAGGCTCACGCCTAGTAATTGTGGCGGAGAATCACACACGGATCGGTGGGCTAGGTGAAGCGATTGCTGCCTGTGTATTGCGTGCAAGAATGGCGCCTAACTATCACCAGATTGCGTTACCTGATGAGTTTTTAGCGGCTGGTGCTTTGCCGACCTTGCATGATCGGTACGGCATTTCAACCGCAGCGATTGTGTCGTTTATTAAGACCTTGTTGTAGAGATTTCAAATTGAGTTGTGCGAGACACTTAGGCTGGTTGCTCGAGTGTCGGCGCACTGTCCGTCAAGGTCATGCGACGCATGTCACGTTTGTAGAGCTTGTCATCGTAAGGGCGCCCACGATGCATGGTGCAGCGGTTATCCCACATGACTAGGTCGAATTGACTCCAGACATGGCTATACACAAACTCTCGTCTCGTTGCCTCTTCGATGAGATCGCGAATGAGGATCATGCCCTCGGGGCGTGGCATGCCGTGTACCACCCCAATGTGCGACGCCAAGTAAACAGACTTGCGCCCTGAGCCGGGGTGTTTGCGCACCAAACGTTGGGGGACGGGCGCATAGTTCAGCTTCTCTTCTTCATTGAAAGCGTCAAAACCGAGTTGTGCGCGTGAGTAAATTAAAGAGTGGTCACAGATCAGTGGTTCGATCTGTGCTTTGGTCTTTGCAGGTAGGCGATCCCAAGCCGCACGCATGTCGGCAAACTCAGTGTTACCACCTTGGGGTGGAATCACGCGGGCGTGCAGCATCGAGTATTTAGCTGGGGTCGCTTTAAAGCTGCTATCGGTGTGCCACAGTGAATTGCCTAAATTAAACATTCGACGCCGATCATCTGCGGCCAGAATTGAGCCATCGACATCCAAGTTCGAAATATCGTTCATTTGGTTATACGCGAGCCGTTGCTTGTGCACATCGACCACCGCACGCGTTTCTTCGAGCGGCCCTAAGCTGCGGGCAAACGCCACCTCTTGATCATCGTTGAGTTCTTGTTTTGGAAACACCACGACCGCGTATTGATCCATCGTGTGGTTGATGGTTTGAATTTGCTCTGCTGTGAGAGGTTGGCGCAAGTCGATGCCAGTCATCTCGGCGACAAAGTCGTTGCCAATTGGTCTAATGTTCATGGTCGTTGTCTCGGGCAGAAAATTCGGGATTCACCCATGTTATGACGCAATATTAACGGCAAAAATCTTCATTTAGGACGCCTGGGCTGATGGTTTTTCAGCTAAAAGGGATCTAAGATAAGCCGGCGCAGTGAATTCACTCCATCAACACATACTCTAGGGCAGCACCCAATGAACTCAAAAATATTTTCAGTGGCGATGGCTGCTGTATTTTGTACCTTCAATGCAACGGCGCAACAAGCGCCGACGGCGGACCAAGTTGTTAGCGCACTCGAAAAGCTGAGTGGTGTGCATCCAGGTGAGCGGCGCAACCATATTATTGGCATCTGCGTCGGCGGCTCGTTTGTCGGCTCAAAAGATGCTCAGGCGTTTACACGCTCGGCGTTATTTTCGGGCGCAGCCATTCCTGTGGTCGGTCGCTTTTCCTTGGCAGGCGGTAATCCTAAAGCGCCAGATGCGACCAAAAATCCGCGTGGCTTAGCGCTGCAATTCAACTTGCCAGGCAATAGCCTCCAGCACTTCACTATGCTGAACGTTCCGGTGTTTGGTGCGGCAACGCCTCAAACGTTTTACGCGGCCTTGCTGTCTAATATGCCCGATCCAGCGACGGGCAAGCCTGATCCAGAAAAGCAAAAGCAATTTAGAGCGACTCACCCCGATGCCAAGCCGCTAGGCGAGTTCATGGCAAAGAACAACCCTCCAGTGAGCTATGCCAATATTGATTTTTTTAGTATCCACACGTTTAAATTTATTAACGCAAGCAATCAAACCACTCTTGTGCGTTGGCACTTTGTGCCCGAAGACGGCGTCAAGCGCTTAAGCGATGCAGAAATGGGTACGATGCCCGCCCGCTTCTTGGATGACGATCTGATCGCCAAAACCAAAAAAGGTCCGGTTCGCTGGAACATGATGCTCACCATTGGTGAGGCTTCAGATGTGCAAAACAACCCAACTATTTATTGGCCTGCCGAGCGTAAAACAATTCAGGCCGGTGTATTGACGCTGACTTCGGCCACGCCACAAAAAGGGGCTGACTGTGAAAAAATCAACTTCGATCCTTTGGTGATGGCGGAAGGAATTGCCCCCACCGACGACCCTGTGCTGCAGTTTCGCTCGCCTTCTTACGCGGCCTCGTTTGTGAAGCGTCTAACGGGTAATTAGAGGTTGCTTGCAGAAAGAGCGGGCTAATGCTGAGTTTGCTCAGGCGGTAGGGCGTCGCGCGTGGCCAGCGCATGGCTGAGTGGTAGAGGCTAAGCCCGCTCCTATAATCAGAGCGTACGGTGTGCAAGAGGCTTGCGATTAATCAAGACGGGTACTGTATTCTGGCGCTAAGATATGCATGACTAACGCACAGGTATGCTTAACGCATGCGTGTGCGTCAATCTTTTTGTGTTTGACTGACTCTCTTCATACGACCTTTGCTGATTACCCGCCCGAACGAATGCCTACAAGCCAATTTCTGACCGCCGCCTTTTATAAATTTGTTGATCTACCTGATTTTGAGCAACGCAGGCTGCCTTTGCTTGAGCTCTGTGAAGCGCGCAATGTCAAAGGCCTCATTCTGTTGGCGCGCGAGGGTATCAACAGTACCTTAGCTGGGGCTGAAGCTGATATTCGGGCCGTGTTAGCGCATTTGCGGTCAGATCCGGCCTTTGCTGATTTGCAGCACAAAGAAGCGTGGGCCAACAACCCACCTTTTCGCCGAATGAAGATTCGAGTTAAAAAAGAGATTGTCACCATGGGTGTGCCTGGCATTAGCCCCACCCACATGGCTGGCACCTACGTTAAACCGCAAGACTGGAACGCACTGATCAGCGACCCAGACGTAGTGGTGATTGATACGAGAAACGACTACGAAGTCGAGTTAGGTACCTTCAAAGGCGCCCTTGACCCCAATATCGGCACCTTCTCTGAATTGCCATCTTGGGTGGATCAGGCTAAGGCGCTTGAAGCCCGCACCGGTAAAAAGCCTAAAGTTGCGATGTTTTGTACTGGTGGGATTCGCTGCGAAAAATCGACAGCACTGATGCGTACCAAGGGTTTTGACGAGGTCTACCACCTTGAGGGGGGGATTCTTAAGTATCTCGAAACCGTCCCGCCTGAGCAAAGCCTCTGGGAGGGTGAATGTTTTGTGTTTGATGAGCGCGTTTCAGTTGGACATGGGTTGCAGCAGACCTCGCGTCCATTGTGTCGTTGCTGTCGTCAACCTCTACCCGATGGCGCAACCGAATCGCCGCTTTACGAAGAGGGTGTGAGTTGCCCGCGCTGTATCAATAAAACAACCGCGCTACAAAAGAGCGGGGCTCGCGAGCGACAGCGCCAGTGCGAGCTTGCTAAGAAGCGAGACGCTGCGCATGTCGGGGCAAAGCTGCCCTCTCCTCAGGATGCTTGAGGGCGAATTAACTAGGAATCAAAAATCGTCTTTCGATTTGTCGAGCGACTAGAACAATTATAGAAACCAAGCAAAGGTAGACAACAGCTGCAAAAACGTACGCTTTAAAAAACTGAAAATTTGTCGACGCAAGCTCTTGCACACGGGCAAAAAATTCTGTGTATT
>CAMEAW010000181.1 GCA_945911685.1 Bordetella parapertussis
TTGATACCTTCGTAGTAGGCATCATTGCGGTGAGACTCGTTCATCATGGGCACGTGCCACAGTGGCACCATCTTGCTAGTAGCCCAGGCTGAGCCGAGCTTGGCCACTAATAGGTTGGGCGAGACTTCAAGGGCCTTGTTAAACAGTACTAATGCTTCAGTACCGCGATTTAGAGCGACTAATAAGCCAGAGGCACTTTTAAGGCCTTGCTCGTGATCAGGCTTGATGGCTAAGGCGGCAAGATAGTCGCTTAGGGCTTCTTGCGAGCGACCCATGGCATCTAACATCTCGGCGCGGGCAAGTAGCGCGGGAACTAACTTTGGGGCTAGGCTAAGCGCGCGTGTTAGGGAATCGAGCGCTTCGGGCACTTGTTTAAGCGCTTGTTGGGCTAAGCCCATGCCAAGGTATGCAGCTGCGTTTGGCTCGCACTGATTGGCGTTTTTATATTGATGGATCGCCGCTGTGTAATCGCCTGCAGCTTTTAAGGCGTCTGCCTTAATTAACCAAGGGCGAAACAAGGTAGGTGTAATTTTGATGGCCCGCTCAGCTGCGGTAATGGCTTGTTGGTATTGGCCAAGTTGTTGATGGCATTCAGCAAGATTGACCCAGCCTTCAATCACATTTGGCTGTGCTTTGGTGTACGTTGTGTAGACCTCAACGGCGGCGTCAAGCTGTTGCAATTCTCTTTCGCAGACGGCCAGATTAAAGAGCGCATCGCCATCGTTTGAACGCAAGGCAAGTACGGCTTGATAGCCTACTTTTGCCTCTGCAAAGTTACCAAGGACGACATGCATCAAGGCCAATAGCCGTTTGGGCTCAAGGTTGGTCGGCTCAGCCGCGCAAAGTTGAGCGCAGGCTTGGATGGCCTCTGAACGTTGGCCTTGCTTAAAGGCATTTTTAATCGAATCGATGGTTTTCATTGTTCTTGGACGTGGACAGGCGATACACAGGGCAAAGCAAAATTATAGGTGTAAACCTATTGGTTGTTTGCTGAGGAGGTTTCGGATTTGTTTCGAGGCCTTGCCTCAGGGTCGTTTTCAGGGCTGCCTTGTAGGCACGAGCAGAGAATAGCCAATAAAATCAAAGCGTTTTTGGCTCTGATCCGTGTCACAATGCAGGGACTGAGCAGAGCGGCTATGACTCGAACTTAAGTACTAGGAACCTTTATGTCAGAACAAATGATTGCGATTGAAGATGTCTCTAAATGGTATGGAAGCTTCAATGTCTTGAAGCACTGCACCACCCAGGTCAATCGTGGCGAGGTCGTGGTGGTGTGCGGGCCGTCGGGTTCGGGTAAATCGACCTTGATCAAATGCGTCAATGCGCTTGAACCGTTTCAGCAAGGCAAGCTCACGATTAATGGCGTGGCGTTACATGATCCTAAAACCAATCTGCCCAAGCTGCGCAGTCAGGTGGGTATGGTGTTTCAGCATTTCGAACTGTTTCCGCACCTGAGCGTGACTGAAAATCTCACCTTGGCACAAATTAAGGTGCTGGGTCGCAGCCCCGCCGAGGCCTTAGAACGTGGCCTAAAGATGCTTGACCGTGTCGGTCTGACCGCGCATAAAGATAAGCATCCGGGCCAACTCTCTGGTGGTCAACAACAGCGTGTTGCGATCGCACGTGCGTTGAGTATGGATCCGGTGGTGATGTTGTTTGATGAGCCGACCTCGGCACTCGATCCTGAAATGGTCGGCGAAGTGTTGGATGTGATGGTCACCTTAGCCAAAGAAGGCATGACCATGATGGTGGTAACCCACGAAATGGGTTTTGCCCGCAAAGTGGCGCATCGCGTGGTCTTCATGGATGAGGGCGAGATCGTTGAAGATGCCACCAAAGACGCTTTCTTTACCGAAGCAAAGAGCGAGCGCGCGAAGCAATTTTTGTCGAAGATTTTGCAGCACTAAATGAAAGAGTACTACGCGGCACGTGCAAAAGAATACGACCAAATTTACGCCAAGCCCGAGCGTCAGGCCGATTTACGGCTGATTGAACAATGGCTGCCTTCAAGATTCGAAGGTGCTCGGGTACTTGAGATTGCGGCCGGTACCGGCTACTGGACTCAATTCATCGCGCCAGTTGCTGCCAGTGTATTGGGCTTGGATGCTTCAGTCGAAACGCTTCACATTGCACAGGGCCGGCCTAACAATGCTCGTGCCCAATGGTTAGTGGGGGATGCCTATGCGTTGCCTACTCCGACCGAACGCTATGAAGCTGCTTTTGCAGGCTTTTGGTTCTCGCATGTGCCACTTGCTCGTCAACAAGAGTTTTTGTTGGGCTTGAATAAAACACTTAAGCCAGGCGCGCGCGTGGTGATGTTGGATAACTTGTACGTTGAGGGCAACAGCACACCGTTGACAGCCCCCGACTCCGAAGGCAATACCTTTCAGATGCGTAAGTTGGCGGATGGTTCAAGTCATCGCTTGCTTAAAAATTATCCAAATGAGTTTGACCTGTGCGAGTTAGTCGCGCCTTTTGGGGTGCAACCAACGTATACACAGTGGCAGTACTATTGGGCGTTTGAATACGTATTGCGTTAATCAATACACGTTGTTCTGGCGAATACGTGCTGGGGTGACGACTACGCATTCTGCGAACGAATGCGTATCAAGCTAACGAATAAATGTTTCGCGAACGGTATGCGTGCCTCGCTCAGTAATGCGTGCTGGGGTGATGCTAAGCCGTCGCTGTAGTAGCTTTTTTCTTGATCGCCACACTGCGAATTGCCCACACCGCGGCGGCTGCCGCGAGTAGCAGGCTGCCTCCGAGCAAGGGCCGGCTTGCTAGCCACGCCACTGCGATGGTGACGAGTGTGATGGGGATGGATAAGCCTAGAGCCACTAAGAAAGTTCCTGCGCCCACCAGCCCTTGTAAGAAGGGCAAAAAGGCAACCAGCATGGCAAGTGGGCCCATGATGAGATTAAAACCAATCAGTAGCAGCAGAAAACCACCAAGGCGGCAGACCCAAGTAATCATTTTTTCAGTCGACGCTTGATCGGCGAACAGCTTTTGAGCACTGACCACGCCAGGTTCAATCAGCGCAATCTTGTAATCATTTTTTTCGTCTTGATAAGTGGTCAGGGTGCTGTTGTTTTGTTGCGCAGCGACTGAATAGGTTTGCGCCGTAACCGCGCGATAGGTCACGCGAACATCACCCAGCGCGGGTTGGTCTGAGTTGGCACCTTTGTAAAGCATATTGCCTTGAACTCTGTAGCCTGCGGGTGCCTGGGTCAGCGATTCAACTGCTTCGAAGTTAGTCAAGTCTTGCACTAAACTTTTGTCTAAAGTAAAGGCTCCGATTTTGACCGGGTTGGCATCGAACGTTTGCGACTTCAAGGGCATTGCTGGGTTTTGATGCCCCGCCGGAACTTTAAACTGTGCCGAGTTGACTGCGGTTTCGGCCCAACCTAAAGAGTAGGTGTACGTTCTTTGAGTTGTTTGTGAGCCTCCAATATTGTTGCTTGTAGTTTCGGATTCTCTTTCAAGCCATTGGTACATCTCGACGCGCCGTTGTAAGCGCACCAGGCCGGTGGCCGAGAGTTTGTTCCAGGGGTCAATAGCAGGGGTGACCCCATTCACTGTGCCCTTGAGATAAACCAATTTTGAATTATTTTGTGTGTTAACCGTGTCAGCACTGACTTCAATAATCGTACTCAGGCCTCTTTTTAAACCCGTAGCCGCAGTGACGGCACGACCTTCGTTCCATGAAAGTAAAAAAATTGCACAGGGTAAAAGAACAATACCAATTAATACGCCCACAAGGCTTGAGCCCATGCGGCTCAACCAACCCGTCGTGGTTGTTTCAGTGAGGCTGTTGTTGAGCTCTGCCATGAGGTCTTGTTTTTAGTCTAAGGCTCGCTGCCGACTGCAGGTCACTGACCCGATCATTTATTGAGCAGCGCGCAGATCAGTCATTTTTTGCGTCATTGGTTTTTTCGCCTCGACATCAAAGGTGATGAGTTTTTTTTCAATGTCTAAGCCAATGAGTATTTTGCGAATTGGGTCATAGAGCATGAGCCCACCTTGATCCATCAATTGATATTTTGTGCCGTCTTTCAGAGTGAGTTCCCACACATCCTGAAGCCCGTTAACATCCTCGATAAAACTAAATTTGCCGGTGCCATAGGTGATTTCGATGACGTTATCTGCACTGATTGCATTAGATGCCTCATTAATATTGACCGCTTTGCGCGTTGTACCGTGAGTGAGGATCAGTCTTAAGGCGACTGGGTCAATCGTAAATTTCAACCCATAGCCCTCAAGAACAATACTTTTTTCGGTATTTTCTGTCTCTTTCAAAATCACCCCATAACTGCTGTCGGTTGGCGTGTAATTCCAGTAAATGCCTTTCGCGCCACGCATTGCCGTAAAAGTGCCTTCACTTGTCTTGATTGTTTTACTAGTAGACTTTGCAACAGCAGGTGCTGGTTGTGCAGCTGGATTGGCTGAAGGCGTGACGTCTTTGCTTTGCGCCCAAGCGCCACTCGTTGGGAGTGTGATGAGCGCAGTCAACAATAATATACGGTGAATATTCATGGCAAAAAGCCTCAATAACATTGATTGAAATAAACTGAAAAAGAGGCTACTAAATTGAATTGTTACGGTCAAGACCTATCGCAGAATGACCCTATGCCGCTTGGGTAACAAGCCAAGTCACCTAACTTTTAGCTAGAAAATTTCAAGTCTTCAGAGTCATACAAGTGGCACGCCACCTCACCCAGCCCATTTTTTATTAACGCAGGCGATCGCACAGAGCACTCGGCGGTTACCTGTGGGCAGCGCGGATGAAACGTGCACCCTGACGGGGGGTGCAGAGGGTCAGGAAAAGATAGTCCAAGACCAAGGTCGGGTAGGCCTAGGCCTGGCTCTGGCGTGAGCACCGACGCGAGTAAGGCTTGAGTATACGGATGACGGGGGTTTTTAAAAAGCTCTGCGGTGGGCGCCAACTCAACCACACGACCAAGATACATGACTGCAACTTGCGTGGCGATATGCTCAACCACGGCCAAGTTATGACTGATAAATACATAGGTCAGGTTAAATTCTTTGCGCAAGTCTAAAAGCAGATTCAAGATCTGCGCTTGCACCGACACGTCTAAGGCCGAAGTGGGCTCATCGCACACCACGATCTCGGGGTGCATCACCAAGGCGCGTGCAATCGCAACCCGTTGACGTTGCCCACCCGATAATTGCCCTGGGGTGTTGTCGGCGTAGCGCGCAGGTAAGCCCACACGTTCAAGCATCTCAAGCGCCTTACTGCGACGTTCAGCGTTGCTGCCAAGGCCCGCCACATCTAACGGAAACGCCACAATCGACGCAATCGTGCGTCTCGGATTCAGTGACGAATACGGATCCTGAAAAATCGGCTGAACACGTTTAGCGAGTTCACGCCGATCAATCTTGCTTAGATCTTGTCCGTCAAACGACACGCTGCCTTGGCTAGGCGGCGTCAAGCCTAACAGCATACGGGCAAGCGTTGATTTACCGCAGCCCGACTCACCCACAATTCCTAAGACATCGCCTCGGTTGACTGACAGGTTGATGCCGTTGACGGCGTGCAAGGTTTGATTGG
>CAMEAW010000182.1 GCA_945911685.1 Bordetella parapertussis
GTAAATGGGATCGTACGCAGTTTCAGATCATTGTTTTTGTTGAACTCTTGAGCGACCAAATCAGGTACGGTGCGTAAGCCCGATACTGAAGCGCGCACTTTGTTTGGATTCTTTCTGACATGCTCCAAAAATTCTTCAAACGTCTTCCAGGGGGCATCCGCACGTACGACGAGGATCACAGGCATTTCACCAAGCTTGGCGATCGGTTGGTAAGCATCGGGCGTTTTGAACGTCAGGCTTTGATTGACCAGAGGCTGGTAGGCCAAAATACTATTTGTAGCTAAGCCAATGGTGTAACCGTCTGGCTTGGCTCGCGCGACGATACCAAAGCCAATCGTGCCCGAGCCACCCGGTTTATTCTCGACATTGACTTCAACGCCTAAAACTTTTTCAAGCTGTGTCGCAAATTGCCGTGAAATAGGATCGGTTGAACCGGCCGGCCCGTAGGGCACGACGAAGGTGATGGGGCGGTTAGGATATGACTGGGCGGCTGCGGTGATAGGTAAAGCGCACACTGCAGCAGTGAGCAATAAGCGTATAAGCCCGGCAAAAGCGGAGCAAGAATATAGTCGCATGGCAACCCCTTTAAAGATCTACACCCATTATGCTGCGATAGTCTTTGTCTACTGCTGAAAGCGTACCCAAGCGCAACATCATCTCGGTATCCATCGTGCCGGATATGCCTGGATTGGTGGGCAGGTCGCACACCACTTTGTTGGCTTTGATCTCGGCAATCTGTTCTGGCGTCATGCCTAATACGTCGCGCAAGATCGCATCGTTATCCTCGCCAAAGCGCGGCCCTGACTTTTTAATGTGCGCGTCGCGAAAACGTAGCCGATACGGACGCCCAATAATCGGACGCGGGCCAATCGGAGCCGGGTGTTCGACGCGCTCATAAAAACTGCGGTGTTGTAAGTGTTCGTTAATGAACAGGTCTTTACTGTTTAGGACTGGGCCGCTTGCGATATCTTGCGCTTGCAGCAAGCGTGTTAACTCAGTGACCTCTCGAGATATTGTCCAGGCCGACACCAGCGTATTGACCTCTAGGCGGTGCGCGCGGCGAGCCGCAGCAGTGGCGTAACGTTTATCTTGCGCCAGAGCAGGTTGACCCATCAGTGCTGCGAGCTTAGCCCAACGCTCGTCTGAGTCAACGGTAATGGCAATCCATTGATCATTACCACTTGCGCGATACAAATTGCTAGGGACATGCTCAAGGTCTTCATTACCGATACGAGGGCGATCAGTGCCATCGAGTTGCTTTTGAAGGAGAGCTTCTGGGATGAGTGACAGCCCTAGTTGATACATGCCACAGTCGATCCATTGACCTTGCCCGGTCTTGCGCATGTGCACGATCGCAGCCCAGAGCGCATTCATGCCAGCCCAACAGGCGATAAAGTCTGGATAAGATTGACCGACTTTCCAGGGCTTATCGCCCTCGTAGCCGGTGTAGAAGGTGACGCCCATCGTGGCTTCAAGCGTGGTGCCTTGACTTGGAAACGCCGACCAAGGTCCGCTGGAACCATAGCCGGTATTCGACAACATAATGAGCGACGGCTTAAGCTTTTTGAGCTCGTCGTAATTCAGACCCCACTTGCGCATCACACGTGGAGTGTAGTTCTCAAGCACGATATCGCTTTTACGCACTAAGTCGCGAAAGATCTCTTGGCCTTTTTCTTGGCCTAAATCAAGTGCTAAAGAGCGCTTACCGCGATTGACGACATAAAAAATACCCGAACGATTCCAGGGATCTTGAGCGGGATCGTTATCGAGGTAGGGCCCAAAAGCGCGACCACGCGTTTGATCCAGTTTGTGTGGTGCTTCAATCTTGATGACCTCGGCACCTAAGTCACTTAAGAGCCCAGCCATATACGGCACGGCAAAGACGTACGACAAATCAAGGACGCGAACGCCGTCTAGTGGAAGTTTCTTTTTCTTTTCCATGATCAGTGCTCTGCTTTGGTCGTCACATCAAGACTTGCGAGCTCGGTGGCTTTTAAGCCAAGCTGCGTGACTAAAATTTCGTGACGATGTTCATCCAGCATGGGCGAGCGACGGCGCACCTTTGTTGGTGTGACAGAAAGTTTAGTGAGCTCTGCCGGAAACTGTAAGTGGGTGTTGGTCGCAGGGTGCGCAACTTCAGCAAAAGCTTGGCGCTCATTTAGGTGTTCGCAGTTAAGTAAGTCATCTGCGCTTTGCACCATACCAATCAATATTCTTTTTGAGGCACCCGCTAAAAATACTTCTTTCGCGTCACGATCTTGTACACACTCTTCAAGTAGTGCCCGCACTTCGGGCACGCGCTTCTCGCGCTGTGGTGGGCTCGCGAATTTAGCTTCGCGAAACTCAGGACGACCGAACAAATCGGCCAAGGTTTCGAAGGGGGCGCCGCCACCGGTTTGAAAAGCCAGAAAACCTTTACGCGCCGCAATGGGTTCGCCCGCGAAGGGATCTTGCACAACGGCTCGACGACCTTGCACGGCACCTAAAAAACCGTAGTACGACTGATTCAACACTAATTCAGAGGCAAGACACTCATGAATCGAAACGTCGACGTGTTCACCGAACTGATCGGCTTGCGCCGCGCTGTAGGCCATGGTCGAGGCATAGGCTGCCGTCAGGCCCGCGCAGTAAAACGATTGCGACAGGCCGTGTTTGAGTGGCTCGCGATCGACTTGTCCGCTGATGGCCATGATCCCACTCATGGCCTGCAGGGTGAGATCGCTGGCACGGTATTGTGCATAAGGGCCGGTTTGACCGAAATTTGTGACCGAGGTCACGACAAGGGTTGGGTTCCACTCAAGCAATTGATCAACGCTATACCCCCAGCTCTCAATTCTGCCTGGTTTAAAGCTTTCGATCACGATATCGCTTTGTTCGATCAGCTTTTGCATGACCGGACGACTCGTTGCTAAGCGCAAATCGAGCGCAACGCTGCGCTTGTTCCAGTTTAGATACTGAAACAGTAGACTTTGTTCAGCAGCTGCGGCATCGGTTTTTAGTGGCGCAAGATAGCGCGCAAAATCACCCTTGCCGGGCTGTTCGACTTTGATCACGTCTGCACCGTAGTCGCCGAGTAGCCGGGCCGCGAAGGGCCCGGCGATACCGTGACTCAGATCCAAAACGCGTACGCCCTGTAACGCATGTTGCATACGAACCCTACTTAGGCTGCGGGTGGAACAAAAGGATAAGGAACAGGCTGACCATTTTTATAAGGCAGCGCAACGGTTGCTGTACCAGGCGTTGACTCTTTGCCCGCATCGTTGAGGATGCCAAGCTCAATATCAATCAAACCGTAGCCTGGGCCGTCGCGTTTGGCGATGACACGACCCCAGACGCGCACCGCCTCTTCGACAATATTCATCGCGCGAAACTGAAAGCTGGCTTTCCAGGCCCAACCGTTTGGGCCGGCCCAGTCAGCAAGCATTTGCATGACGAATTGTTGCTTGAGTGAGCCGTTAATGAGCAGACCCGGCAATTTGTCGTGCTCCATGGCAAAGGGCTTGTCGTAATGAATCTTGTGCCAGTTTTCCATGGCAGCAGACCAGCGCATCAAGTGTGCTGTGGTCAGCGGGCCCTTTTCAAGCCCGGGGATGTCAGAGCCAATCGCGACATCTTCAAAATTAGGAGTCGTTCCGAGTGCCATATTATTTTCTCCGGATTTGTGTGCGGCGGGTGCGAATCAACAACTCACCGTCGCCATTTCGAAACTCTGTCTCAGTGACAACCAACACGATCGGGCCTTTGCTGGTCTCTTTCTCGCTGATGTCTGCGTAGCTTGAGGTTTGGCTGACGGTTTCGCCATGACGGGCATAGCGAAAGAACTCAATCTCTGAGCCACCATTGAGCAGCGCGTAGCCGTTTAGCGGTTCAAGCGCGGGCAAGCCGCCCGAACTGGTCGCTGCCACGATGCCATCAAAGTCGATGTTGCGTGCATTGGCTTGAATGGGATCTGGCACGCCGAAGGCACGGCGCGCTAGGTGCGTCGGGTAGAGCGGCGGTGCAACAGGCCCGCCGTAGCGCGCATTGTTGGCGCAAGGCTTATCAAAAATCGGATCTTCGTACATGATGGCTTGTGCGTAGCGGCGTACGCCACCACGTTCAACGGAATCACACGCCATTTCAGTCGTGGATTTCATTCCGATATATTTTTTTAGTGAGTCGGAAAGGGCGGACATTTTTAATCTCCCAAAATAGTAAAAGAATGACTGATGCTGACTACTGAGTAATTCACTTAAAAAGAATGACTGGTGCCGAATGCTGACGCGTTCGCTTAAAAAGAATGATTGCTGCTGACTGCTGACGCGTTCACTTAAAAGTCTGACCGATGCTGACCGTTGACTAGTTCACTTTAACACCGGCGTCTTGCACAATTTTTTGCCAGCGCACGACTTCACCCCGAACAAAGACTTCGAACTCAGGGGTAGGCAGAGGACGTACGAGAATGTCTGATCCACTCTTGATCAACCGATCGCGCACAACGGGGTTGGTCATCACTTTAATGATGGCAGCGTTTAGACGCTCAACGATTGGTTTAGGTGTGGCCGAGGGCGCACACACGCCATTAAAGCCGCTGATGGCAAAACCATTGACCGTCTCGCCAATCGTAGGCATCTCAGGAAGCTGCGTCGCGCGCTCGGCCATCACCACGCCCAGAGCTCTGACGTGACCTGATTTCACAAAAGGTAAGACGGGTTCTAGCACTGCAAACGACATGGTGGCACGACCCGCCACGACATCGGCGATCGACGGTGAGCTGCCTTTGTAGGGGATGTGGAGCATCTCGGTACCTGTGAGCTTCATGAAAAGCTCACCGGACAAGTGACCAGGGCTGCCTGTGCCATACGAGGCAAACGTGAGTTTGCCGGGTTGAGCTTTGGCCAGTGCGATGAGCTCGCTCACGCTATTCGCAGGAACTGACGGATGAACCACGAGTAATAAACTCGCTCCTAAATGCATCGTCACGTGGGTGAAGGCCTTCAGGGTGTCGAAGTTCAGTTTGTAAAGACTGGGGTTAATCGCATGCGCGGTGGTACAGATGAGAAGAGTGTGGCCATCAGGAGGCGAATTGGCAACAAACTCTGTGCCGATAATCGTATTGGCTCCCCCTTTGTTTTCAACCATGACAGTTTGACCAAACTCTTCAGTCAGGCCTTGTGCCATGACACGTGCCACGGTGTCAGCCCCGCCGCCAGGCACGTAAGGTACCACCAGTTTAATCGGGCGATTCGGAAAGTTTTGTGCCCAGCTCGTAGAGACCCCTGCGCTCAGTGACGCTGCGCAGACGATCAGAGTTGTAAGAAGGCGTGCGCAGGGATGCATGAGTTAGGCCTTTGGTGTTAAGTAACGTTGTGGGCTGATCGTGAATTTGCTACGACAGTTCAACGTGTCGAAGTAGTACCAATCGCCGTCATGAAATTGACGAGTCCCTTTTGAGGGATCAATTTCTTTGGCGCCGTGGGCGGTTTCACCCGTCTTGGATTCGGCCCCTTCGAGGTCGATCGCTTTACCGCAAACTAGACATTTCATA
>CAMEAW010000183.1 GCA_945911685.1 Bordetella parapertussis
CGAGATTGATTGAGCATGCCGCCCTGTTGGTGAGCGATCATGGTCCAAAGCCGAGCGATTGTTTGAGCGGGCATTCTCGGTGCAAACATCGGCACATCGCGCTCAAGATAACTGCGAATGAAATCGCGTCGCCAAGTCATGCTGACTGAGTCATCGGGTGCCAGTAGGCTTTCTGGAAATCCGCCACGTAGCCAAAGTGTGGGCTCGTTGATCTGCGCGGTGTATGCCTCGCCGATATCAAGCGGCGCAATGTCCAAATAGGCTACTCGTCCGGCGAGCGTCTCACTTGATTGCTGCATGAGATCGAGTGCGGCAGAGCCAAGCAGTAAAAACTGCCCGCTTCGTTGACCTGCTCGACGGCGCTCGTCAATAATGCCCCGTAAGATCTCGAAGACCCCTGGCAGGCGATGGATTTCATCCAGAATGATGAGCTTATTGCCCTGCGCGCGCAGATAGGCGTCCGCCTCTTGCATTTTGTTGCGGTCGGTGGGGCGTTCAAGATCTAGGTAAATTGACCCAGTGGACCAGTCTTGAGCGATCTGGCGGGCAAGCGTTGTTTTGCCGACTTGGCGGGGGCCGAGTAGCACTACGGCCGGGGTATGCGCGAGCCGCTGGCGGACAATTTTTTCTGTTTGACGAGGTATCATCCTGACAATTTTAACACCTGACGTTAAATTTGGCAGGTTAAATGGCGCTTTTAGCTAAAAGCGATGCTATCCATCGCCAACATGCTGTGCATCACCTCGCGGGTTAAATAGCGCGGGGCGGTGTTAGCGCCCGCTGCGTCTAGTGCAAAAAACAGGGGCTATTCACCCCCGGCCTGAAGGCCAAGACTTTCCGCGCAGTCCGGTAAAAAGTGAACATCGCTAGTCTGGACTGATTAAATCACAAGCTGATGCAAAAGAGGCTACCATTTTGCATCACTCACAATTTCAGGTGTTTTATGTCCAGCTCAGACGACAAAAAAAATAGTCACTCGATCAACCCTGCCGCCAGCGAAGAAGGGATCTCAAAGGGTTTAGCCAATTATGGCGATCGCGGATTTTCATTGTTTTTGCGTAAAGCCTTTATCAAGGGGGCTGGGTTTACCGATACCGCGCTTGAGCGCCCTGTCATCGGCATCACTAACACCGGCAGCGCCTACAACCCTTGCCACGGCAATGCCCCCCAGTTGATCGAGGCGGTGAAGCGCGGCGTGATGTTGGCCGGTGGCCTGCCGATGGATTTTCCGACCATCTCGATTCACGAGAGTTTTTCGCAGCCTAACAGTATGTTTCTGCGCAACCTGATGTCGATGGACACCGAAGAGTTGTTACGTGCGCAGCCGATGGATGCGGTCGTGTTAATCGGCGGTTGCGATAAAACGGTGCCTGCACAATTGATGGGGGCGGCCTCAGCAGGGTTGCCTGCGGTGCAATTAATTACCGGTTCGATGTTGACGGGTTCGCATCGTAGCGAGCGCGTCGGTGCTTGTACCGATTGTCGTCGCTATTGGGGCAAGTTTCGCGCCGAAGAAATCGATGCTGAAGAGATCGCCGACGTCAATAAACAATTAGTGGCTAGCGTGGGTACTTGTTCGGTGATGGGTACAGCTAGCACCATGGCCTGTATTGCTGAGGCCTTGGGCATGACGGTGCCCGGCGGCGCCTCGCCACCGGCAGTCACGGCAGATCGGATGCGCATCGCTGAGCAAAGCGGCACGTTGGCCGTTGAGATTGCGCGCAAGCGTTTAACGATTGACAAAGTGTTGACTGAGAAAGCGTTTGAAAACGCGATGCGTGTGTTGTTGGCGATTGGTGGCTCAACCAATGCCATCATTCACTTAACCGCCATCGCGGGTCGTATGGGTCTTGAAATGGATCTTAAAGCACTTGATCGTATGGGCCGCGAGACCCCAGTATTGCTCGATTTAAAACCTTCGGGTCAGCACTACATGGAAGACTTCCACCACGCCGGCGGCATGGCGACTTTGTTGCGCGAACTCAAGCCCTTGTTGCATTTAGATGCGTTGACCGTCACGGGTCGCACTCTTGGCGAAGAGATCGAAGCCGCGGGCCCGGGCTTTAAGCAAGATGTGGTTAAGACCGCAAAAAATCCGATTTTCCCGCAGGGCGGTATTGCGGTCTTACAAGGCAATTTGGCACCAGGCGGCGCGATCATCAAGCAATCGGCAGCCAACCCCAAGTTGATGGAACACGAAGGCCGTGCGGTCGTATTTGAAAACCTTGAAGACATGGCCAATCGTATCGACTCGCCCGATTTAGATGTGACGGTCGATGATATTTTGGTACTCAAACATATCGGCCCCAAAGGTGCGGCAATGCCTGAGGCGGGCTACATGCCTATCCCTAAAAAATTAGCCGTCGCAGGTTGCAAAGACATTGTGCGGATTTCAGACGGGCGCATGAGCGGCACGGCCTTTGGCACGATCGTGTTGCACGTGACACCTGAATCAGCAATTGGTGGGCCATTGGCCTATGTGCAAAATGGCGATCGCATCCGTTTAAGCGTTGAAAATCGTGAGCTGTCACTGTTAGTGAGTGATGCCGAGCTTGCACGACGTCAGGCCGAAAAGCCCGCCGTTGTGCCTACTGCACAGCGCGGCTATCGCAAACTATTTTTGCAAAGCGTCACGCAAGCCGACAAGGGTGCCGACTTTGACTTCTTGATGCCGCCAATGACAGGGGTGGTGCCAAAGGTTAAGTAGTTACCTCAATCACCGCATCGACCGCATACGCGCCTTGCCCTTCGGGCATGGCGAGTACTGGGTTTAGATCGATCGATTGCAAGCGTGGGCCTGCAGCAACGGCAAACGCCGAGAGCTGAGACAACATCTTTGCGAGTGCCTTGACGTCGGCCGGTTTGCGGCCACGCGCGCCGAGCAACAGCGGTGCGCCTTTGATAGAACGAATCATGTCTTCGGCCACGTCTACGCCGAAGGGGCAGCGGTACAGTACGACGTCTTGCAAGATCTCAACAAAAATCCCACCCAAACCAAACATGGCAATCGGGCCAAAGACTGGGTCGCGGTGAATGCCCAAAATACATTCGACGCCGCCTTTCAATTGCTTCGCGACCAACACGCCGTCGAGCTTGGCGTTGGGGGCGGCACTGCGGCCGCGTTGCATCAGCAAATCAAAGCCGGCATGTACGTCGGCCTCGTTTTCAATATCCAACAACACACCACCGATTTCAGACTTGTGCAAAATATCGGGGGATACGATTTTCATCACGACCGGATAGCCGATTTTTTTCGCAGCAGTCACCGCAGCGTCAGCAGCGGTGCAAACCTCTTCAGGTGCAGAGGCAATCCCGGCTTGCGCGAGCAGTAGTTTTGCTTGCGCCTCGCTAGGATTGGTCGCGGGCAACATAAACGGTGCAATCACCGGCGCGACTTGTGCAGCAGGCTTTGCAAACGCGCGACCAAACTGCCCCATTGCCTCAATTGCCACCACTGCGCGCGAGGGATCCTCAAACACCGCAAAACCGTCGCGCTCGTACTCGCGAATCTGCTCGCGTGAGCCCATTAGCGACAAGGCAAAAATGCAATTAGGATGCTTGCTACGTGCAATGTTTAATTGTTCACGTAGCCGTGGTGCAATACTGGGCACACATCCGGTGTAGGTAAAGAAACCCAAGATCGAGCTGTACTTGCCTTCAGCGATCAACGCATCGGTGAACGTACTGATCAAGGTCATTTCATTCAAATACTGTGCAGTCACATCCACTGGGTTGCGTGGCGCGGCAAACGGCAACAGCTTAAGTAAGCGTGCTTGTGATTCAGCTGGCATCTCTGGCATCGGCAAGCCAATCGCATCGGCCGCATCCGAAATAATCACGCCAGCACCGCCACTGACGGTGATCACGCCAAGGGTATTGTTTTCAGGATAAATGCCTCGCGAGGCCAAGCGCGCGATATCCAACATTTGTTCGGTAGTTTGCACGCGTACCACGCCTAACTCTTTGAGCACCGCGTCGGTCACACGATCATCGCCCGCGATCGAAGCCGTATGCGATTGAGCCGCCGCGCTGCCGACTGCACTGCGACCCACCTTCATCATGACCACAGGTTTGCGTGCACGGCGTGCGGCTTCAAGGCCCGCGACAAAGCCTGCAGCTTCTTTGATGCCTTCTGAATACAACATGATGACGGTGGTGTCGGGGTCATCGACCGCAACTTGCAACATATCGCCCACGGTTAAGTCGGCCTCGTTGCCAGTCATGATGAGCGCTGACAAACCAATATCATTCGCGGTTGCAACGGCCATTAAGTGTGCACCATAGGCGCCCGACTGACTGATAATCGCTACACCACCAGGTTTTGGAAACTCAAGCTCACAGCCGGTTGCAAAGGTTGCGTAAAACTTATGAACTGGGTTGATCAGGCCTAAAGAATTAGGGCCGATCAAGCGCATGCCATGTTCGTGAGCCACCCGTACCAACTCGAGTTGAGCCGCGGCACCTTCGGGGCCCGTTTCGGCAAAGCCTGAGCTAAACAAGATTGCCGCCGCGCAACCGCGCTCAGCTAACTCACGGACAGACTGAAGTGCGGCCGAGGCTGGCACGATGATGATCCCGACATCTGGGGTCTCAGGCAAGGCGGCAATCGAGGCGTAGCTTGGAAGACCTTGTACCGTTGCGCGATTTGGGTTGACCGGAAAAATCTTGCCCTTGTAGCCTTGGCTAAGCATGTATGAAATTGGGCGCCCACCAATGCGCAAAGGGTCGTCTGAGGCGCCAATGATAGCCACCGATTGTGGTTTGAGCAGCTTGATTAGGCGCGCACGGTCGTTGGGGCGGGTGGGCTGGGGGGCGGTCATTATTTGAGTCTCCGGCGGTATGCGAGTGTTGTTATTTGTATTGAGTGCGTCGAAATAGTGTTCGATCATAACGCCGCGTAAAAACCTGTGTGCAATCCCTATCAATCTAGTCGGGTTTTCAGTACGATACCAACCTGACCCTAGGGCAACCGGGGTCTGATTTCAAGCCTCACACCCAGACAAAGAGACCTGCGATGAACAAACCCACCCCAGAATTTGATAGCTTGTTACCCTCCCTAACCTTAAACCGCCGTGGATTTTTGACCACCTCGCTTGCCAGCGGCTTTACCCTGGCCGCGGGCCCAATCATGGCGCAAACGGTGATCACCACCGACACCAACGGCCTGACCGCTGGCGAAGTCAAAATCCCGGTCGCTGACGGCACGATCCCAGCCTATCGCGCTGCGCCCGAAGGTAAAACTAACTTGGGTACGATCCTCGTGATCCAAGAAATCTTTGGTGTGCACGAGCACATTAAAGACGTGTGCCGTCGTTTTGCTAAGTTGGGCTACTTGGCGATTTCACCCGAGCTGTATGCGCGTCAAGGTGATCCATCCAAATACACCGAAAACGCCAAACTCTTTGCCGAGATCGTCAATAAAGTGCCCGATGCACAAGTGATGAGCGATCTTGACGCAACGGCTAAGTGGGCGGTTGCCAACGGTGGTGATGCCAAACGTTTAGGGATCACCGGCTTTTGCTGGGG
>CAMEAW010000184.1 GCA_945911685.1 Bordetella parapertussis
CAGGCTGAAGCGTTGCGCTGCTCGGGGGCTGAATTGATCGCCTCGACAGTCGCAGGCTACGAAGTTTTTCTAAGGCTCGGTCGCGATACCTATCCTGAAAACGTTGGTCGAGGCTTTCAGCCAACCGCGATCTTGGCGGCGATCTCGTCTGCGGCTGGGGTGGCACGTCTGTTCGGGCTTCCAGCAGGGGCGGCCGCTGATGCTTTAGCGATTGCCGCGAATCTTGGCGTCGGGATGAAAGAAGCTCTTAAAGCCTCAACGACACAACCCTTGCAGGTTGCGCGGGGCTGTGAAGGTGGCATTGTTGCGGCTTTATTTGCCCGTTCGGGCTTGCATGGTGCCCCCGAGGTGTTCGAAAAAGGATTTTTGCCTGCGTTCGGTGGATCGTCTGCTCACTCAACAGCCTTGCTCGGCCTGGGGCACGAGTACAGGATTTCTGAAACCTATCTAAAGAGGCATGCTGGCTGCCGAGGTAATCATGCGCCACTTGATGTGGCCTTAGAAGTCGTCAGACAAGAGCAGATAGACCCTTCAGCAATCGTTGCGATGCGCATTGCTGTCGACAAAGTGACGTTGGCGGCTTCGATTGAAAATCCGATTACAGCAGAGCAGACCCAGTTTAGTATTGGATTTTCTGTGGCTGTCGCACTGTTGCACGGCAATGCTTCGATCTTTCAATACACTGAGTCGCGCCTGCAAGAGCCCGCGATACGAGCGTTCATGAAAAAAATCCAAGTCGTAGCCGATCCTAAGCTTGATGTCGGTTACCCTGAAAAGCGTGCCGCGACAATCGAGATTGAACTGTCAAATGGCAAGATTTTTAAGCATGCAGTCGATAACGCGCGCGGCGAGCCAGAGTGGCCTCTTCAAAGCTCTGAAATTGTCGAGAAGTTTTTTGCTCATACCCAAGAGGTATTGGGCCCGCGCGCTCAGCTTGTGCATGATTTGGTGATGCAACTAGAAGTGCTCGATGATGTTTCTAAACTAGGCAAACTCTTAGCTGTCATACAAGATTAAAACAACAATCAGGAGATCATATGAACGACGTTTCACCAATCATGATGAGCACTGCAGCCAAAATCCCCCCAGGCCCCTTAAAAGCTCGGGTGAGTGCGCAAGAATGGCAGACGCGTGTTGAACTGGCCGCCTGTTACCGCTTAGTGGCGCTTTACGGCATGACCGATATGATCGCTAATCATATTTCTGCGATGGTGCCGGGCGAGCCCAACCACTATCTCATCAATCCTTACGGGTTGTTGTACACAGAAATTACGGCCTCGAGCCTAATCAAAATTGACATCGATGGCAATATTGTTGATCGTCCAAATGAAGACTACGGAATTAATCGTACGGGCTTTGTGATTCATAGCGCAATCCATTCTGCTCGTCCAGATGCGGCTTGTATCATTCACACGCACACGCGTGCAGGCATGACGGTCTCGACGTTGAAGTGCGGGCTATTGCCTTTGACCCAAACCGCGACGCGTTTTGCCAAGGTCGCCTATCACCACTTTGAGGGTATTTCGGTTGACCTGTCAGAGCAAAAGAGTTTGCAGCGCGACTTAGGGGATGCCGAGGTCATGATTTTGCATAACCACGGTTTGTTAGCGTTAGGGCCATCTATCCCCGAGGCGTTTAACAGCATCTATCGCCTTGAACTTGCGTGTAAGGTTCAGGTCGATGCGATGGCCTGCAATGCTGAGTTGATTATCCCGCCTGCAGATGTCGTGGCAAAAGCCAACGCGCAATGGAATCCAAGTGTGACGCGTCGTTACGGTGTTCTTGAATGGCCGGCAATGCTGCGTCAACTTGATAAGACCGACGCCAGTTATAAAGAATAAGTAGAGCGCAGCAGAATCGAGTTGACAGCCACTGTTGATGTAAGCGACACTTTGTCCGGACAAACAAATAAACCGAACAAAGAGGCAGGCCATGGAGATTAAGACGGTAGGTCACAAACGCTATCAAACGAGCTACGGCCGTTATCTCGAAGATTTTGAACTAGGCGCAGTCTACGAGCATCGGCCCGGTCGGACGTTGACCGATGCCGACAACATCCATTTTTCGTTGCTTACGATGAATTTTCATCCCATGCATTGCGATGCTGCTTTCGCAGAGAAAAGCGAATTTGGAAAATTACTTGTGAGCAGTGGGCTCACCCTTGCGATTGTCTTGGGGATGACCGTCAACGACATCAGCGCCAAGGCGGTTGCAAATCTTGGTTGGAAAGAAATCAACCTGACAGCGCCGGTCTTCGCGGGCGATACGCTCTACGCTGAATCTGAAGTGCTTGAAATTCGCGAATCAAAGAGTCGTCCGACCCAAGGCATTGTGACTGTCAAAACACGGGCGTTTAATCAGAGCGGGGTTGAGATCATGAACTTCATTCGTTCTGCCCTTGTGTCAAAACGTGGTCATGGTGTGGGTGACTAAACTGATCGTGGCTCGCAAGTGAAACTGGCTTGATGAAGGGGTCACGCTATAAAAGCAATGACCCAAGATATTTGGTGGCTAGTGTTTTAAAAGATACCGCGCAAAGATGTTTAAGGGCTAGTGTTTTAAAAAATAACGAGACATAGATATTTCATGTCTCGATTTTCAATTAAAAACAATGAGACAAATATGCAAATTCTAAGACAAGCCGTTTTGGCCATGAGCGCAGTAGTTTTGACGTTGCTCGCCTCCATGAGCAATGCGCAGTATCCAGAAAATCCGGTAAAAATGATTGTTGGATTTCCGCCGGGGCAGGCGACAGATGTGGTCGCACGTTATATGGCGCAAAAGTTTGCTGACAATCTTCCGGGTTCGAGCTTTATTGTTGACAACCGAGCCGGTGCCTCTGGAATCTTAGGCAGTCGCATTGTCGCGGCAGCAGTCCCTGACGGGTTGACGCTGATGATGGGTTCGAGTGCAACGCTTGCGGTGAACCCCGCGTTGTACAAAGATCTACCTTATGACGTACTACGTGATTTTGCACCAATTAGTTTGATTGCCATCGTGCCGCAGTATCTTGTGGTGAATGTTGATCTGCCGGTTAAAACCGTAAAAGACTTGGTTGCACTCGCTAAAAAAAGTCCAGGCCAAATCAATTATGGTTCAGGCGGCAGTGGCGTGACAAACCATCTCATTATGGAGCTGTTCAAACAAGCGTCTACTATTGACATGACTCACGTGCCCTACAAAGGTGGCCCCGCCGCGTTGACCGACCTGATGGCCGGGCGCATTTCGGCGATGTTTGAAACAGGCCCCGGAGCGATCCCCCTTATTCAGGCTGGTCGCTTGCGTGCGATAGCTGTCTCAAGCGCTCAGCGTGCGGCTGCAACGCCTGACATCCCTACCGTAGCCGAGTCAGGATATCCAGGATTTCAAGCGGTTGCCTGGATTGGTTTGGTGGCACCGGCCAAGACCCCTGACGCTGTGATTCAAACACTGTCAAAGATTTCGATGAGTGCGCTACGTGAGAAAGACTTTGCGGCCAAGTTGGCAGCTTTAGGTGCGGTGCCTGTTGGCAACTCACCGAGTGAATTTCGCAGCTTCATTGAAGATGAACTTAAGCGCTGGGCGATTGCCGTGAAGCTCTCTGGTGCAAAAGTTGATTAAGCCAAGCCCTAATACTGAAGCAATAGGCGTGCTTGGCTAGGTACTAAGACAACGACAAAACAAGCGTGACTAACCTGAGCAAGACACCGACACAACAAGCGTGAATAACACGAGATCAAGACCATGACACAACAAACTACCTCTCCAGCGGCAGGTCAAGCGATATCAGAGCAATTGGCAAGTTTTGCCGTCAACTTTAAAGCGAGTGATATTCCGGATTCGGTTCGCGAACGTGCCAAGCTTCTGATGCTAGATGCTTTTGGAATCGCAGTGGCGTCGCACGGTTACGACTTTTCAAAGCGCGCCATGGCAGCGATTAGTGAATTGAACTCAGGCGGTCGTTCGGTTGTCTTGGGGTCTGACAAACGTTTTGATCTTCGAAACTCAATTCTCATGAACGGCATCTTGATCCACGGGCTGGATTACGACGATACACACGCGCAAGGTGTGATTCATGCCACCACTTCAACTTTACCCACGGCTCTTGCAATGGCCGCTCACCATAATAAAAGCGGTGACGACTTATTGACTGCGTTTGTGCTGGGTGTTGAGATTGCGACAAGGTTGGGATCCGTTGCCAAAGGTGGATTTCACCAAATCGGTTTTCATCCAACCGGCCTGATCGGCACCTTCGGCTGCACTATGGCCTCGGGTTGGTTGTTGGGGCTCAATGAAAGGCAGTATATCGACGCGCAAGGCCTCGCTTTGTCGGTGGCATCGGGTAGCTTAGAGTTTTTAAATGATGGCGCGTGGAACAAACGCATGCACCCAGGTTGGGCTGGCTATGCGGGTGTTACTGCTGCAACGCTGGGACGCCATGGTTATACCGGTACCCGCTTAGCCTACGAGGGTCGTTTTGGTCTCTATGCAAGCCATTTGGTGGGCCGCGATGACTACGATTTAAATTTAGCAACGCAGGATCTGGGTCGAGTCTGGGAGCTTGACCGAGTCTCTGTCAAACCCCTGCCTGCTTGCCACTTCACGCATGCGGCGGTCGATGCCGCCACGCGTATCTATGAACAGGGTATTCGCGCCGAGCAGATTAAGCGCATCAAGGTGCTTGTTCCAGCCGAAGTGGTCAAGACAGTGTGTGAACCCGAAGAGGCCAAACGCATACCGGCCAACTCTTATGAAGCTCAGTTCAGTATTCCTTATTTAGTGGGTACAGCGCTATTAAAAGGGCGTCTCACACTCGATGATATTGACGAGCCCGCGCTGTCAGATCCACACGTCCTGGCGCTTGCCGCAATCACCGATTACGCGGTCGATCCGAATAGTCAGTTTCCAAAATACTTTGACGGCGAGGTCGTTGTTGAGCTGAAAGACGGGCGAGTGATTCGTGAGCGTGAAGCGATGAATCGCGGGTCGGTTGATCGACCTTTAACCGCGCAAGATATCGTGACAAAGTATCGTGATAACGCAGCCCGACAAGTGTCGGCAGCTCGCAGCCTCGAAATAGAAAAGCAGGTGTTGAATCTTGATAAAGTCTCGGCACGTGACTTGGCGCAATGCCTCGGACGTGTCGAGTGAACGTCCATTTTTAATGTAGTACTGGAGATAAATACATGAGCACCCAAGACGCAGGCCAAGAGCAACTTATTCTGGATATGGTTGATCGCTTTTTAGAAAAAGAGGTCAAGCCCTTTGCTTGGCAACTCGAGCACGATGATGAGTACCCAGCCGAGATTGTCGAGAAAATGAAAGAGATGGGCCTGTTTGGCTGCTTAATCTCCCCCGAGTATGGCGGGCTAGGCTTGTCGACCGTGACCTATGCCAAGATCATTGAACATATCTCTGTGGTCTGGATGTCAGTGTCTGGCATTATTAATTCGCATGTGATCATGGCGGCTGCGCTGCAGCGCAATGGTACCGCTGCGCAAAA
>CAMEAW010000185.1 GCA_945911685.1 Bordetella parapertussis
GGTTGTTTCGCCATGAAAAAAACGGTCAAGATTGATTATGTGTCAGATATTGCCTGCCCCTGGTGTGCAGTCGGCTTGGGCGCAATTGAACAGGCGCTTAAAAATATTAACGGCGAGTTCGACGTCGAGATTCATTTTCAGCCGTTTGAGCTTAATCCGCATATGCCTGAAGGTGGTCAAGATGTGATCGAACATCTCACTGAAAAGTACGGCATGCCTGAAGCGCAAATTCGAGTCAATCAAAAGAATATTCGCGACCGCGCCGCGGCAGTGGGTTTTGACTTTCACCCCGAGGGTCGCAAGCACGTCTACAACACGTTTAATGCGCACCGTTTATTACATTGGGCCGAGGTTGAGCTTGACTTGCAAGCCCAATATCGACTCAAGCGCGAATTACTAGGCACCTATTTCACCTTAGCCGTGAGCCTGGATGATCACAATAATTTGATCGATGCCGTCAAACGCGCCGGCTTAGATACCGTGCGTGCGCAAGAGGTCTTAAGCCAAAACTTATTCAACGCCGAAGTGCGTGCCCGTCAGCAAAAATATACAGGCTTAGGGATCAGTTCAGTGCCCTCGGTGATCATCAATGATCAATACCTGTTGCAAGGTGCACAACCTGCTGAGGCTTTTGAACAGGCCTTACGCCAGGTCGCCGCGCAGACTGCTTAGTGGCCGTTACATCTCGAAATATTCTGTGACTATTTGATAGAGACTCTTTAGCACCCCTCTAATAGAATTAAATATTAGAGGGTGAGCCTATGCCAACAATTAGTTCGTTTTACGGTATCTCAATACGCATGTTTTTTAATGATCACGTGCCGCCTCACTTTCACGTCGAATACGCTGAATTCAAAGCAACCGTCGACATAGTCGAATTAAGAATTTCCGGCGGTAAACTACCTCGCAGAGCCCAAGAACTCGTTTTAGACTGGGCAGAGTTACACCAGAACGAGCTTTTAATTGACTGGCAATTGTGCACCATCAAGCAACAGCCAAATCCGATCAACCCCTTAGTGTGAGAGCAAGATGCCTTGGGATGTCGTTGACTTAAAGATAATCGCGCCCTTTACGTTGCTTGTACGCTTTGCAGACGGCATGGCGGGCGAAGTCCGCTTTGAAACTAGTCATCTGACCGGGGTCTTTTCTGCGCTAAAAGACTTTAATTTTTTTAATCAGGCCTTTATCGACCGCGGAGCGGTCGCTTGGCCTAACAATCTTGATCTCGCTCCAGACGCCATGTACAACGAGATCAAGACGAACGGCGTCTGGGTCTTACGCTAGCAACACCTCTTGGGTCATGCGTTCACGTAGGCGATCCATAAACCCTAGGCATTCTTCTAGCTGACTGATTTCGATAAATTCGTTGGGCTTGTGCGCGACGGCAATGTCGCCGGGGCCGATCACTACGCATGGGATTCCAGCGTGATTTAACCAACCTGCATCCGTGGCAAAAGATACGCGGCCTAACAGGTTATTACGCGCCAACGCTTTGCCCAAATACGAGATGGGGGCTTCGTGGTCGGTCGACAAAGGTGCTGAATTCGAAAGCGTTTCAAACTCAATATCTGCTTGAGCAGAAATTTTGCGCATCTCTGTTTTCAACACTTCAGCGTACTCATGCACTTGTTTGATCAGCTCGTCGGCGTTGCCTTGTGGCAAAGTCCGACAATCAAAAATAAATTCACAATCTTTTGCCACAATATTTGGTGCCGTACCGCCCTTGATCACGCCTGTTTGCATAGTGGTGTGCGGGGTTTGAAACAAGGGGTCAAACGGCCCATTCGTTTGCAGTTGCACCGACATCGAGCGAATTTTTTCAATCAAGCGGCCTGCGTATTCAATCGCATTCACCGCCTCAGGCACCATCGAAGAATGCGCCTCTAAACCACGCACGCGACAACGCGTCACTCGCATGCCTTTATGGCCCGTCATCACTTGCATGCGTGTCGGCTCACCGACAAAGCAACCCGCCGGATGGATGTTGGCAGCCGCCAAATCTCGAATCAGCGTTTGCACACCAATGCAGCCAACCTCTTCGTCGTAGGTCAAACCGATATGTAAGGGCTGCTTGAGCTCGCTATGCATATAGGCCGGCAACATCGCTAACGAAGCTGCGATAAACCCTTTCATGTCGACGGCACCGCGGCCGTAAATGCGGCCATCGGCAATATGCGCTTTAAACGGATCGGTATCCCAAGCTTGCCCATCAACCGGCACCACGTCAGTGTGACCACACAACACAATACCGCGTGTTTTTTGATCGCCCAAGGTCGCAAACAAATTGGCTTTACGCTTTTCAGCGTCGTAAGACAAGCGGGTTACAAGACCCAAACCCTTTAAATGATCGCGCACAAACTCAATGAGGCCTAAGTTTGACTCGCGACTGGTCGTGTCAAACGCTACCAGAGTTTTGATCAGTTCAATCGTATTTGACAGTGTGGTCGAGGTCGTCATGTGTTGCTCAGTGTAGTTAGGGCTTGTTCAAAAAGTCGGTCTTAGTTTCAAAAACCTACTGCGGCCTAAATTCATTAGCCAGGGTGTACTCATCTGTGCGGGGCGTGTACACCACGCCTTTTTTTGTCGCCCAGGTATTAATCTGGTGATGTATCGGTACAATCCCCACGTCTTGAAGCGATAAAATCGTAGCCTCTTGCAGCAAGGCCTCACGCTGCTTATCGTCGATCGTACTCATCGCCGTTGCCAGCACAGCATCCATCTTGGGATTCGAATAGCGACCCCAGTTAAATGTGCCTAAGCCCTTATCAGGCTGATTGGTCGCCACCAAGGGGCGCAGAGCCGAAGACGATTCGCCGGTTGACGCGCCCCAACCCAACATCGTCATCGAATACTCAAGCTTACTGGCACGACCTAAATAGACAGCCATTGGCATGGTTTGAATTTTTGTCACAATGCCTGCGCGAGTCAGCATTTGTGCCACGGCCTGCGCGATTTGATCGTCATTCACATAACGATTGTTCGGTGCGTGTAGCGTTAAGGCGAATCCGTCCGGGTAACCGGCCTCGGCTAACAACGCCTTAGCTGCGGCAACATCGTATTTTTCAGGCGTTAAGGAAGGGGCATGGCCAAACATAGGCGCCGGCACAAGGTTGTTACTGGGCAAGGAAAGGCCTTCCATGACACGCGCTTTGATCGCTTCGCGATCAATCGCTTTAGAGATGGCTTGACGAACCTTTAAGTCTTTAAAGGGATTCTTCGCAAGAGGTGTACCGTCTTTAGCCGTGGCAAAAGGCGTGATGTCGCGCTGCTGATCCAGGTTAAAGAAAATAATTCGGTGCGAAGTTTTTGTCGAGGTTAATAGGTTTGGATTCGCTTTAATTTTGGTCAGGTCAGGCGTAGGGATATTTTCAATCGCATCTACGTCCCCTGCGAGCAACGCTGCCACACGAGTCGGATCGTTCGGCAAAATTCGCAAGGTAACTTTTTCCCAGTCGGATTTTCTACCCCAGTACCCATCATTTCGCACCAACTCTACGCGATCGCCACGCTTAAACTCGCCAAACTTAAAGGGCCCGGTACCGATATTGACCTTGCCAGCGTTGAAATCTTCGGTTGTAGCGGTTTCAGCCACTTTTTTCGACAAGATATAAATTGTCGATAAATCGTTAGGCAACAGAGGATACGGCGCGGCTGTTTTAAAACGAATCGTGTGGTCGTCTACGATTTCGCTCGCAATAATCGCCTTGGTGTACAACGTGAAGGGGCCTGGACTGTTTGGGATTTTCCCGACGCGGTCATAACTAAACACAACGTCTGCTGCCGTAAAAGGGCTGCCGTCGCTAAACTTCACGTCTTTTCGCAGTTTAAATTCCCACGTCGTTGGGTCGATGGTTTTCCAGGATTCGGCCAAAGCGGGGATCAGACGCGAATCTGCATCCAAGCCTACCAATTTGTCATAAATATGTTCAGCGACGCCGTTATTTGGAAACAAATTCACAAAATGCGGGTCCATCGAGGTGATGTCAGCGCCCACTCCAATTCGCAGGTTAGCGGCGTGCGCAGAAAGCCCAATGAAGGCCGCAGCAATCGGAAGCACGATCAGACTGGATAAACGGCGTAGACGCATGGCAAACTCCTGTGTATTGTGTGACGATTCTAGCTGAATTAAGCTTGAGAGAACCCCTCTATGTAGAATACCCACACAAACGAGCTTTTAGACCCTGTATTGGAGACATAAAAATGGACTTACAACTGACAAATCGCGTCGCCATCGTAACGGGCGGCTCTCAAGGTATTGGTAAGGCGTGCGCAGCCAAGCTCGCTCAAGAAGGCGCCACCGTGGTGATCGCCGCCCGCGGGCAAGAATTGTTAGATCAAGTCGCCGGCGAAATCCGTGCCGCGGGTGGCAAAATTATGGCCATTGCGGCCGATGTCAGCAAAGAGGCCGATTGCGCCCGACTGATTCAAGAAACCCTTAAGGCCTATGGTCGTATTGATATTCTGATCAACAATGCCGGCACTTCGGCTACCGGTGAGTTTGAGTCGGTCACCGATCAGGCGTGGCAGTCTGACTTTGATTTGAAACTGTTTGCCGCGATTCGCTTGTCTCGCTTAGCAATCCCAGAGATGCGCAAAAACAAATGGGGCCGCATTATTAACGTCACCAACATTGGTGCCAAACAGCCAAAAGCCAAGTCGATGCCAACCACGGTTACCCGTGCAGCGGGCTTGGCCATGACAAAGGCTTTGTCAAAAGAATTTGCGGCTGACAACATTTTGGTCAACAGTGTTTGTATCGGTTTGATTCGTGCCGGCCAGCACGAACGTAAAGCGGCTAAGGCTGGTATTCCGGTTGAACAGTTGTATGAAGCGCAGGGCAAAGAAGTGCCCTTGGGTCGTGTCGGTCGCGCTGAAGAAGTTGCCAATGTGGTGGCCTTCTTTTCGTCTGAAGCTTCGAGCTATGTTACGGGCAGTAGCGTGAACCTCGATGGTGGTACGTCGGCAGTGATGTAATGTTTGTTTGAGGCTTGCTCACGCGGTGAACTTAACTTAAAGTCGAGTTCATCGCGACTTCACCTCATATAGTATTGACACCCGAATCCACTGCGTGACGATTTGCCCGCCTTTTTGCGCGGGTATCTTAGCGCTTTCAAATTGTCAGGTATAACCGCACACCAAAACTCCCGGAGAAACTCATGCGTTTTTTTTCTAACACCACCCGCGTCCTCCTCGCTGGAGCCGCCTTAGCGACGACTCTGATGAGCACGGCTTCTGCACAAGCCGATTACCCGACGCGCTCCGTCTCTGTGGTTGTTCCGCAAGCCACCGGCGGCGCGAATGACACGATTGCGCGCATCGTCGCTGCCAAACTCAGCGAGGTGCTCGGCCAACAGTTCGTTGTAGAAAACCGCCCTGGTGCAGGTGGCAATATCGGTACCGCGGCAACA
>CAMEAW010000186.1 GCA_945911685.1 Bordetella parapertussis
TATCCAGGCCAAAACCAGGCATGATGCTTGGCATTTTGCGTGGGCGCGCCATCAGTCTCATTTGACCGACTTTTAGATCGCGCAAGATCTGTGCGCCCATGCCGTAGGTGCGCAAATCCATACGACCAGATTCACGTTTAACTGGCGCTTTTTCTTGCCCAGGCCAGGCGCTGATTTGACCAAACAGATGTTGGGCAGAACCCTGGCAATTTAAAAACACCATGACGCCCGCTGGCGCAGCTTTGATGGCCTCGAGCGCCTCGGCCACACCCCAGGTATGACCCGCGCTGTGCACATCAAGCACGTCGAGCATTGAAGTTGGCTCGTGGACACGCACCAAGGTTTCACGCATTGGATCAACCTGTCCCGAAATCAAAGCGATGTGGGGATTGCCAGCGACCGTATCGCGATAAGCCACCATCTGAAATACGCCCCAGGCGGTTTGAATTTCGCGCGTCGCCACGCGCTCGATAACGGATTCGTGCTCGCTCCGGTATTGAATCAAATCAGCGATCGTGCCAATTTTTAACTTGTGCGTGTGGCCGTATTCGATCAGGTCGGGCAAGCGTGCCATCGTGCCATCCGCCTTGAGGATTTCGCAGATGACAGCCGCTGGCGTTAAACCGGCCATGCGCGTGAGGTCGCAGCCCGCCTCAGTGTGCCCAGCGCGCACCAATACGCCACCTGCCACCGCTTTTAGCGGGAAAATATGCCCAGGCTGCACCAGATCGGTTGCTTTGGCGTCTCGCGCAACGGCCACTTGCACAGTGCGTGCGCGATCAGCCACCGAAATACCGGTTTCAACACCTTCTGCAGCCTCAATCGAGACCGTAAAGTTGGTACCGTAGGCCGTGCCATTGCGTGCCGACATCAACGGCAATTCGAGCTGCTCGCAGCGCTCTTCGGTGAGCGTCAGACACACAAGCCCGCGGCCGTGAGTCACCATGAAATTAATGGCCTCGGGGGTCACGAATTCGGCGGCCATCACCAGATCACCCTCGTTTTCGCGATCTTCTTCGTCAACCAAAATCACCATGCGGCCCGCGCGAAGCTCGTCAATAATCTCAGAAACAGGCGAAATCGCCGAGGCGGGGACGGGGTCAGAAGAGCTTGCGAGCGAAATTTTTGCAGACATAGGGTTCAAATAAACAGGCCTGAGTAGACGCCTATTATAGAATCGTTCAGCAGGATCCCTTCTGCCCCCTCCAAAACCCTTGAAAAGCCCCATGCAAGCACTTCAAACAATGGATGTCAGCGCGGCGAAACAGATCCGCTTTGTCTTAACGGATATCGACGACACCGTCACGACAGAGGGCAGACTCACAGCCGCCGCCTACACAGCGCTTGAACAGTTATCGGCAGCCGGGATCACGGTGATCCCGATCACAGGTCGCCCCGCAGGCTGGTGCGACCATATCGCCAGAATGTGGCCCGTTTTTGCTGTTGTGGGCGAAAACGGCGCGTTTTACATGCGGTACGACCGAGCCAAACGCAAAATGACCACCCATCAATGGGCCACTGAAGCGCATTTGCAAGACAACCGAAAAAAACTCGACCGCCTTGCGCTTGAGATTCTGCAAACCGTGCCAGGCTCGGCGCTTGCGAGCGATCAGCACTATCGCCTGGCGGATCTGGCGATCGACTTTTGTGAAGATGTCGAACCCCTACCCGAGGCAGCGGTGAGGCAGATTGTGTCGCTTTTTGAGGGCGCTGGCGCGCGGGCGAAGGTTAGCTCAATCCATGTCAACGGCTGGTTTGGCGACTACGATAAGTTATCCATGACCAAAACGCTGTTTGCCCGTGAGTTTGGCCTCGAACTTCAAGCCAACAACACGCAGGCTTTATTTATTGGCGATTCACCTAATGACGAGCCGATGTTTGAGTTTTTTAGGTATTCGGTGGGCGTGGCAAATATCCAGAAGCAATTACATCGTTTGACGCACCGACCAAAGTTTGTGACGCCGTCTGAGGGGGGAACGGGGTTTGTGGAAATGGCCCGCCACCTACTGCTTGCGCGTGAAATGTGAATGTCATGATGTAGATCAAGTGCGCCTGCGCTGGTTGCACCTAAACTCTTTCTGTGGGGTAAACACTTTCGCTGGTCGCACTTAACATCGGCATAAAGGCAAGTCCGCCTGCGCTGGCCGCCGCGAAAGGTTCTACCAAGGTAAGCCCGAGGCTTTTCTGCTTTAAGTGCTTTTTTTCAGATTTATGACATGTCATCATTTTTGACCTAGAAGGCCACTACAATTCGGCGCGACGATCACCCTAAAGAAAACGATGCCAGAACAAGAGCTCAAGCTACACGTACCACAAGCGGCACGCTCGGGTGTTGAGAAAGATCTTTTGCGCGGACGAGTGACGCACATGCGTTTGCAGGCGTTTTATTTTGATACTCCTGCCCGCGATCTGGTGCGTGCCAAGATCGCTTTACGTTTGCGACGCGAGGGTGAGCAATGGGTGCAAACTCTCAAAATGCCGGGTGAAAATTCGCTATCACGCATCGAGATCAACCACAACCGCCCTTCGCCTGACCTCGACCTGAGCGTTTACGCGACAGAGCCTTTTGCAGCCTTGCTGGCAAAGCATGCGGGTTCGCTGTCAATTTGCTACGAAACAGATGTACAGCGCATCTTCAGGCAAGCACGAACTGAATTGGGCTTGGTAGAACTTGCATTTGACACTGGGCTGCTGCGTGCAGGCTCGCTTGAGTTACCCATTTCTGAAATTGAATTCGAGCTTAAACGCGGCCAACTCGCTGCGGTGTTTACGCTCGGTAAAAAATGGCAACAGGCCCATGGCCTCATCTTAGACGTGCGCAGTAAGTCTGAACGCGGCGACCGCCTGGCGTTACTGAATGCCGAATTGAACGCCATGGATGAGCGCAAGGCTAACGGCCACGCACTCTCTCGAAGCCGCGCGATTGCTCAGTTTTGGGCCGCCCGTACAGCAAAGGATGTCGTACTACATCCAAAAATACAGGCCAACGCTGCGCTCGCCGCCGTCAGCGCAGAATGCCTGGATCAAATCATTCGCAATACGGCCATCTTGGCCGAGGTCGATACCGCTGGCACGTATCAGGCGAGCGGCGCCGAGCATGTGCATCAGTTACGTGTAGGCATCCGCCGTTTGCGCTCGGCCTGGTCATTTTTTAACGGAATTGCAACGCTTCCTTCAGAGCAACTTCGTGCCGAGATTAAGCTACATTTTGCCAAGCTTGGTGGGACGCGCGACGATGATGTGCTGAAAGAGACCTTGCTGCCGGTGCTCAGTGCTGCTGGGCAACCCCCGCTCATTCTCGATGACGGACTCACCCCACCAGACACCGAAAACGTCGCCTTGAGTCGCAGCTTTCAAGGTTGGCTGCTAGACCTGTTAGCCTGGACCGTACTCCCGGTTGCCCCCGTTGCACAGCCCTCGGCCATCGCCGCTCCCTCCAACAGCGACGCGCTTGGACAAAGACCGGCAGTTGAACTGCAAAGCACGGGGACGAGCGTGACCCGCTCGCTGGCGCGACAGGCTCTCGACGTCACAGAGCTAAGCGCCCCAACTGAGGGGATTGCACAGGTAGACGCGCAGGCACCAGCCGCCACAATCGCCAAGGTGCAAAAGCCACTCACCCTCAAAGAGGCGCTCATTAAAAAACTGAAAAAGTGGCACCGACGCCTTTTACAAGACGGCTTGCAATTTGATCAGCTCAGTGTCGAGTCGCGTCACGAGCTCAGAAAGCTCGGAAAAAAATTACGTTATGCCCTACAGTTCACCGAATCACTCTTACCAACTACCAGACTCAAGGCCTACCGCAAACAATTAGCAGCTGTGCAGGATATTTTGGGTGAGATGAACGACTTAGCCGTCGCACGGGATCGCTTTATCCTCTTGCGCGACGCGCAACCTAGCGCTTGGTTTGCCTGCGGTTGGATTACCTCGCGCCTGGATGCGTTGACGCAAGACGCGTGCGCCGCGTTTAAAGAGCTTTCTCGCACCGAGAGATTTTGGCGGTAACGAGCCTAGAGCACGTGCGGTTTTCATTAGATAATGATCCGGGTTGCACCTAGCGCGGTCTAGGGTCTCCAAGAGCCATGCGCGCTTGCTTAACAAGCGCCTAAACGTGCAGCCAATTATTGACCGACTACCGCGGCAGCGAATTCGGTTGCCACAAAAGGCTGCAGGTCTTCGAGACGCTCGCCTACCCCGATCCAGTACACCGGAATTGGCCGCATGCCTTGAGCACCAGCGGCTACCGCGGCCAGCGTGCCGCCTTTAGCCGTACCATCAAGTTTGGTCACGATCAGCCCTGTTAAGCCAACCGCCGCATCAAACGCACGAATCTGCGACAACACGTTTTGACCTTGATTACCATCGACGACCAATAACACCTCGTGTGGTGCAGTGGGGTCAGCTTTAGCAATCACCCGGCGAATTTTTTTAAGCTCGTCCATGAGGTGCAACTGCGTGGGCAAGCGCCCAGCGGTATCAACCATTACCACATCTATGCCACGTGCACGCCCGGCATTGACCGCATCAAACGCCACAGCCGCGGGGTCACCACCGTCTTGGGCAATCACGTCAACATTATTGCGCGAGCCCCATTCAACAAGTTGTTGTCGCGCCGCCGCCCTGAACGTGTCGCCTGCCGCAAGCAACACGCGCGCGCCTTCTTTTTGTAAACAAAACGCGAGTTTGCCGATCGACGTGGTTTTGCCCGCGCCATTTACGCCTGTCATCATCACAACCAACGGTTTAACGCGACCCACTTCAAAGGGCTTTTCTAGAACACGCAAATGATCCGCTAAGACGTCACGCAGCGCCTGCTTGACCCCTGAGGCGTCTTCGATGCGCTCTTTCTTGACTCGCGCCCTCAAGGCCACTAGGAGCTGCTCGGTGGCCTCAACGCCTGTGTCGGCCATAATCAAGGCGGTCTCGAGTTCTTCGAACAGCGCTTCGTCAACGCGCACACCGACAAAAATACCGCCAATACTCTTGCCGGTTTTGGCTAAGCCGCCACGCAGTTTGGCTAGCCATGATGATTTTTGTTCTGCCTCATCTGAATCTTCTGACTTTTCTGCCTCGTCTGGTTCTTCTGCCTGCTCGTTCAGGGGATCGCCTTTCCAAGCGTCGCCGATGAGGTCATCCCCCTCTGCAGCCACGGAGGCTGTCGCCACCGTCTCATCATCAGCCAAATCCTCAGGCTTTAACTCTAAGTCACCACCAATCGGAGGCGGCTCTGGGTTACGCTTGAACCATCGACTCAACAGACCCACACGTGGAGCCTCTGGCGCAGCATCCTCGACCGCAGGCGCTGTCTGATCAGTGCTCTGAAGGCCTTCATCGGCAAGTTGTGGAGCGCCGTTGGGCGGGGGCATGTGATTGATCCCAACGTCTGGGTCAGCATTAAAGGCCTCAG
>CAMEAW010000187.1 GCA_945911685.1 Bordetella parapertussis
TCTTTCAAACGCTTCAAGATATTGCGTATAAAAGCCCACATCCAACGAGCCAATGACCGCGATGTTTTTTGCGCCCTTGCTTGCAACAAACGTACCCGCTGCTGCACCCGTAAAATCTGCAGGTGGTCTTGTACGCAACAAGTTTGGCGCACCCAGCGTCGTGATGCTACGCTCAGCCGCATTACCCACCAACATCAAGACCTTTTCTTTACCGATAAATGAGGCAACGGCACTCGTTGGGCCAGAACAACAAAAGCCAACAATGTATTGAGCGCTATCACGATCGATCAGCTTGCGCACAGCGTTCGTGCCTTCGGTTGGATTCGCCTTGTCGTCGTAGGCAATCACATTCAGCTTGTAGGTATCGCCGCCCGCTTTAATCCCTCCTTTCGCATTGATCTCTTCGGCAGCCATTTTTACCGCATTGGCTTGAGGCAAGCCATACACCGCGCCAGGCCCAGTGAGTGAATCATTTAGGCCAAGCGTCAATTGCTTTTCAGCCGCACTAGCAAAGGCCATGGCCACGGCCAAGGCACCGCCTAGCATGCGCGACACTATTGTTGTGGTGCGAGTTTTCATATTGTGCTCTCCTGATGTTTTTAAATGATTATTGTTAAGACCGAATGCTGTTAGACGAAATTGTTTGTACGCTGAACCCTGACTAGAAAAAGTTGGCATCCTTCACACGACTGTCAAAGCATTCTGCTCTGCAAGGCAGAATGACACACCCCCTAAAACGTTAATGACCGAGATAGGCTTTACTCACTTCTGGATGCGACAGCAATTCAGCGCCGCTTCCTTCTAAAACGATCTCACCTGCCTCGTACAGATAGGCGTGATCCGCTAAACCAAGCGCCATTTTTGCGTTTTGCTCCACTAATAAAATTGTCGTGCCACGGGCCTTGATTCGCGCAAGTGTCTCACCCACTTCTTGCACAATCTTAGGTGCCAAACCAAGCGAGGGTTCGTCAAAAATACACAGCTTTGGACGCGACATCAGTGCCCTGGCAATCGCGAGCATCTCTTGCTCGCCACCCGATAAGGTGCCAGCCATTTGCGTAGCACGTTGGCGCAAGACCGGAAACATTTCGAACATCTCGTTCAGATCGTCTGCCTCTTTAGTATCCCGTCGAGTATGCGCACCCATTTTCAAATTTTCTAACACGGACATTCCGCCAAACACTTGGCGCCCCTCGGGGCACATCGTGATGCCATGGCGTACGATCTGGTGACCTGATAGTCGTTCAAGCGCAACACCTTCAAACTCGATCGATCCAGACCGCGAGGGCAACAAACCTGTGATGCATTTCAAAGTCGTACTTTTTCCGGCACCGTTAGCGCCAATCAGTGAGACACATTGCCCAGCCTTTACTTCAAAACTCACGCCATGCAAGACGTCTGTCTTGCCATAGCCTGCATAGAGATTATTCACCCTCAGCATTTAGTGCTCCGTTCCGAGATAGGCATCAATCACGGCCGGATCCGCACGCACCTGCGCGGGCGTACCATCGGCAATTTTTTGTCCGAAATTCAACACCGCGATACGCTGACAAACCTCCATGATTAAGCCCATGTGATGCTCAATCACTAAAACAGCCACGCCTCGGTCACGGATTCGCAAGATGATCTCCGACAACTCAGCACGTTCTTTGGCAACCATCCCCGCAGCTGGCTCATCCAGCAGCAAAACCCGCGGCTCCGTTGCAAGGGCTGTCGCAACCATTAACAAACGTTGCTGTGCTGATGAAATCGCTGAAGCAGGCGCATGCGCGACGCCCAGCAACCCCATAAACTCAAGCAAGTCTGCGGCACGCTCTCGCTGAGCCACGACTTCTTGGCGATAGGGTTTAGTGCGAAAAATTGCTTGCGCCGCTTTGGTTTCGAAGCGAGTATGCGCCCCTAACAGCACCTGCTCTAGCAAGCTAAATTCTGGAAAAAGACTCGTCGTTTGAAACGTACGGGCAAGGCCGAGGGCCACACGCTCACCGATCGTCGCAGTCGAAATGTCGTGGCCATCCAATAAAATCTGCCCGCGTGTCGCGCGCATCGTGCCCGAAATCAAATTCACGCTGGTGGATTTGCCCGAACCATTCGGGCCGATTAGCCCAACAATTTCACCCGCAGCGATCTCAAGCGACAAGCCCTTGACAGCTTGCACACCACCAAAATTTTTATCGAGCTCACGTACAACGAGCAAAGGCTCAGTCATACATCACACTCTTGGACTTTATTGCACCGATCAACCCGCATACACATCTTTGTTTCACTTCAGACAAGACTCGCCCTCAACATTGAGGACGACGCACGATTCAGTCGTAATGAGGGTGATATTAGACCGATCGACTATAAAATCGATTGGTATTTACCCTCAATGAATGTCTTTTACAAAAAAGTGTTATACATCAAGCGAATAGAATATCTATTCGTGTGATTTTTTTATCTTTTTGTTTACTTTTTAAATATTAGTTAATCAAAATCTATGGGTACCCTCCACGCCATCGCACCACCTGACGGCGCTCGCAAAGACAATGCGTCAGACGCAGATATGCAGTTCAGGCACACCCGTTCGCTGGCTGCCAAGCAACGCGGCGATACCCGCTCGGCAATCATCTGGTGCGGCACCGAATTGCTAACAGAGCGTGGCTTTCAAATTACGGGCATCGATGAAATTTTGTCTATCGTCGGCGTCCCGAAAGGCTCTTTTTATTATTACTTCAAGAGCAAACGCGAATTCGGTGTCGCGGTGGTGGATAACTACGTTCAGTTTTATGCCCAGAAGATGGCTCTCCTCTTCGACAACCCCGAGCGGACCCCCTTGCAACGCTTGCAAGATTTTGTCGACGATGGCAAGCTCGGGATGGCGAAATATGATTTCAAACGCGGCTGCCTGATCGGCAACATGGGGCAAGAGCTGGCCGCGCTCAACGACGAATTCCGAGAGAGGCTTGAGCGAGTGATGCAGGCGTGGGAAGCTCGCGTCACAGCCTTATTTCAACTCGCCCGCGAAAATGGTGACATCGCACAAAGTCACGATCCTGAAAGCCTATCGCAATTTTTTTGGATCGGTTGGGAGGGTGCGATTTTGCGCTCAAAATTAACCCGCAGCGTTGCACCACTTGATCGTTTTGCACAGATATTTTTTGATAAAGTGCTACAGCCTTAACGCACCATCAACCTTCGCAGAACAATATAAAACTTACGCCAAATAGCGTATGCTAAAAAGATGCACGCGAATCGACTCCTCAATTCGATGGAGCTGCGATATCATACTAGTCACTTATCAATTGATTCGCGCTTGGTCAGGCGAAACTTCTTGCCACCACTGCAACGCGGCGAGGCCTCTCTTTCGATCGCTCAACTGTTTATGAAAATGAATTTCAAAAAAACTCTTCTCGCTGCCTCGATCGCGGGCACGCTTTTAGCCGGACAAGCACGCGCTGCTGATCCACCCAACATTCTGATCATCTGGGGTGACGATATTGGTCAGTTCAATATCAGCGCCTACAACAACGGCATGATGGGCTATAAAACCCCAAACATCGATCGTATCGGCAAAGAGGGCGCGCTATTTACTGACTGGTATGGCCAACAAAGTAGCACTGCTGGTCGTGCCGCGTTTATCACCGGGCAGTCACCCATTCGCACAGGCTTAACCAAAGTTGGCCTGCCAGGTACGCCCGAGGGCATGAAAAAAGAAGACCCAACCTTAGCCACGCTGCTGAAAGCGAAGGGTTACAAAACCGGTCAGTTCGGCAAAAATCACTTAGGTGACCGTGACGACATGCTGCCTACGGCGCACGGCTTTGATGAGTTTTTTGGCAATCTGTACCACCTCAATGCCGAAGAAGAACCCGAAAACCCTGACTACCCCAAAAATCCAGAGTTCAAAAAGAAGTTTGGGCCACGTGGCGTCATTCATAGCTTTGCGGGCGGCAAGATCACGGACACTGGCCCCCTGACGCGTAAGCGCATGGAAACCATCGACGACGAAGTCATGGTCAAAACGCTTGATTTTATGGATCGCGCCAAACAAGAGAAAAAGCCTTTCTTCATCTGGTGGAACTCAACCCGGATGCACATCTTTACGCATCTGAAGGCAGCCTCACAGGGCAAAACCGGCTTGGGCGTGTATGCAGACGGCATGGTTGAACACGATGGGCATGTAGGTCAATTGCTTGAAAAGCTCAAAGCCCTTGGCTTAGACGAAAACACCATCATCATGTATTCGACCGACAACGGCGCCGAGACCTTTACTTGGCCCGATGGTGGTACCACCATGTTTAGAGGCGAGAAAAATACCAACTGGGAAGGCGGCTACCGCGTACCCACCATGATCAAGTGGCCTGGAGTGATCAAACCTGGCACGATCAATAACGACATCGCTGCCCACGAAGATATGCTCACCACCTTGGTGGCAGCGGCGGGCGATAAAACCGCCAAGGCAGATCTCAAGACGGGTCGCAAAATCGGGGATATGACCTACAAGGTGCATCTCGACGGCTATGACCTAGGCCCAGCCCTTAAAGGTGAAGCCGCCTGGCCACGTAAAGAGTTTATTTACTGGACAGACGATGGCAGTGTTGCCGCCTTGCGTTACGACAACTGGAAAGTCACATTCTTAAAACAAGAAGCTGAGGGCTTGAAAGTGTGGCAGCAACCCTTCACCCAGCTGCGTGCCCCGACGCTCACCAACCTGCGTATGGATCCGTTTGAACGCGCCGAGCAAGAACATGCCATGGGTTATCAGCGCTGGTATTTAGATCGTATGTTTGCGATTGCACCGGCTGCGGCTTATGTGGGTCAATGGTTGCAAAGCTTTCGCGAATTTCCACCACGTCAAAAACCGGGGAGCTTCAATCTTGATCGCGTAATGGAAATGGTGTCTAAACCTGCGCAAAACTAAATCGAGTACGCCTTAACGCAAATGGCCCAGTTGTCGCAAAATACGCACGACATCTGGGCCAATGTGTTCATAAAAGCGATACAAGCCCGAGCACAAATAATTCAATCCCGCTTCGCCCTCGCGCGTTTTGATCAGGCGATTTTTGGGGCACTCGCCCCAGCACAGTTTTAAATAATCACAATCGTGACATTGCTTGGGCAAGGTGTCGCGCTTATCCATGCCAAATTTTTCTTGTGTGGCTGAAAAAGCTAAATCGCCTAAGTGTGTTTGTGCAATGTTGCCAAGCTTGTATTCTGGGTAGACGAAGTGATCGCACGAATACACCGTGCCATCATGTTCGAGAGCCAAGCCTTTACCGCAAAACTCGGCCTGCGTGCACGTTTGCGCGGGCATCCCTGCAGCTTGCGCTACAGCAGTTTCAAACAGATTGACGTGGATACGACCAAAGTCAGTCGCCAACCATTCATCCCAAACGCCTGATAAAAAACTGCCATAGTCATCAGG
>CAMEAW010000188.1 GCA_945911685.1 Bordetella parapertussis
GAACCGGCTGTGCATGTCAACTGGGCCGAAGCCCAAGGATTTTGCCAAGATGCGGGTGGGCGCTTACCGACCAAGGCGCAGTGGCAACGCGCCGCGTATACCGAGCAACGGTCTAGCCCCCCAGCGCCGTTTGAAAAAGGTAAAACTTATCCCTACCCAACCGGCGACAAACCCGACGGCGCCAATGTTGAGGGTGCTGCAGATGGCTGGCCGCGCCACGCACCGGTCGGCCAAACCCGCCAGGGCGTCAACGGTTTGTATGACATGGGCGCCAACGTCTGGGAGTGGTTGGCCGATGCGCAAGACGGTGCGCGACTGACGGCTGGCGGGTCTTGGTGGTACGGCCCGTCTCAGATGAAAGTCGAAGGGATGCAATACAAACGCGCTGAGCTTTATGTGGTGTACGTCGGTTTTCGTTGCGTGTACTAAGCTCTAACTCTGCCCAATGCCGGTTTGCTGGATACGGCAGGATTTCGCAAGTTATGGCGTGCAAATGCTCTATGTAGTGGATTTAGCAATGCAGGTTCACAGATGGCTGTGTAAGCTCGGGTAAGCCGTGTTGCGTATACTAGCTTCCTAGGTGTTGCGAAGATCTACTAAGTCATATTAAAGGTCAAGGCAAGGCGCGATCGTTATTTTTCACTTTTTGCAGGAAATCATTGTGGCGACTCCAATTAATTCTTTGACGTCTGATTTTGCGGTTGCGCCGCAGCTGACTCCCGATGATATGGCCGCGGTAGCCGCCGCGGGTTTTAAAAGTGTCATCATTAATCGGCCAGATTTTGAAGATGGCCCCAATCAGCCGACAGCGGCTGCCGTGTCTGAGGCCGCACGTGCCGCGGGTTTACGCGTGGCGTATCAACCGGTCGTGAGTGGTCAAATGACCTCCGACGATGTCACGCACTTTTCAGAACTGCTGCAAACCTTACCGGCACCGGTGTTGGCTTACTGTCGCTCGGGCACACGTTGTACCGTGCTCTATCGGGCTGCCACGGGTAATTCTTGAGTACAAAAAACTTGATGCAGATCAAAGTCGTCTCAATTGCCGCTGGAGTAATTAGTGCCAAGGGGCTAGGATAGAAGCTCGAACCCTTGTTACGGAGCGTGCACAATGTTTAAGAAGATCCTGATCCCTACAGATGGCTCGGCCCTGTCAGCCCAATCCGCGAATGCCGGCATTTTGTTCGCGCGCTCAACAGGTGCCGAAGTCGTAGCCCTTTATGTCACGCAGCCGTTTGCTGCCACGATGGGCTTTGATGGCATGTCGGCAGCCTACGCTTTTACCGATGATGATTACGAAAAAGCCAACGCCGAGCAGGCACAAAAGCACCTCAAAGCCATTATCGATCGTGCCGACACCGCGGGGGTTAAGTCAAGCGCGCATGCGGTCTCAAACTTCAATATCGCCGACGGCATTGTTCAGGCCGCGATTGATTACCACTGCGACATGATTTTTATTGGTAGCCATGGCCGTAGCGGGTTTTCGCGTTTGTTGCTGGGCAGTGTCACCACTAAGGTGCTTGCTTTAACGCATAACCCTGTATTGGTCTACCGCGCAAAAGACGAGCCCAAAAAATAGACTTTGCTCAAGCGAAGACTGAGACGAGCCCAAGGGCTAGGTTTTTCTCTAGCTATACCCCTAGTCTTAATAGGGTAAATAGACTGTTTCTAGCGAGTCGCCTGCTTAGTAGCTTATGATAAGCGACACGCTGGGATCAGTTGCGGTGGCCATCGCTGCCCGTGATGCCCTAGGAGAGCGCTCATGACGATCAAAGTCGGCGATCGGGTACCCGATGCCACCCTCACAGAATTTATCGAAACCGAAACCGCTGGTTGCACCTTGGGCCCAAATGCCTTTCAAGTGGCAGACTTGGTCAAGGGCAAAAAGATTTTGATGTTTGCTTTGCCTGGCGCCTTTACGCCAACTTGCTCAGCTAAGCACGTACCTGGATACGTTGATCACATTGCTGCAATCAAAGCCAAGGGCGTTGACGAAGTTTGGTGCGTAGCTGTTAACGACGCCTTTGTGATGGGCGCTTGGGGCCGTGAGCAAAAAGCAACGGGCAAAGTGCGTATGTTGGCCGATGGCTCAGCAATCTGGACCAAAGCTTTAGGGCTTGAATTGGATCTGACCGCACGCGGCATGGGCGTGCGCTCAAACCGTTATGCCGCTTACATTGTTGACGGCGTGGTGCAGGTTCTTCATAACGAAGGCCCAGGCAAGTTTGAAGTGAGTGATGCTGCTTCGATGTTGAAAGCGATCTAAGTCTCACAACCGCTGCGTTACACGCAGCGTGGATGCAAGTTTGCAGGATATCCCGTTATAGCGTTGCGCAAGCAACCTTCGACGGGATTTTTTTGCTTCAATCTAACCGCATCACACGTACAGCGTTTTTGTAAGCCACAAGTTCAATACTGGCAGGTTGCAAACGTGCCAGCAGACCTTTTCGGATTTCAGCAATGTTTTGCTCGAAGTTGACGTTAGGGTTGTAGGTGTCTGTGCCAACCATGAAGCGCGTGGGAAGGCTATCAATAAGTTTGATCCACTCATCTTTTGCAAAATCTTCGCTATAGACCACACGTGTGCGAATTCTTTCATTATCTAGATTGGGATAGTGAGACTTCGAGCGCGCAGACATTTCGCAATATAAATTCGGATGCTGATTCATCAGCGCTTTGACCAGAGCAACGTTGCCGGTGAGCAAGCAGTGCGACAAAATAATTGAAACGTCTGGATATTTGGACGCCAAGGTTTTAATTTGGTCGACTGAATCGGTGTCATCCTCTGAGTGGATTTGTACAAAACCTTTGTGCTTGGCGGCGATCTTGAACATAGCCTCGATAGGTGCTGAATCGATATTCACTTTACGTCTGAACGTCACCAGTGGATTGCTGGTTTGATTATTTAAGATCAGTTCGCCAAAGCCTTTGATGCGCCCGTCTGTAAAAAGTTTCTCGGACCGTTGCAAAAGGGTTTGATAGGTGTCGAGATTGATGTCGGTCAAGCCGCTTGCGCCATGTTGCGCGTAAATACCAGACAGTTCAACTTGCCCTGCTGTTGCAATATATTTTTTTCCTAACAGTTGAGCGTAGGGCGCTGTATCCCACGGGCCGAAAGGCGCGCCCACAGCGCCCGACCAGCCAACGTTTTGCTCTTGCATTTGTTGTTTGAGTTGCTCAGGGCTGACCCAGCGCTGTACGTGTCGATGGACATCGGCGATCGGCACTTTTTCGGCTAACTCTTTTGAAGCGTTTTGAGCATGTGCCACGGTCGCGAGCGCCAGACTCGCTGTGATCCAAACAAGGGTCTTTTTTTTCAGAACTGTACTTAACATTTATCGTGCCCTCAGCGCCTGCTCTTGTCGGCCAGCCGCTAGCAAAAATTGCCCGTAATGCGACAATAGTTCGGTGTTTGTCGGAAACTTCAATAACCCTTTGTGATAAATCTGTTCAACAAATTCGCGTTTGTTTCGTTGAATAAAAAAAGCAGCAAGTTCGTCATAAACGCTTGGCCAGGTCGGGTTGTAGGCGATGGTATAGCGATAAGCGGCTTCAGCTTCATCCTTTTTTCCCAGACCATCGGCGGCATGGCCAATGTTGGCATAAGGCTGCCAGCGCTCGGGCCACTCAGGCGTAGTTGTCGTCATATAGATCGTTGTTTCTGAGCGCTTCGTCAACAAGCCTAAGTGAGTTATCGATATCCTTGCTCCAGCGGTAATACGAGGCTGCGACCGCAGGGTCCATTTTTTCGATCAATTTAAGCGCGATTTCTTTGATGACCTCAGGAATATTCGAAGAGGTTTTGAAATCGACTAAGAGAGTATTTTTAGGTAATGAGCGAATCCGTATTTGATAGATCACGCGGTCTTTGTCTGCTTGAAAAGTAATCTCGCCTGCAATTTTTTCTTTTTTGACACCACGCAAATCTTGAACGACAGATTGCACCATGTGTACATCGACACCATGCACGGCTTGTAAATTGCCTAACTGGTCGCCTGGTTGTTTAACCCCGATATTCTTTTTGTCTTTCGTGGTGGTTGAAAGCTCGTTGATACGTGCGATTTCATCCAAAATGCGCGTGGTGGTAATTTCGGGGGTGTAGCCCTGTTCAACAAAAAGGCTTGGTACGAGCAAGGGTTCAAACACGACATTAGAGGTGGTGACTGAAACAAAAACCCCGAGGGCGGTTACGCAAGCAGTGGCAAAGGCAAAAGCCGCGATCGAACCGTTTTTGACCAGTTCAAAGCCTGTTAAAAACTTGGCTGAAACCGGGGCAACTTGTTTCATCTTGTCATTATTGAGGTCAGACATATCTTCCCTTTTTTGAGAGATAGCTTATCATTTTTGGCGAATAGTCTTAGGGGGTGAATCGCTCAGATGTTGAATATCACTTAAGTCTGGAATAGCATCTGAGTATTGAACGGCATCTGAGTATTAAGCAGCATCTGAGGTTAAGACGTAGCTAGTGCTGCGCCCGCCAGCATCGGTTTTATGCAGAACGCCTAGAGACACAAGATCTGTAATGTCGCGCAACGCGGTGTCTGGTGAACATTTGGCGATTGCTGCCCATTTGCTGGTGGTCAGCTTGCCTTCAAAACTATCTAACAGACGATTCAGCAATTTTATTTGTCGTGCGTTCAGTGGCGTACTTGTCCAGCGTTGCCAAAAGGTCGCCTTGTTGAATACTTGGTCTAAGCTTATATGCGCCGCATTGATCGCCTGCAACAGCGTATCTAAAAACCACGCAAGCCACTCGGTGACGTCGAGTGATTGTTTTTGTGTGCGTTCTAAGATCTCGTAATACGCTTTACGTTCTTTTTGGATTTGCGCCGACAGGCTATAAAAACGCTGCGGGCTGTCATCTGCGCGGGCGAGTAGCAAATCACCTAAGGCACGTGCGATACGACCGTTGCCGTCGTCAAAAGGATGCACGGTGACAAACCACAGATGGGCCAGCCCCGCTTTGAGCAATGAAGGTTCGTGAGATGACTTGTTGAGCCAATTTAAAAATGCCTCGAGTTCGGCCTTGAGTCGGTTAGCCGGTGGGGCTTCAAAATGAATCTTTTGTCGGCCTATCGGACCAGAGACGACCTGCATCGGGCCATTTTGATCATCGCGCCACTGGCCGACATGTATGTTTGATAAACCCGATTGGCCCGTTGGGAAAAGTGCAGCGTGCCAATTGAACAGGCGTGCTTGCGTCACAGGCAGATGCGCGTTACCAGTTGCGTCGAGTATTAACTCGACAATGCCGTCAACGTGGCGGTCTGCTGGTAACAAGGCGCCAATGTCGATGCCAAGGTGGCGCGCAATTGAAGAGCGCACGGAGCCAGCATTAAGATGTTCGCCTTCAATTTCACTGGTTTTTAGGACATCGTCGGTGAGTGTTAACAGGCTAGC
>CAMEAW010000189.1 GCA_945911685.1 Bordetella parapertussis
GGAACCCCTGATGGCGATACTGATTACTTCATTTGGCGCACGCGCACGGAGGGCGAGCGTAAAAGCCAGGCTCAGGCGCAGCTTCAAGAATTGGTGCCCGATCTACTGCCGACGCATCACTTAGCATCTCATCAATCACACCCCCAGAATGCAAGCCCGCATCACACAGTGCCCCAACATTTGGCAGCGCACCATTTGGCGGCCGAGATTTTAAAGCTCGGTTAGCGTGATTTATATAGCTAAAGCAAGGGATACTACTAAGCCCCAAAACGGGTTCTTTGCCCTACCATGAGGTCATCGGGCAATGAAAACGCATTTTTTACGTTTTTTACTGTTTAGGCGCTAAAAACACACAATAGTTTATGTGCGCCGCAGGCACCTTTTCCCGTGTCACTTAATTGTTCAAATTCGGAGATCTCTAACATGAATCGTATCGGACGTATTACTTTGGCAGTCGCTGGAGCCCTAACCTTAGGTTTAGCGTCCGTGACGCAGGCGCAAGTCGTGATGCGTAATAGCGTCTCGATCGGACAAAACTCGCACCAGGGCAATGGTATTGACGTGTTGTCGCAAGAAGTTGAAAAGGGCACCAAAGGTCGCATCATTATTAAGAACTTCTTTTCAGGCAGCTTGGGTGGCGAGCGTGAAAGTATCGAATCTGTTCAATTAGGTACCCAAGAATTAACAGGTACCAGCACCGGTCCGATCCCCAATTTTGTGCCAGCCGTCAAAATTTTAGATATTCCTTTCTTGTTTCGTGACAAGGCACATGCTCGCGCCGTGCTAGACGGCCCGATTGGGCAGGCACTGCTGAAAGAGTTTGATAGCAAAGGGTTCAAAGCCTTGGCTTGGTCCGAAAACGGCGTGCGTCACATGACAAATAACAAGCGCCCGATCAACTTGCCTGATGACCTGAAAGGCTTAAAGATGCGCACGATGGAAAACCCCGTGCACGTGGCAGCCTACAAAGGGTTTGGCATCATCACGACACCCATGGCGTTTCCTGAAGTCTTTACGGCCTTGCAGCAGGGTGTGGTTGACGGTCAAGAAAACCCGTTGTCAGTGATTATGGCAGCTAAGTTTGAGCAAGTTCAAAAGTACATGACCTTGACCGCACACGTTTACAGCCCAGCCCTGTTGTTAATGAACAAAGCCTCGTTTGACAAGCTTTCGGCCGCTGATCAAAAGGTGTTTTTGGATGCCGCAAAACTTGCGGTCGTCGCAACGCGTGCTCGTGTGGATAAGGATGACGCCAGTGGCGTAGCTGAGTTGCGTAGCAAGGGTATGTTGATTATCGAGAACTTTGATAAGGCTGCCTTTGTAGCTAAGCTAGCCCCGGTGTTTACCCAGTTTGAAAAAGAATTTGGTAAAGACAAAATCGATGCGATTCGTAATTTCAAGTAATTAGTCAATTCGAAGGTTGCTGAAGCATAGATTCAAGCGCGACACATAAGTGGCGCGCTTGTTTTTTTTTAAAAGAACAAAATGAAAAATATTCTGCTTGCTGTTGAGAGTGTGACGACTCGGTTCTCGTTGTTTATTGCCTGCCTGATGATGGCTATGGCAGCAACGCTGGGTATGTTTCAAGTCGTGATGCGGTTCATATTAGAAATCCCCGCTGAATGGACAGAGGTGTTGATCCGTTTTAGCTTAGTGTGGATGGTGTTTATGGGTATCCCTTATGCGTTTAGGGTAGGGGCCATGGTAAGCGTCGATGTGTTGTATCGAGTGGTGGGCGCGCGTGGCAAGCGTATTTTTGATTTTGTGACGAGCGTGGCTGCGTTAACGCTTGTCGCCGTCATTATTTGGTGGGGATGGGATTACTCTACTCGTGGGCGCGTACAGACCGTCATCGGTCTTGAATCCATTTCTATGTTTTGGGCCTACCTAGCTTTGCCGGTCGGAGGGCTGTTTTGTGTACCGGCTATCCTTGCAAACTTCTTTGATCCACAGCGTAATGAATTGGAGAATGCGCAATGAGCTTGACCATGCTAATTACGATGTTGCTGTGTTTTCTGCTCACAGTGTCTGTGGCCGTCTCGATCGGCTTGGCCGCGATTCTGGGGATACAAATTGGCAACGTCAATATGCTTGTCTCGGTCAAAGAGATGTTCAACTCGTTGAATAAGTTTCCGCTGGCGGCGATTCCGTTTTTTATTCTGGCTGGCAACTTAATGGAGACGGGTGGAATCTCTCGTCGCTTAGTTGAGTTTGCCAAGAGTATTGTGGGTGGCGTGCAGGGCGGCTTGCCCATGACTTGCGTGCTGACCTGCATGATTTTTGCAGCAGTATCAGGTTCGAGCGTGGCAACGACCTTTGCAATTGGTGCCATCTTGATCCCAGCATTGGTTAAACACGGCTACCCGCCCAATTACGCTGCAGCCCTACAGGCAACGAGCGCAGAGCTTGGGGTGATTATTCCGCCCTCGATCCCGATGATTTTGTACGGTGTCGCTGCTGAAGTTTCGGTTGGCGAGTTATTTATCGCAGGATTTGGGCCTGGTATTTTTATCGGCATCTCTTTGATGCTTTTTGTGCATCTGTATTGCCGCTATAAAGGTTGGGGCAAAAATGATGGCGAGGGCCGTTTGAGTTTTGGTCGTGCCACCATCGAGGCGGCTTGGGCGTTGTTGATGCCTGTCATTATTTTGGGTGGGATTTACGGGGGCGTGTTTACGCCGACAGAAGCCTCTGCTGTTGCCGTGTTCTACGCTTTAATGGTCGGTATGGTCATGTATGGCGAAATCAAAGTTCGCGATATCTTACCCATCCTTAAAAAGTCGGTCGTTTCCAGCGCAGTCATAATGTTCATTATCGCGAACGCTGGCTTATTCGCCTTTTTGTTAACACGCGCAGGCGTACCCGATGCAATCGGTCGCTGGCTTGAAGCAGTCTTGCAGTCACCCGCCATGTTTTTACTGGGTGTCAATGCAGCGCTGTTTATCATCGGGATGTTTATCGAGACTGGTGCCGCGATTATTGTTTTGGCCCCCATCTTGGCCCCCGTTGCCATGCACTTCGGTATCGACCCCGTGCACTTTGGTTTGGTGATGGTGGTGAACTTGGCGCTCGGCATGATCACCCCACCTTTTGGTGTGAACCTGTTTGCCGCGTGTACGGTCGCTAAGCTATCCCTCGATCAAGTCATCAGCCGCCTGTGGCCGTTCGTGATCGTGGTGTTGTGTTGCTTGATGGTGATCACCTACGTGCCCGTGCTGTCACTGGGCTTGAGGGATTTGGTTTATCGGTGAGTGGTGTGAGCTTGCCGCGCGCTCTTTGAGGGGAGTGCGCGGTTTGCTTGGGCTGAGCGAATACGTCGCACCATGTAAGTTTTCGTTATTCATGCGCTAATTTTTCATAAAAACGATAAAAAATGAAAAATTACGTTAACAAAATTGATTTTTTGTTAAACAACGATAACGGCAATCACGTTTGCCGCTGTCCGAGAGCGCAGAGTTAGGTTACGTCCCCCTGGCACGTTCGATCGCCACCAAAACGGCTTATATAATAAGGACATGAAACCGTCAGACGCACTTGCTGCCCATCGAAATCAAATCCGTGAGATCGTCTCCGCACATCACGCTAGCAATGCGCGCGTGTTTGGATCTGTGGCGGCGGGTACTGACACGGAGACTAGTGATCTCGACATTTTGATTGACCCAACTTCCGAAACGACTTTGTTCGACATCGGGGCGATTCGTTACAAGTTGAAACAACTATTGGGTATTTCGGTTGATGTACTGACGCCCAGAGCCTTACCCGAGAAATTCAGGCAGTCTGTCATTGAAGGCGCATTGCCGATATGAGCAAAGACTCTTTGCGATTGCTCTGATAGAGCGCTACCTAAGCCCCCATCCCCCCGATCACCCCCACCAACGCCTCAACCGTATAGTCAATCTCAGCCTCAATATGCTGACACGACATAAAAAACCTCAATCGCGTCGACTTTTGCGGCACGGCCGGATACAGAATCGGCTGCACACTCACCCCACGCTCGAGTGTGGCGATTGTCGATCCAACCGATGCGATGCGTGCTGACTGGGCTCAGACTGGTATTGATATTGAATCAGCCATAACAAGCTATCGAAGCAAAGTTTACCAACCTAGCTAGCGTACTTAGGGAGTATACCTAGTTAGCCACAGGAGGCGGTTCTTTGAATCGTTAATTGAAAACCTAAAGCTTTTATTACTTTCAATAACGTATCTGAACTGGGTGCGCGCTCGCCCGAAAGACTTTTGTACAGGCTTTCGCGAGAAAGCCCCGTATCACGAGCTAGCTGACTCATGCCGCGGGCACGAGCAATGTCCCCTAAAGCAGCACCCAAAAGAACTATATCGCCTGATTCGAGAATGAAACGAAGATACTCAGTAATGTCATCTTCGGTCTCTAGGTAGTTAGCAGCATCAAATGGCCGTGTTTTTATCTTTGTCATGATTCAAGCTCCTTTGCAATTGCTTGCGCTTCACTCACATCTTTCTTTTGAGTTGATTTATTACCACCGCCAAGCATCAGTATTATGGTATCGCCTTGATGAAGGTAATACATCCTCCAGCCCGAGCCGAAAAATTCTCTCATTTCCCAAACGTTAGCACCGACAGCTTTGACATCACCTAAGTTACCTAAAGATGCTTTTCTAATGCGGGCAACCAACCTCTGTCTTGTAGAGCGATCACGAAGGCCGACTAGCCACTTGGTAAAAGTTTCAGATTCAACAACGTTGTACATTCATTCATTGTATCCAGTTGGCTACAATAAGGCAAGTGTTTGAAATGTAGTTTCAGACCCGTTTACCGCCGCCTCGTAGTCAACCTAGCCACCCACCGTCTCACCCAAGCCCGCGCAGCTTTAAACGCGATCTCTGTCGTTTGCAACTTAAGCATCCGTTCTAACGCATACTCAGGCGAGGCAAAGTTATCGAAGCTTTTGTCTCGATAACTTGGATACAAAATCAACGCACCCGCCACAAGCTGAGTCACGCTCAGTTTGCGGGTTCTTCGTTCGCACACAAGTTTGTCTACGGTTAGCCCCCAACCAGAATAAAACGGTTGACCGTAGGTCACAACAGTGCGACCTCTTAAAAGTGCTTCAAAACCCGTCAATGATGTCATGACGTGTACTTCGTTGACCTCGTTCAGTAGGTGGTGAATCGACACGTCTGTTAACACTTCGTCGCATAAGCCGGTTAAGGTGTGGTCGAGTTCACCCTTATGGCGCAGACCTGCCACCACGTCGGGGTGGGGCTTATAGACGATATAGGCTTTGGAGTTGGCCTTAAGCACCGCGCGTACCAAATCGATGTTGGTACGAATCACCGGCGC
>CAMEAW010000190.1 GCA_945911685.1 Bordetella parapertussis
CAAAATGGTTGCATAGCGAAGACCCAATCGAAGCCGACTAAGTCGACTGCTTTTGCGCATCGAAACCCTTAGACTGACTGACGGCTAACCAAAATCACAGGTTTGCGCTTGTGCGCACCGTTGGCAGTAAAAGGGTCACCAGCCAGCACACAATTAACATGACGGCTGACCCGAGTAGGGCATACAGCAACCCACCCCATTGATACAACAGCCCCGACAGTAGGGTGCCTAGTAGACGTCCAAAGGCATTTGCGGCGTAATAAAAACCAACGTCTTCGGCGGCCTTTTCAGAGCCTGCATACGCCAAAATAAGATACGAATGCACCGAAGAGTTCACAGCGAAGGCAAACCCAAAGACGCCCAGGCCGCCCACCACCACCCACTCTAAGTGGGGCACATTGAACCAGACAGCCAGCACAAGCCCAATCGGCACGAGGGCGAGCAGCAATGACCACAGCCTTGCCGCCGGCACTTCTGTTGTTAAGCCATCTGTGCTGCGGCGCACGAGCGAAGGTGCGATCGCCTGAACCAAACCATAACCAATCGTCCAAAGGGCTAAAAATCCACCAACCATGGTGAAGGTCCAGCCTGAAGCGTATAAAAATACCGGTACCCCCACCACAAACCAAACATCGCGCGCACCAAACAGCGCCACGCGCGCCGCCGCCAGCAGATTAATCGCACGACTTTTAGCGAATAATTCTTTGGCTGACTTAGACGCTTTGCTTTTGCCCATCAGGGGCGGCAAACTCTGCACGACTGCCACAAAGATAACCGCCAACAGGGCTGCCATCGCCCACAAGGCACCACGAAAACCCAACAGATCCAGCAATAGCCCGCCAATAAAGAAACCAACCCCCTTCATGGCGTTTTTGCTGCCAGTAAACCAAGCCACCCATTTGAACAACTGGCCGCTCGCCTGGCCTGCCGTGATTTTGATGGCTGACTTACTCGCTGTTTTAGTCAAATCTTTTGCAACACCGCAAACACCTTGCGCCCCGATGACCCACGCCACTGACACCGCCGCAGTCCAGTCAGGCGACAAAAACGACAACAATAAGAAACCGAGAATTTGCGTTGACAGCCCGACTGTCAACATGCGTGTAATGCCGTAACGCGTTGCAAGCCAGCCACCAATCAGGTTCGCCAGCACACCGGCCGCCTCGTACAACAAAAACAAAAACGCCAACGTAAACGGCGAATAGCCTAAGCGGTAAAAGTGTAACAACACCAACATGCGTAAGGCGCCGTCAGTCAGCGTAAAGCCCCAATAAGCGGCGGTTACGATGCCGTAGTTTCTTGCGGCGGCAGGGTTCGTGGGTGCATGATTAGCACCCACAATGTTGGCGCTCGCAGAGTTGTCCGATGCAGTATTGCTTGATATCGTGTTGCCTGAGGCCTTGCTCACTTGAGTCATCTAAGCCTAGATTCCCTGACGTTGCATATGGCAGGCCAAATCCACCATACGGCAGGCGTAACCCATTTCGTTGTCATACCAGGCGTAGACCTTGAGCATCGTGCCGGCGGTCACCATGGTGGATAGGGCATCAACGATTGAGCTACGTGTGTCGCGCGCATAGTCGGCGCTGACTAAGGGACGAGTTTCGTATCCCAGGATACCTGCTAACGCACCTTGTGCAGCTTGAGCAAACAACGCGTTGACTTCTTGCGCGGTGGTTTCACGCTGGAGTTCAAACACGCAATCAGTGAGCGAGGCATTCAAGACCGGCGCACGCACAGCGTGGCCGTTGAGCTTGCCTTTGAGCTCGGGATAGATCAGCGCGATCGCCGTCGCACTGCCAGTGGTCGTCGGTGCCAAACTTAACATCGCACTGCGAGCACGACGCAAATCTTTATGTGGTGCATCAACCATCAAATTAGTATTTGTTGGGTCATGAATCGTCGTGATCTGACCATGTCTAATACCGATCGACTCGTGGATCACTTTCACAACCGGCGCTAAGCAGTTCGTCGTGCACGAGGCGGCAGTCACGATCGGGTGTTGGGCCGGGTCGTACAAGTGTTCGTTGACACCTACGACAACATTTAAGACGTTGCCGACTTTGACTGGGGCCGCGACGATGACGCGTTTGGCCCCACGATCAAGATGCCCTTGTATGGTTTCGGGGGTTAAAAATTTGCCAGTACATTCAAGCACAAGCTCAACCCCAAGATCACCCCAAGGGATCTCGGCAGCCGTAGCGTGCGACGAAAACGATAGTTCTTTATCGTTGATACGTATTGCGTGTTCATTTTCAACTTGAATATTGGCACGCCAGCGACCTTGCACGCTATCGAATTCAAGCAAATGTGCGGTAGCTGAGGCGCCGCCTTTAAGTTCATTGAGGTGTACCACCTCAAGCCGATTGTCCGCACGCGGATCATCGCTCTGCCGCTCGGCCGCGCCCATCGCTGCCCGCAACGCCAAGCGCCCGATTCGTCCTAGACCATTTATGCCGACTTTCATGATGCCTCCTTAACAAGGCGTGACAGTGAAGATTTAACCCGTTTGTTTCGAGCAGGCTGCGCTGATATGGACACCAACCCTGTACCATCGGCCACCTTGCACGCATCGATTCATTTCATTTTGTCATTTGAGTGTAATGGACTGATATGACACTTTGCCGACACGAACTTTGCACTGAAAGCCGAGGCTTTGCGCGCAGTCCGGTAAAGCACGCTCAAAAGGAAATTCACTATTTTTTGTAAAATATGACCATAGATAGTGACTATAGTGTTATGATAGACCTTATCTCGATCATTCTTAAGTTTTTAATCCTATGACCACCTCACATCAGATCGGTGCTGGCGAATTCAAAAGCAAATGTCTCAAGCTCTTGGATATCGTGGCAGAAACGCACGAACCCTTGCTCATCACCAAGCACGGCAGGGGCATCGCACAACTGGTACCCGTACCTCCCGAGGTAGACCTCTTTGGCGCACTGAGCGGCAGCGTGCTCTTCGAGGGTGATATTGTGACGCCACTTGAAAACACTTGGGATGCAAACCGTTGACCTTTATTTTGCCAAAAAATTCTGCGCCCCTGCTCGACACTCACGTTTTGATTTGGTTATTGCAGGGTAACCCTCGCCTAGGGCCTAAAGCGCGCAAAGTCATACAAACGGCGGCCCAGCATCAGCAGTTGTGCCTCTCTGCCATATCGCCCTGGGAAATCGCCATGCTGGTCAATAAAGAACGGCTCGCGCTTGATCGGGACGTTGGCGAATGGCTGCACACCGCCCTAAATATTGCAAAGATACGGCTTGAGCCTGTTTCGGTAGATATCGCAGTTGCAAGCACTCGCCTGCCGGGTGAACTTCATCCCGATCCGGCAGACCGCTTGATTGTTGCCACCGCCCGGCATCTGGGCGCCACGCTCATCACAGACGACCAAGCCTTACTGGCCTACGCAGCTAAAGGCCACCTCAAAGCTCAGGCAGCAGCCCATTAATGATGCAAACCGAAACCGAACAAGACAAGCGCCTAACCGAACTAGAAATAAAAGTTGGATTAGCCGACGATTCGATCGATCAACTCAACCAGACGCTTTTTAGGCAACAACAGCAAATTGAGTTTTTGGCCAAAGAGCTTGCCAGCCTGCGGCAGCAGATGCCCCAAGAGCGCAACACACAGCTACCGAGCTTGCGCGACGAGTTACCGCCGCATTATTGAACAAGCGATAACCTTTGTCCGCTCGGGTAGATCGCTTCGTTGAGCACAGTGCTCTTCGAGATACAAGCAGAAAACGTGCAGGTCGTCTCACCCTGTAGCAGTCAGTCAACCAAGCCGTTGGCGCGTTGCTAGGTTTTTATCCATCACTGTTTTGAACAATGCACTTTGAAGCCAGCTCTCGAGCCAGGCTCGTGTCGCTGGCCATAAGCCTTGCGCAAACCAGGCGGCGTCCACCGCGGCAAATTGCCGAACAAACGGAAAAATCGCCACGTCGCTTAGGCAAGCCGTTTGCCCGCCAAGATAAGGTGTTGCGGTCAAGCGCCGTTCAAGCTCAACAATTAAACAATTAAGCGCCTGCTCACGGTAATACTCAGCACCATACTCTGGATAGCGCTCGGCATATTTATAGCGATCAAGCCAGTGTTTAAAGTCAGAGTCATTGCACTGAACCAGCTTTAACTGCTCGGGTTGATCAGCCTGCAACAGCCACCCTTGCGGATCACGCTGACCCAGTGCCCAACGCATAATCGCCAAGCTTTCCTCTAGCACTAAACCGTCTGCACAATGCAGCACCGGCACCGTGCCCTTAGGTGATACTTTCAGCATTGCAGCGGGCTTGTCGCGCAAACTGATCTCTACCAAATCAACCTGTACACCCGCGCACCACAACGCCATACGCGCACGCATCGCATAGGGGCAGCGGCGGTATGAATACAGAAGTGGATTGGCAGCTGCTTGCACCGTTCCCTCAATCTAACTTCAATTGATATACCTTAGCCGCTGTGCCAAAGAACAAAGCCTGCTTATCTGCAGCCGAATATTTTGCAGCAACGCGCTTGAAGGCGTTCCAGATCACGTGATAGTCAACCGACGCGCGGTCAGGCGGAAAATTACTTTCAAACATGCAGCGCTGCGCACCAAACGCTTGGATGCAGTCATCAAACAACGGGCCCCACGCTGCGGCAAGTTGTGTCGAATCAGCGGGCTTGGCGAGTTTTTCAAAACCAAAACCTAGATACGCCATCCCTAAGCCACCAAGTTTGACATAAACATTCGGGCACTTTGCCAGCTCATGCATCGAGGTGCGCCAAGTGTCGGTCGCCTCTTTTTCTTTTGCCAGATACGTGCGGGTCTTGGCGATCAAGCCGCCAATGTGATTCAAGATAATTGTCGTGTCAGGAAAGCTCCGAGCCAGCTCAATCACCTCGGGAATCTGGTGATGGTAAATCATTGCATCAAAACTTAGGTTGCGGGGCCCGAGTTCAGCAAAACCTTTACGAAAATCTGGATCTGACATCAACTTGGGCGGGATCAGATAACGGCCGTTATTCAGCTGCTCATCCGCATCCCATTTGGTAATTAAACGTATGCCTTTAAAACGCCCGCCCGCCGCGGCAATTTGCGCATCGAGTAGTTTGCCGATTTCGGTGCCAAAGGTCAGATCAGCCGAGCCCACAATGCCCGCACAGACTTGCGTCTTGCCGTACACCTGGCTTGCTGCAATCGCCGCGATGCCATTAGCAAATTCGACTTCGCCCAGGCGCTGCATCATCTCGGGGCCGTTCTTGCGATAAAACGCACCGCACTCAACAAACACCGAGCCTACGATGTTATGCCCAGACTGTGCCTCGG
>CAMEAW010000191.1 GCA_945911685.1 Bordetella parapertussis
GCTTGGCACGGCATTGCAGTCCCTGCAAAGACGCCCGTGGCCATTATCGACAGATACAACAAAACGCTTCTTGAAATTTTCAATGAGCCCGATTTTCGAAAAAAATGGGAAGCTATCGGAAGCGAAATCGTTGCGGGTACACCCCAACAATTCGCGGATCTCATTAACTCAGAAGCAATCCGTTTAGGCGCCTTAGTCAAGGACCTGAATATTCAGTTGGACTGACTGCTTGAATGGCCATCACAGTATGTTCGTTATGAGATGAGTTCGCGGTTAGCGATTTTGTTGGCCAGGTGATAACCACTTAACCATGCGCCTTCAACTCGGCCGCTATTTAACCAATCGCCACACAGGCTCAGCCGTAAAGCGGGATTCGTATAAAAGCCCATCGCCGGAGTTGTCGCGCCGCTGGCGTAGCGCCACCGGTGCACAGCAATCTCAGCCTCTGTGCTGTCTAGGCCTAATGTCTTGGCGCACGCCAACATTTTTTCGGTAACCTCTTCTTTGCTTAACTCAATAAACTCTTGGCTCCAGAGCGGGTTTGCCTGAATCGTCCACGATTCTTGTCCTGCACGCTCGGGTTTAGACGAATTTCGTGCAACCCAACTGATGATCTCTTGGTTCACAAAAGCAGCCTCAAAAGAGACCTCTGGCCTGTGTTGAAAGCGTGCCATGAGCGTCCAGCAACCCTTCATGTTGGATTGGCCGGCGATTGTTTGAACTTCGGGATCAAGGTGCTGTGCAAGGGTGAGCGCCTGAGGCCCAGGGATCGCCAAGATTAAGGCATCGAATCCTTTTTCGATAGCGCCTGTTTCGGCGCTATGTAAAAACCAGTGATCATCTCTGCGGGACAACGCATCAATCGTTTGACTAGCGTGAAGCACCAACCCCTTGGCCAACTGCTTGGCCGGAGTATTCATTGCAGGCGTGCCGACATAGCGCAGATCTTGTGATTGAAAAGTTGTCCATTGATTGGCCTCAAAGACTTTGATTTCGGGCGTCCAAAGTGCAACCGTTTGGTCGGCTACCCATTTTTTGACTTGTTCAATAAACAGTGGGTCGCGCGCGGTGAAGTACTGGGCGCCATGGTCGGCAGCCCAACCTTCGCCGCGCTTAGTGCTCATGCGGCCAGCGGGGCCGCGACTTTTTTCAAAAAGCTCTACGTGATGGCCAAGCTCGGTGAGCCGAACCGCACAGCTTAAGCCTGCGAGCCCGGCGCCAATAATGGCGATCGTTTTTTTGGTCATCTTATTTTTGCTCTTGCCTGATGGCTCTAAAGGTTAGGTTGATTCTCGGTGGGACGATACGTTTAGTTTTAGTCAGACTGTGCTGCCAAAAATATTGTGTCGGTGCGTGCATCAACAGCACACTTCCATTTGCTAGAACAACAGAGGCACCGAGTTTTTCAAACTTATGTTTGAACGAGAATTTACGCTCGCCACCAAAACTGACTGAAGCGATCGGTGCGTTTTGTTCGAGTTCTATTTCATCATCACTGTGCCAGCCCATGCCCTGCTCGCCGTCGTGATACAGATTGAGCAGGCACGAGTTGAACTTGTAATGGGCAAGTGCTTCAGCGGTGTGTTTGATGTGTAAGAGCTCTGGAGTCCAGACCTGTGGAAACTTTTTTACGCCAGAATAGGTATACGAACAGCCTGCATCCCCTACCCAAGCCACTTCTCTTTTGGTCGTGATTAATTTTCCAAACATGACTAACTGATCTTGTTGCCAATCGAGCGCTTCGCGTAACGAGGCAAATAAAACCGAGCAGCTGTTTGAATCGAAAACGTTAGAAATATACGTCACACTGCCATCTTTGGGCAGAAGATTGACAGCGACTTGTGGTGAGTCGTGCCCGCTTGGTGTGGGTTCAAACAAGTCAGTTTGCATAGCGGTGGTTGTTGATTGCGGGACACGACTGGGCTGCTAGATGACAAAGCAGTATACCGACAGACCTCGGGCCGCGCTGCACGTTTGCGTTGAACGCTCGAAGTCTTACCCCTGCAAACTATTGGGCGTCGTACATGGGGTTGGCTGCGGTATTCACTGATAAAATCTTTACCACTTGATAGACATCACTTACTAAGCAAAACTTTTGGAAAAAATAATGATAAACACAGTTCCGACCGTTGCTGAGTATGTGGTCAGCCGACTGGCTGACCTTGGCGTTGACCGTGTGTTTGGTGTGCCAGGAGATTATGCATTTCCCTTTGATGATGCGATCGAGGCGAGTGAGCGTGTCGAGTGGATTGTGTGCGCCAATGAGCTGAATGCGGCTTATGCTGCGGACGGCTATGCCCGCATAAATGGTGTTTCGATTCTGTCTACAACGTATGGTGTCGGCGAGCTCAGTGCACTGAATGGTGTGATGGGTGCCCGCGCGCAGCGTTTGCCGGTTTTTCATATTGTCGGTGCGCCAAGTACCAAAATTCAAAAACAAGGGCTGATCACGCATCACACGCTTGGCGATGGGGTGTTCAATAACTTTCAGCACCTTTCGGCCGCTGCTTGTTGCGTCACCACAAATCTGACGCCAGATAACGTGGTGAGTGAGATGGAGAGAGTCATCAGCGAGGCGTTGCGGCTGAGTGCACCCGCTTACATTACTGTGCCCATGGATCTGGCCAAGATGCCGATTATTGGCTCACCGATAAAAGGCCAAGTTTTAGCCGACATCAAAAGAGTAAAAAGTGATCCCGCAAGTTTAAGTGCCGCGCTAGATTTTGTGACCAGCAAAATTCAAGCAGCAAAGAGTGCTGTAGCGTTACCGACTTATCTGGTTGCAAATTACGGCTTGCGAGAACAGTTGCTCGTTTTTCTTAAGCAGTCGCAGATCGCCTTCGCCACCACGCCTATGGATAAAGGGATCGTGTCTGAGTCCCATCCACAATATCTTGGCATTTACAGCGGGGCCTGGTCGAGCCCTAAGGGGCTCAATGTCGCAGTTGAAGCCGCTGATTTGCTGCTTGATATTGGTGGCGTTGTATTTGAAGACTTTAATACGACGTTTTGGACAAGTCAGGCTGCCCCACAAAAGCTACTGACCCTTGGTGACAACTTCGTCAGACAAGGCAATACCATTTTTACCGGCGTGTCTCTACAAGACCTGCTCGAAGGGCTGACTGCGCGCTTGAATGCCGTGCCTAAGTTTGAGTTTTCGGCAACGCAAGCACCCCTGCCTCTGGCGGGTGAGCCCTCAGAGCCCACCGCTTCGGCAAACGTATACCCGCGTATCCAAAAGATGCTCAAATCGGGTGATGTCTACGTGGTTGAAACGGGTTCGTGCACGATTCACTCGACTCCTATGCTCTTACCTGAGGGTGTCGGCTTTCAGACTCAGACGCTATGGGGTTCAATTGGCTGGGCGACGCCCGCCGCGATGGGTGTCTGTATGGCCAATAAAAACGGTCGTACGATACTGATTACGGGTGATGGTTCTCACCAGTTGACTGCAAATGAAATTGGCGTGATGGGTCGTTCCGGGATTAAGCCGATCATCTTTGTGCTGAACAATGGTGCCTATGGTGTAGAGATTGTGCTGAGCGAGAAGGGGCTGTCTTATGACGATCTTGCTAAATGGAATTACGCGCAATTGCCCGCTGCGATGGGCTGTGAGTCATGGTTCAGCGCGCGCGTGCGAACGGTTGCTGAGCTCGATGCGGCGCTTGAACGGGCACAACAACACGATGGTGCCTCGTATATCGAGATCATGATCGCAGCAGAAGAAAGTCAGCCTTTACCCGAAAATATCCTGCAACAGATCTATCAATCAACTGTTTCTACTCAACCTTAAGGTACTCATGATGCGTACACTCGCCGTAGGTGCGATACAAACATTTTGTGCGGCTTTTCTCTTTGCACAAAGCGGTGTGATTCATGCCGCAGCTGACACCATTTTTTTAGGCGGGCCGATCGTCACGGTTAATGCCAAAAACGAAGAGGTCGAAGCCATCGCGGTGAAAGATGGAAAAATCGTTGCGGTTGGGTCTCAGGCCGAGATGAAAAGTAAATGGTCAGATCCAAAGACACAGTTGATTGACTTGAATGGGCGCACTCTGATGCCCGGCTTTGTCGAGCCTCACGTTCACATTGTGTTGACCTCGATGGTCGAGGGCTTCTGGTTAGACTTATCTAACTTTACTTTGCCCTACGATACGATCGAGACGCTGAGCGCAAAGTTACGCACTGCGCTCAAACAAGTTCCGCCTGGCGGTTGGTTAGCAGGTTTTGGTGTTGACCCCTCTCGCACTTCGCCTTTTATGACTGAGCTCACTGCTGAGGTGTTGGACCAGGTGTCTAAAGATGTGCCGATCTTTATCTTTAATCAATCCGGTCATATCGCCTATGTGAATAACAAGGCGTATGAAGTCGCGGGCGTGACGAATCAAACCCCTAATGCCCCAAATGGTGGCATTTACGTCAAAGATGCAAACGGAAAGCTCACCGGTAAGTTGATTGAGGGACCAAGCTATCTACCTTTTCAAGCCAAGATGCCTGTTCCGACGCAGGCTGAAATGGCGGCAGCGGTTCGTAAGACCACCACAAGGCTAGCGATGAAAGGCATCACAACCTCAGCTGAAATCACGTTGGGTGTCAACTTTGGTCTTGAAAATGAACTGGGCCTGTTCAAATTTCTTATGAAGGATGGCGGTTTGCCAGTGAGAGTCCGTGCGTATCTGTATGGCAACGCTGTCCCTCAAGGCTTTAACGCGATCAAGCCCAACGAGGGCGATGCGAATTTGCGATTTGTTGGAGTCAAATTTATAGCGGATGGTTCTACGCAGGGATTAACCGCCGCTTTGAATGAACCCTACTCATATCCTGCGGAATCAAAATACAAAGGGAGCCTCAATTACAAAACCGATGCATTCTTTAACTTGATGAAGCCTTATTTTGATCAAGGCTGGCAGATTGCGATCCATGCCAATGGCGATAACGCCATCGATCAAGCGCTCGAGAACTACAGCAAATTACTCGACAAAGTCGACAATCCCCAAACGCGCAGACTGCGCATTGAACACTTTACGATCACGAAGCCAGAACAAATCGTGTTGACTAAAAAATTAGGCGTTGTTCCAGGTTTTACCATTGGTCATGTGCATTATTGGGGCGAGCCTTTTCATAATCAAATCGTAGGCGCTGCGCGCGCCAATCGTATTGATCCGTCCGCCTCAATGAAAAAAGAGGGTGTTCGTTTTGCGTATCACAGTGACACGCCCGTTTCACCTTATGGGCCGCTGAAATACATCACCCAAGGCGTGACCCGCGTTTGGCAAAGTC
>CAMEAW010000192.1 GCA_945911685.1 Bordetella parapertussis
GCATCGTTGACGACACCAAAGCCTAGCTCTTTAAGCGTGGGCACCTCTTTAAAACGAGGCAAGCGCTCTGCCCCCCAAGTCGCTAGCAACACCAGTTTTTTTGCCTCAACGAGTGCAGACCAAGAACTTGAATCCGCCAACATATCCACTTGGCCACCTAGCAAACCTTGCAGCGCGGGCGCGCCACCTTTGTAGGGGACGTGCGTCAGTTTGATCCCAGCAGCCAAGGCAAACTCTTCCATCCCCACATGCGTTTGACCACCGACACCTGAGGTCGAATACGTTAATTTGTCAGGATTCGCTTTTGCGAAGGCCACCATCTCAAGCAAGTTTTTAAATGGAGAGTTTGGTTGCACCACAATGCCAAACGTTTGCGCCGAGGCCATCGCTAAAAAACTGTAGTCTTTGAGCGGATCGACTTGTACCATTCCTAACTGCGCAAAACGCGTCACAGAAATGGCGAGCTGCCCGATCGTGTAGCCATCTGGCTTGGCAGAGGCCAACGCTTTTGCACCAATCATGCCGGCCGCGCCCACTCTGTTTTCGACCACGACAGGTTGACCTAATTCGCGCGAGGCCACCTGCGCCAACGTACGCATCGTGACGTCACCCGTGCCGCCTGCGGGCCAAGGGCAAATAAACGTAATCGCACGATTAGGGAATGCAGTGCCTTGTGCAAAGGCAACTGGTAGCGCGGCACTGACCGCAGCACCTAAGCTACCTAAAATCAATTGACGTCGGGTGTTCAGGCGCGCGGCTTGTTTCATTTTTGTCTCGTTATAAAAAAATAGCAGCCTCGCTTATGTATGCGAGGCTTGCTCCACAAAATACTTACTTCGCCAACAGTTTGCTAATCGCCTCACCCATGTCATGCGTGTGCGCTTTGCCACCCAAGTCAGGCGTATGCGGGCCAGTCACCAAGATTTCTTCGATGGCTTTGACGATTGCATTGTGCGCGTCGAGGTAAGGCTTTTGATCAGCTTCAGGCAAGCCAAGGCCAAGATACTCAAGCATCAAGGCGCCCGACCAGATCATAGCAACAGGGTTGGCGATTTTTTTACCGTAGATATCAGGCGCTGAGCCATGCACGGGTTCAAACAGTGACGGAAACGTGCGATCGGGATTCAAGTTAGCCGAAGGTGCCAAACCAATCGTGCCGGTACAAGCTGGGCCCAGATCCGACAAAATGTCACCAAACAAATTCGACGCCACGACCACATCAAAACGATCAGGCTGCAACACAAAGCGTGCTGACAAAATATCAATATGCTGTTTGTCGGTGGTGATGCCAGGATAGTCTTTACCCACCTCGGCAGCACGCTCATCCCAATAAGGCATGCTGATGGCAATACCGTTTGATTTGGTTGCAATGGTCAGGTGCTTACGGGCGCGACGTGACGCCAATTCAAACGCAAAGCGCAACACGCGGTCGCAACCAATGCGTGTAAAGATTGATTCTTGCAACACGATCTCACGATCGGTGCCTTCAAACATCTTGCCGCCAACGGCCGAGTACTCGCCTTCGGTGTTTTCGCGCACAACAAAAAAGTCGATATCGCCTGGCTTGCGGTTTGCTAGCGGGCAAGGTACACCGTCAAACAAACGCACAGGGCGCAAGTTAATGTATTGATCAAACTCACGGCGAAACTTCAGCAGCGAGCCATACAGCGAAGTGTGATCCGCCACAATCGCTGGCCAACCCACGGCGCCGAAATAGATCGCATCGCACTCAATCAGGTGGGCTTTCCAGTCATCGGGCATCATTTGCCCGGTTTTGGCGTAATAGTCGCAAGACGCCCAGTCAAAATGGCGAAATTCAAGATTTAAGCCAAATTTCTTAGAAGCGGTTTCTAAGACTCGTAAGCCCTCAGGCATTACTTCTTTACCAATACCATCACCTGGCAGTACTGCAATCTTAAATGGGCGGCTCATGCGCTAGATCCTCGAGTAAAAGTAACCGTGATCTTAGCCCTTTTTTGCCTCGATCAGGGCGGGATACCTTAGACTAGAGTCTGCGCATTAGCAATAATCAGGAAACGTCATGACCCACCCCGCAGCACCCACCGATATCCGCCAAGTCGAGCAAATTTTGCCCGGTCGCCCCACCCACGATGGCGCCGGGGTCAAATTGTTGCGGGTCTACTCTTATTCGCCCGAACTGAATCTTGACCCCTTTTTAATGCTCGACGAATTCGCGACCGACGAGGCTTCAGACTATATCGGCGGGTTTCCTGATCATCCACACCGTGGCTTTGAAACGGTCACGTACATGCTCGATGGCCGCATGTTGCACCAAGACCATATGGGTAATCGTGGCGATCTAGGCCCCGGTGATGTTCAGTGGATGACCGCCGGTCGTGGTGTGATCCACTCTGAAATGCCCCAACAAACCGAAGGCCGCATGCATGGCTTTCAGTTGTGGATCAATCTGCCCTCAGACGAAAAAATGTGCCCGCCTGCGTATCGCGACATCCCCTCGCCCACCATGCCTGTGGTGGATTTGTTGGATGGCTCGGGCACCGTGAAGGTCATTGCGGGCACCTACAGCAACGGGCTCGATCCAGTTTCTGGCCCGCTGCGGGTAATGACCACAGCACCCTTAATGCTGGATGTGCACATGGGTGCGCACGGACAATTTGTTGAACCCATCGCGGCGGGTCACACCGCTTTTGTCTATGTTTACGAAGGCGAAGCGATGGTGGGCGATGAGCGTATTGGTGCGCGACACCTAGCTGTATTGGGTTCGGGTGCGCAGGTGCAAGTCAATAGCCTTGAGTCGGATACCCGCTTTTTGGTGTTGGCTGCCGCACCGATTGGCGAGCCGGTGGTGCAATATGGCCCTTTTGTGATGAACACCCGTGCCGAGATTGAGCAGGCGGTGCAAGATTATCAATCTGGTAGGTTTTAAGGTCGCCTTAAGTGACCTATTTTCTGCACTGAGCAGGCCCAAGAGCATCTTGGGCTGCTCGGTCCATGCCGATATTCAAGTCTTTAACGCTATTGACTGTGTAAACCTTTCCACCGGTCAACTCCGCAGCGCAGTTGGCAGCACCCGCACCACCGATATCGATCACATTGACTTTGAGATGTGGTTTTTGGCGCTTCAGGTTGCGAGCCACATAACACACGTTGGCACCTCGACCGCAACTCTCTTCTCCGTCCGACACCAACAAAATCGTTGACTCTTTGTTGACACCATCGGCGAGTTCCCCACCTTGCAATAAGCCATCGGCTAAAGGTGTGCCGCGATTAGGGGCTAATTGGCTCAGTTGTGCAATCATCTGACTGCGCTGGCTAGGCGTGTAGCGCCCCAAGTTACGTGCGTTTGGGCAATCGTCAACAACAACCAATCCTGTACCAACGTCTTTGGGCAGGCGTTGCAAAAGACTAATCGTGGCCTGTTTCGCAGTCATGATGCGCGTAGGCTCTTGATGCAAGCGTGCAAACTTTTGTTGATCGCTAGGGCTCAGACGATTGAGTGAGTGGCTGTTGATGACGCCAATCAGCCAATCCTCTTCGTCTTGGGTCGCATTAATATTAATTTTCATTGAACCCGAGGCATCAAACACCACGATCAACTCAGGCGCGAGGGCCGCAGGACGATCTTCTGGGCAGACCGTCTTGGCGTTATCGACCGTAATGACCTTGGGGACTGGCGGTTTGAGTGGCGCTTCAACCTTTGGCGGCACAACAACGGATGGTTCGGGCTTAGGTTGCTCGACGGGTGGCGTTGGTGGGCGCAACAGTTCTGGCTCAGGTTCGGGTACTTCAACCAACGGTGGCACCGCTTCTTCTGCCGGTACCGGTGGGTCAACCGGCTTACGCAAAGCGGGCGGCTCTGGAGGTGTTAAGGGTTCGGCGGGCTTGAGCGCCTCAGGTGGTGGTGTCGTTAGGGTTGGCGTCTCTTGCGTCGCGAGAGGTGGCGTTAGCGCCGCCGAATTTGCAGGTGGCGCTTGGTCGGCCTGGTGCACGCGCCAAGATTTTGGGCAAAAGAACCACCATAGTAAAAATAGAACAAGGAGTAAAAGCAAGAGCGCCAACAGCCAGCGCATGCGTGCAGACCAGACTGAAGTAACTGCCGCGCCAGCAGCAGCTGCAGTGATCGGCACAAGCGGTGCGGCCAGAAGTTGTCTTTTAGGATCAGGCGGTAGAGCGTGATCCCAATACAGCAACACCGGTTGTCCGTTGACGGCGTAAATGGCCTCAAGTGGCGGTTCGGCACTCGCATGCTTTAGCAACTCGACTGCCGCCACGTCGTACCCTGGCTGTTGAGCCAAAGTGTCGGCGTATTGCCTCAGCGCTGACAACCTTTCAAATAAGATAATTTTTAAGCGTCCGGCCTCGGCGACCGGTAGTTCGGCGTAAGGCCTTGGCTGACCGCTCAAGTGCGTCAGCCACTGTACTGTGCCGTCGGTCGAGGCCTTGGGCGAGGCGTACAGCGATGCGACACTTGGCGGTAGCTTGTTAGCGATGACTCGTACAAACGCAGCATGCAGCGGCTCAAGTTGCCCGGCTACCTGGGGCTCTAACTTTCGCTGCGTAATACGAATCATCGCCGACCTGGCCTTTATTTACTTAAGATTGCATAATCATTGCCAAGCGTTTGAATCTCTTTTTGCACCTTATCGATTTGTGCCTGCAGCGCTTGTGTCGAGGCTGGCGACGACGAAATCGGTGTGCTATTCAGCGCATTCAACTGCGCAGTCGCTTTAGCCACTTGAGCCTGCAACGCCACGTTGTTTGGATTTGAATTTTTGATTTGTGCGAGATATGCGCTGACACTTCGATTCATGCCTGCAATTTGACTACGCCGTGCAGTGACATCAGCCGAGACCAGCTCGTTCTTTTTGCTCAAATCAGCAAGCGCTTGTTTAAGCAATTCGTTATTCTTTTGCTCGGCCTGCAGCTGCGCATTTTTATCTGCGGCACGTGCATCATACGAACCCGAAAAATCGCAGTTCATTTTGGTCAACAGGCCTGCATCACGCATCGCTTTTGGATCGCAGCCAGCTTTGTCAACCGCACAACCCGCTAACAGTGTCACTGAGCATAGCAACAATGGCGTCACTATTGAACGCATTTTCATAAAAATCCTT
>CAMEAW010000193.1 GCA_945911685.1 Bordetella parapertussis
AACACTTGCGCAGCACCTGCTGTCATCACGCCAGGCAAGGTCCAGCCCGGGATCGGAAACGGGCGCTCTTGTGCGCCTGTGGCCAGCACGATCTGTTTGGCGTGCAACATGCGAGCCTCGCCCGCAACCGAATAACCAACTTCAAAACCCTGCGTCGCATCAGCAACCGTCATCTGCGCCACCGCCCAGACCGTTGCGCCAGGCAGGTACTGCGCACCAGATTGTTTGAAGGGCTCGAGCAGCGATTCACCATGCCAATAGTCTTCGCCCAATATTTTTCGGTCGAGGATCGGCGTGGTTGTCATCGCACGATAAATCTGCCCTCCGGGCGCGGCCTGCTCATCTAACAAGATTGTGGCAACGCCTTGTTGCGCGGCCGTCGTTGCGGCCGCCAAGCCCGCAGGCCCTGCGCCCACGACTAATAAATCGCAATGCGTTGTCGTGATCATTCTTGTACCTCACGTGCGCCTAGTTGGCGTTCGATTGTCATGCCTCTGCGCACAGGGATCATGCAACCTTGTTGATTTGGCTGACCATCGATCACCACCAGGCAGTCATAACAAATGCCCATTAAACAAAAGGGGCCACGTGGCACGCCTTTGACTGCAGTGTCGCGACACTCGTTCAAGCCCGCAGCTAACAAGACGGCTGCGACGCTATCGCCCGCGCGGCATTGCACGGTTTGACCGTTAATGGTGACGAGCACTGGCGCAAGCGCTAAGGCTTGCTGTGCTTCAGGCAGCCTGTTGTACATGAAACCTCCGAGTTGAAAAAGGAGCCATCGTATCGGGCAGCGCACCGTCAATCACCATGGGGGCAATCCGCAAGGCGTGCGCGGCGGCTAAGGTGACGCCGCTATGGCAAGTGGCTACAAACGCGCCAGGGTGCGTGGCAGATTGTTCGTAAATAGGAAATCCGTCTTTAGACATCACGCGCAACGCAGACCAAGAGCGCACCACACGCACGTGCTTGAGCGCAGGCATCGTGCGGACCGCACGATCGGCCAGCGTCGCCAACACAGGCAAACCAACGATGCCATCGACGTAGCCCGCCTCTTCTTGCGAATCGCCAATCAGCCAGGTGCCCTCGTCCATCTGGCGCAGGGTGCTGAAGGGAGTGTGCAACATTCGACGGGTACGCTCAAGCACGACGATCTGCCCGCGCTGAGGCCGCACTGGGATAGAGAGGCCCACCTTGTTACCTAGCGTCTGATTATTTAAACCTGACGCCAACACCACTTTGTGCGCACGAATCACGCCATGTGGTGTCGTCATTTCAAAGACACCATTTTTTTGTTCAATCTCACCTACTGGGTGTAGCGGCAAATAATCGACCTTTTGGCGATCAAAAGCCGTATGTAACGCGCGTAACATCTTCAAGGGATTGGCGACGCCATCGACAGACGTATGCGTGGCACCCAACACCTCGGGGCCAATCCCTGGCACCAGATCTTTAAGCTCTTTGTGATCGAGCATTTTCCAGTCGTACTGCACCATGCCCGGTTGACCCATCAACGTAGTCATAAACTTGATGCGTTGTTCGTATTCTTCTTCATTGAGCACGGGGTGTAAGCCACCTTGCTGCTCTAACCCAACCTCTAAACCCGTGATCTCGTTCAGCAAACGCGCCAGCTCAGGCCACAAGGCCTGGGAAGACATCGTCCAGTGACCATAGGCCGGCATACCCATGCCTTTGCTCTGCACCCACACTAAACCAAAGTTGCCACGCGAAGCACGAAAAGCGATATCGCCTTCATCAAGCACCGCGACATGATCGACTTTTTGGCGCAGGCCAAACGCCACCGCCGAACCAACTAAGCCTCCACCAATCACTAAGGCGTCGTACACCCCCTTATGATGACGCGGCCGCGGCGGGGCAAGTGCCTCATGTTCCGTTGTGTTGCTCATTAAGCACGTCCCTTTCCAACAAAAAGTTTTTCAAGTCCGATGGCGCGATCAAGAATAAAAATCGCAATCATGGTGATGTAAATCAGTGCGGCTGACACCGCGGTGACTAGCGGATCAATCGTATCTTCAATGTGCAAGAAAATCCGCACGGGTAATGTTGTGGTCGAAGGCGAGGCGATAAAAATCGACATCGTCAGTTCGTCAAAACTGGTGATAAAAGCAATCACCCAACCACTGACCACGCCAGGCATAATGAGCGGCAAAACGATACGACGAAACGTGGTCCAGGTAGACGCTCCCAGCGACAACGCCGCACGCTCAAGAGATGGATCAAGACCCGTCGCTGAGGCAAGTACCAGCCTGAGCGCATAGGGCATCACCACAATCGTATGTGCGACGACTAAGCCAAAATAGGTGCCTGACACCCCGATGCTGGTAAAGAATTTTAAAAAGGCCAGGCCCAAAACAATGTGCGGGATCATCAAAGGCGACAAGAAAAACGCCATTAAGGCTTCTCGCCCCCGAAACTGATAGCGCGCGGTAGCGAGCGCAGAAGGTATTGCAATCACAATCGCGATCGACGCAGAGATCAGGCCGAGTCCCAGGCTAAACACAAACGCATCCATGAACCGCGGATTGTTCAAGATCGCTTTGAACCAGCGCAGCGACAAGCCATTCACTGGCAATGAGATAAAACCTTCGCCTGTAAACGCCACGGCGCAGACCATGATGATTGGCGCAAGAATAAACAAAATAAATAGCGTATGAAAGATCAAACCAATGGGGCCGTTACGTAGAAACATATCTGCCCCTTAGTTAAAGACAGCGCCATAGCGCTTTTCGATTAAACGATTGGTCGAGATCAAGACGACAATCGTCGCCACCAGCAAGAGCATGGCCAACGCCGCACCGAGAGGCCAGTTTAAAGTATTTAAAAATTCATCATACGCTGCGGTCGCAACCGTTTTCAAACGGCGTCCGCCCACGATCGCAGGGGTCGCAAAAGCGCTGGCCGACATCGCAAACACCATGATCGAGCCAGACAAAATCCCGGGCATCACTTGCGGCACAATTATGCGTCTAATCACCGTGAACTGACTCGCCCCCAACGATAAAGCCGCAGCTTCGGTCGAGGGGTTAATTCGTTGCAGTGATGCCCATACCGCGATCACCATGAAGGGCACCATCACGTGGGTGAGCGCAATCCCGACACCAAGATTCGTATACATCAAACTCACGGGGCCCGAAGCCAAGCCAAGCGCCTGTAGTGCCTTGCTAATTAAGCCGGTCGAGCCAAACAATAGCGCCCAACCTAAGGTACGCACCACCACTGAAATCAAAAGCGGCCCCAACACCACCATTAAGAACAGGCCTTTCCAAGGATTGCGCATGCGCGACAAGACATAGGCCTCGGCGGTGCCCAACACCACGCAGGCGAGTGTGACGCTTAACGCTACGCCAAAGGTGCGCGCAAACACTTCGTAGTAATAACTGTCGGTCAGAATCTCTAGATAGTTTTTAAGCGAGAACGAAACTTGTATCCCACCGTAAAACTCGAAATTAAAGAAGCTGATCAAAAACACACTGGCAAGCGGCGCGATCAAGAAAGTGGCGTACAGCACCAAGGCTGGCGTGCTTAGCAGCCAAGGCGCTTGCGCGGGTTTGATCGCCATCATCTCTGACCAGCTCGCTGAAACACCGAGGCGCATCGATCGCGTGGCCGTAGGCTTAAGGGCTTGCGTTGGAGGTGGGTCAAATCAGTCATGAGTCAGTGCGCAACCTGAACAGCTAAGCTTTCGGCAAAGAGGATAGGACTGCGCGCATATCCTGCGCGCGCCAACGCAGATGCACAGCTGTACCTTCGTCTGGCACAGGTATGCCATCATTTTGTCGAATCACCAAGACCTCGCCGACTGAGGTGCTCACCTGACACAGCCAGTGATTGCCCTGAAACACGCGCGTCTTCATGATGCCCGGCAAGGCAGACGGCTGCGCGTCAGCAAATAGAATTTTTTCTGGTCGCACCAGAACGCTACCTAAAGGTACCGTGGTGCCGTCAAGTGGCAGCACAGCTTCACCAATCCGAATAGAGGGAGTCACAGCAGAGAGCTCTGCCTGTGTTTTGAAAATATTCGCCTTGCCTAAAAAGCCCCCGACAAACTCAGACTGGGGTTGCTCATATGCCGCAAACGGCTCAGCAATTTGTTCAACCCGACCTTGGTTCATCACAACAATGCGATCCGACAACGCAAGCGCCTCGGATTGATCGTGTGTCACCAACACGGTTGTCGTACCGAGTGTGCGTTGAATACTACGCAATTCAAGCTGCATCTCTTCACGCAACTTGGCATCAAGATTAGACAAGGGCTCATCTAGCAACAACACACTGGGTTTAATCACCAAGGCGCGTGCTAACGCCACGCGTTGCTGTTGGCCACCCGACATACGCGCCGGGTAACGATCGGCCAGATGCGTGAGTCCCACCATTTTAAGAATGTCGGCTACGCGATCGGCGCACTCTGCAGTCGACACGCCTTGCATCTCAAGACCAAAGGCCACATTTTGCGCAGCCGTCATATGCGGAAACAGCGCGTAGTTTTGAAACACGATCCCTAACCCTCGCCGATTGGCGGGGACATTGCGCAACTCTTTTCCGTTTAACATGATGCTGCCAGCCGTCGGTTCAACAAACCCGGCAATCATCTGCAGGGTGGTTGTTTTGCCGCAGCCCGAAGGGCCAAGCAGCGAGACAAACTCGCCTTGCGCAATCGACAGGCTCAACCCATCGACTGCAGCAGCGGCGCCATAACGCTTGGTCAAGTTATTTAAAACAAGATAACTCATGGCGCAGCAGCACTAATACTTAGACGATCAAACATTAGCGCTCAATTTCACGTGTCCAACGTTTATTCCAAGCTTCACGATTGTTGTTAATGGTGTCCCAATCGACCACGATCAAGTCCGCCGCACGCTTGCCAAGCGGCAAAGGTACATTTGCGTCATCTTTGACAACCGCTTTTTTGTTCACAGGGCCATAACCGTAAGACGTACCCATCACACCTTGAACTTCAGGTGTTAACAAGTACCGGACAAAGTCTTGCGCTAACGGGTTGGCTTTAGGTTTTGCGATTGGGCAAAC
>CAMEAW010000194.1 GCA_945911685.1 Bordetella parapertussis
TTGAAACATTATCGCGACGAATTTGCGTACCACATTGAGCATAAGCGCTGTGTGGTGGCCCCCTATCTTTAAGGTCTGGACAAAGTTATGGTTGAGTTAACCATCGACGGCAAGAAAGTCGAAGTGCAAGAAGGCAGTATGGTGATGCACGCCGCGCATAAGCTCGGTGTTTATGTGCCGCACTTCTGTTATCACAAAAAATTGACGATTGCGGCGAACTGCCGCATGTGCTTGGTTGAGGTCGAGAAAGCCCCAAAGGCGATGCCAGCTTGTGCCACGCCTGTGACCAACGGCATGGTGGTGCACACCTGCTCAGAGCGCGCCATCGCCGCTCAAAAAAGCGTCATGGAATTTTTGCTGATCAATCATCCGCTTGATTGCCCAATTTGCGACCAGGGCGGCGAGTGTCAGTTGCAAGACGTGGCCGTGGGCTACGGCGGTTCAAGTTCGCGCTACCAAGAAGAAAAACGCGTGGTGTTTCACAAAGACATCGGCCCCTTGGTATCAGCTGAAGAAATGTCGCGGTGCATTCATTGCACACGTTGTGTACGCTTTGGCCAAGAGATCGCCGGTGTGATGGAGCTTGGCATGATTGGCCGTGGCGAGCACTCTGAGATCACCACTTTCGTGGGAAGCGCTGTCGAGTCAGAATTGTCGGGCAACATGATTGATCTGTGCCCAGTAGGCGCGTTGACTTCAAAGCCTTTCAGATATCAGGCCCGCACCTGGGAGCTCGCGCGCCGACGCTCGGTGTCGCCGCATGACAGCTTGGGTGCAAACTTGGTCGTGCAGGTTAAGGGTGATCAAGTCATTCGCGTCGTGCCTTTCGAAAACGAAGAGGTCAACGAGTGTTGGATTAGTGACCGCGATCGTTTTTCGTACGAAGGCTTAAACGTCGATCGTCTGACCACCCCGATGGTGAAAGGCGCTGATGGACAGTGGCGTGAGGCCTCTTGGTCTGACGCCTTGCAGGCTGTGGCGCAGGGTTTGATGCAAGTGCGTGATGCCTCGGGTGCCGCACAAATTGGTGCGCTCGCGAGTGAATACGCGACGCTTGAAGAAATGGCCTTGCTTGCACGCGTCACGCGCGGCTTGGGATCTGAAAATATCGATTTTCGTTTGCGTCAAACCGATTCAGGTTTTGACGCAGCGCTGACGGGTGCGCCTTGGTTGGGCATGAATATCAACGCGCTCGATACACTTGACCGCGTGTTGGTGGTGGGTGCGTTCTTGCGTAAAGATCATCCACTCATGGCGCAACGTTTGCGCCAGGCTGTCAAGCGCGGTACACAAGTGTCGTCGGTCGATACGGCCGCTGATGATCCACTCTTCAAAATCACTGCACGTGCAACAACCTTGCCAAGCGCCTTGGCAGATACGCTGGCTCAAGTGGCTGTGGCTTTAGCAAAAGCAAAGTCAAGCGAAATCCCGGCCGCGCTGTCTGCTGTTCAGCCAAGCGCTGCGGCAGAACAGATCGCGGCAAGTTTAGCCTCGGGCGAGCGCGTGGCAGTGCTGTTAGGCAGCACTGCGGTCAACGCACCCGATGCCTCGCGGATTGCAGCCCATGCACAGCTGATCGCGCAATTGGCCGCGGGCCAGTTAGGCTTTTTAACTGCTGGTGCCAATACTGTTGGCGGCTATCTGGCGGGTGCTGTGCCTGTCAACGGCGGCAAAACCGCGGCGGCGATGTTTGCCGAGCCGCTGAAGGCTTACGTGGTCTTGCATGCAGAGCCCTTGCTCGATGCCGATCAGGGCACACAAGCGCTTGCGGCGTTAAAGGCTGCACAGTTTGCCGTGGCGCTGACACCTTATGCAACGGGCGCACGCGAGTGGGCGCATGTGATGTTGCCGGTTTCACCGTTTACTGAAACTTCGGGTACGTTTGTAAATGCGCAAGGTTTGGCGCAAAGTTTTAAAGGCACGGTTGCACCAACCGGTCAAACTCGCCCCGGCTGGAAAGTCTTGCGCGTGCTGGGCAATGTATTGCATTTAGCTGGCTTTGACGACGAGTCATCCGAATCTGTGCGTGACGCAGTCATGTCGGGTGGCGTAGCGGGGCGTTTGTCCAATCAACTGCAGGGCGAGTTCAGTTCTGTGGCTGCAGGCAAGGCCTCGAGCGATAGCGGTTCACTGGTCTCTGCGACTTCAAATGGTCAGATGGCTGCTACGGCACAGGCCACTTCTGTCGGTAACGCTGCCATGCAACTCGAACGTGTCACCGATGTGCCAATCTTTCGTACCGATGCGATGGTGCGTCGGGCGCAAGCCTTGCAAGACTCTGCCGCCTCGCGTGCACCTGTTGCACGCATGCATGCAAGCACGCTCGCACAGTTGGGCGTAGCGCAAGGCACGCAGGTGCTGGTTAAAGCGGCAACAGGGCAGGTGGTGTTGGCTGCCGAGCAAGACAATACGCTGGCGCCAGGTGCCGTACGGATTGCAGCGGGCTTTGAGCAAACCGCTGCCCTGGGTGGTGCTTTTGGACAACTTAGCGTGGAGCGTGCCTGATGCAGTGGCTAAACGTTCTTGAAACGTACGGGGTCGACTTGCTGGGCCCAACCGTATGGCTGGTGCTGTGGACACTGGTCAAAATTCTGGTCATCGCGGTACCCATCATTTTGTGCGTTGCCTACCTGACGTACTGGGAACGCAAGATGATCGGCTTCATGCACGTGCGTCTGGGCCCAAATCGGGTGGGTTTCAAAGGTCTGTTACAGCCTTTCGCTGACGTCTTCAAATTGTTGACGAAAGAAGTCATCGTGCCGAGCCAGGCGAACAAGATTTTGTTTATCTTGGCACCTGTCGTGACCTTGATGCCAGCCTTGGCAGCATGGGCTGTGGTGCCCTTTGGCCCTGAACTTGTCTTGGCCAACGTCAATGCGGGTTTGCTGTACGTGATGGCGATCACCTCGATCGGCGTCTACGGCGTGATCGTCGCGGGCTGGGCATCAAATTCTAAATATGCATTTTTGGCATCGATGCGTGCCTCGGCACAAATGTTGTCTTACGAACTCGCGATTGGTTTTGTTTTGGTGACAGTGCTGTTGGTATCGGGTAGTTTGAACATGTCCGAAATCGTCAATGTGCAAACGCGCGGTTGGTTTGCCGATCACGGTATCAACTTCATGTCCTGGAACTGGCTGCCGCTATTGCCTTTGTTTGTGATCTATGTGATCTCGGCTGTTGCCGAAACCAATCGTCATCCGTTTGACGTGGTTGAAGGCGAATCTGAAATCGTTGCAGGTCACATGGTTGAGTACTCAGGGATGGCGTTTGCGCTGTTTTTCTTGGGCGAATACGCCAACATGATTTTCTTATCATGCATGGCTGCGATTATGTTCTTAGGCGGCTGGGCCGCACCGATCGAACTTGCCCCACTGACTTGGGTGCCAGGCTGGTTGTGGCTAGGCCTTAAAACTTTCGTGGTGGTTTCTCTGTTCATCTGGTTTCGCGCGTCGTTTCCGCGTTATCGGTACGACCAGATCATGCGTCTGGGCTGGAAGATCTTCATTCCGCTCACAGGTGTGTGGCTGGTGGTGGTGGCGATCTGGATGCAGACGCCTTGGAACATCTGGAAATAAGCTCGGCTAGACAGAAAAGGCATGTATGGAAGCGATTAAAGATTTTTTTGGCAGTTTGATGCTGCTTGAATTACTCAAAGGCATGAAGCTGACGGGTAAGTATTTTTTCAAGCGCAAGATCACTTTGCGGTATCCGCTTGAAAAAACACCACAGTCACCACGGTTTCGTGGCTTGCATGCCTTGCGTCGTTATCCAAACGGCGAAGAGCGTTGCATTGCCTGCAAACTGTGCGAGGCTGTTTGCCCAGCCCTGGCTATCACGATCGAATCTGAACAGCGTGAAGATGGCTCGCGCCGTACGACGCGTTATGACATCGATTTAACCAAATGTATTTTTTGCGGTTTTTGCGAAGAAAGCTGCCCAGTCGATTCAATTGTTGAAACGCATATTCACGAGTACCACGGTGAAAAGCGCGGTGATTTGTATTTCACAAAAGACATGTTGTTGGCGGTGGGTGATCGCTACGAAGAAGATATCGCCCGCAATCGCGCAATTGACGCGCCTTATCGTTGATATGGCCGAGGTCTGAAAAGAAATGATGTTTACAACTATTCTGTTCTACGTGTTGGCCTTGGTGTTGGTGGTGGCGGCGTTTCGCGTCATTACCGCGTCAAGCCCGGTCACTGCTGTGCTGCATTTAATTTTGGCGTTTGCAAATGCTGCCATGATCTGGATGCTGCTGGGCGCCGAGTTTTTGGCCTTGCTGCTCGTGCTGGTGTATGTTGGTGCGGTGATGGTGTTGTTCTTGTTTGTCGTGATGATGCTTGATGTCAAGATGGAAGGGCTTCGCACCGAGATCAAGACCTATTTGCCCTTGGGTCTGGTCGTTGGTTTGATCATGGTGGCCGAGATGTCATTTGTGTTGGCAACGTCTTGGGGGCAGGTTGGCCCAGCGGCCGACATGGGTACCGATTACAACAACGCTCGCACCTTGGGCGAGGCGATGTACACCGAATATGCCTATGCGGTCGAAATCGGTGCCGTGCTCTTGTTGGTCGGCATGATTGCCGCGATTTCGTTAACCCTGCGCAAACGTCGCGACGTGAAATATAACGATCCAGGTGCTTCGGTGCGTGTGCGTGCCAAAGATCGGGTGCGTTTGGTCAAGATGCCAAGTCAAGAGGCTGTAAACGCCAAAGGAGATCAGCCATGATGACCTTGACCCTGCCACACTTTTTAGTGCTGGGTGCCATTTTGTTTGCGATTGGCGTCTTCGGGATTTTTTTGAATCGTCGCAACCTGATTGTGTTGCTGATGTCGGTTGAGTTAATGCTGTTAGCCGTCAATATGAACTTTGTGGCCTTTTCAACCTGGATGGGCGATGCGGCAGGGCAGGTGTTCGTGTTCTTTATTTTGACGGTTGCGGCCGCCGAGGCTGCAATTGGTCTGGCGATTTTAGTGCTGCTCTTCCGTAACCTCAACACCATTAACGTAGACGAACTTGATAG
>CAMEAW010000195.1 GCA_945911685.1 Bordetella parapertussis
CTTGGCAAACTGATCCGTTTTAGGCGCGATCTGCATGCTCACCCAGAGCTACGCTTTGAAGAGGTACGCACCTCAGACCAAGTCGCAAATTACCTGACTGAACTTGGCTTGGATGTTCACCGCGGTATGGGCAAAACTGGTGTGGTGGCTACTTTGCGTGGGCGCGGCGCCCAGGCCAACGACCCCGCGCGCGTGCTGGCCCTCCGCGCAGACATGGACGCATTGCCTGTCACTGAGCTGAATCAGTTTGAACATGCCAGCACCTACGCCGGACGCATGCATGCCTGCGGCCACGACGGCCACACAGCCATGCTGTTGGGCGGTGCCACATTGCTCGCGGCCAACCCCGACTTCAACGGCACCGTCCATTTTATTTTTCAGCCAGGCGAAGAAGGCGGTGCCGGTGCTCGCGCAATGATCGAAGACGGCTTGTTTGATAAGTTTCCAGCCAAGGCTGCTTTTGCTCTGCATAACTGGCCCGTGTTACCCGCCGGTCAAATGGGCGTGCGCGTTGGCCCCATCATGGCGGCGGCCAATCGCTTTGAAATCCGCATCAGTGGCAAAGGCGGCCATGCCGCGCAACCGCACATTGGTGTTGACCCGATCCCCGTGGCCTGCACCATCGTCGGTCAGTTGCAAACGCTCGTGTCGCGCGGTACCGACCCGCTAGACAGCGCAGTGGTCACCGTTGGCAAGATCGAATCGGGCACCGTTGAAAATATTATCCCCAACGAAGCCATCATTTATGGCACCACCCGTGCGTTAACCCAAGAGACCTTAAATCGCCTGACTGTGGGCCTTGAGCGAATCAGTGAGCATATCGCTGCAGCACATGGCGCGACCGCGAAATTTATTCTCAAGCCGGGCTATCCCAGCACCGACAACCATCCAAAAGAAGCCGCGTTTATGGCAAAAATGATGGCCGCCACTGTTGGTATCGAAAATGCTTTTGATAACATCCCACCTGCCATGACGGCCGAAGACTTCAGCTTCATGCTGCTTAAGGTGCCGGGCGCCTATGGCTTTATCGGCAATGGCAAAGGCGGTAAACCGGGAGTCAGTCTGCATAACGCAGGCTATGACTTTAATGACGACATCTTAGGTGTGGGCGCACAATTCTGGGATCGCCTTGCGCGTGAATGGTTTAAGACTGAGGTGATTTGATGCGCCGGCTCACGCGCGACCTCGCCCTGGGGCTCTCTTTAGTTTGCGCCACCTGGTGCGCTCAGGCTCAAACGCCCGTTGCGTCGACCTGGCCCACTAAGGCGATCAAGATCATTGTGACCTACCCCACCGCAGGGGTGAGTGACAACGCCACGCGCGTACTCGCCGAACGCTTGACTAAATCCTTAGGGCAACCGGTCTTAGTTGAAAATCGCGCCGGAGCAGGCGGCACGCTTGGGGCTGATGTGGTCGCCAAAGCGGCGCCTGATGGCTACACCATCGGTTTTGCGGGTATCAGTGCGTTTTCGATTGGTCCGCATGTGATGAAAGTCAATTACGACAGCTTGAAAGATTTTTCAGCAGTCGCGGCAGCCATGTACTCGCCTGTTTATTTATTGGCAACGTCAAAGTTTGCTGGCAACAGCTTTGAGGATGTCATCGCGTTAAGCAAAGCCAAGCCCGGTTCGATTACGGTTGCCACCTCGGGCTACGGCACAGTTGGCCACATCATGATTGAACAACTGCGCAAAAAATCAGGCGCAGATATCACGCATGTGCCTTACAAAGGTGGCGGTCAGATTGCCACTGACGCGCTAGGCGGACAGTTTGATTTAATGCTCGCCAACCCCTATGCCAATCTCAATAACTTAATCGCAGATGGCAAGTTCAGGGTACTAGCCGTAGGCGCCCCGCAAAGAATTGAAAAATATCCCAACGTCAAAACCTTTGCCGAGCTCGGGTACCCAGAAGCCAACATGACTTCATTTTTTGGCTTCTTTGCACCCGCACGCACACCACCCGAGATCATTGCAAAACTCAACACTGAAATTAACCTGGCGCTCAACGACCCCGAGATCGCAGAAAAAATCCGCAGACTAGAAAACCTTGTCGTCACCGGTAAGCCAGAATACTTTGGCGACATGATTCAAAAAGAATATGCTTCAAATGCTGTGATCGTCAAAGAAGCGAATATCAAGGCAGAGTGATCGGCACAGGGTGAACGACTCTAGAGTATTGCGTTGAGTCCCTTGCGCTCAATCAGCGACAGCAGCTTAAGCGAGGGCCCACTAGGTTTTTTATCGCCAACCTCCCACTTTTGCACTGTTGACACGCTGGTATTGAGTACGGCGGCAAGCACCGCTTGACTGATGCGCATCCGTTCGCGAAGTAATTTGATCTTTGCTGCAGGCATCGGCTGTACTGTTAAGTTTCTTAAGTATTCATATTCAAGCATGCGTTTTTTAGTGATTAGGCCAAGCGAGTGCAAGCCTTCAGCCGTCTCGTGCAATTCTTCAATCAGCCGATTGTTAGCTTTTTTAGACGCCATGGTTCACCTCAATAATCTGACCAGCCTGTATCGCTACAGCCAGTTCTTGTTGCGTCAAATCTAAAAGATCTTTCGCAATCCGTCGAACATAATCTAGTTCATGTTCGTTTAAGCTCGTACGCTCATTTTTATGAAATCCGTGAAGAAAAAAATATCGGTCGCGCTTGCGCGTGGCGATAATGACTCGTGCGGCGCCGCGCTTTCCGCGACCAGCGGTTGCGATCCGCTTTTTTATAAGTCCTGCTCCTAAATCAACCACGCTCAAACCTGAAAAAGTTTCGAGAGCAGTTAACAATATTCTTTCTTCACTAAGCCTGCTTTTACGCATCCACCGATCAAAGGTTTTCGTCATAAATACTTGCATATAAATCTTCCACAACTATACCACCAAGTGCAATAGAAATAAACATGAGGCCCTAGAGCCTCACATTAAAACGTGCACGAACTAGCAGTTAAAAGAAGATTTCAACAGGTCTTTCACTCCTTGACTATTCGCAAATCTACGCTACACCACCTGCAGCGATCTGCGCACCCTCGTCGCCAAGATCCCAAAACAAACCAGCCATCAGTTGCAGTGACTCGCGTGCGACTGAGCCCAGCATGTGTTCGTTTGGGGCGTGCTGCGAACAGGCCGCGTATGAGTGCGGCACCCATACGGTTGGCAAGCCTAAGATCTTAGAGAAAGCATCGTTGGGCAAGGTGCCGCCCAAGTTGGGTAACACATCAACCGTTTTACCGGTGCTGCGCGTAATGGATGCGACCGCCATCTTGACCCAAGGGTTATCGGGATCTAAGCGCGTTGCTTCGGCGGCCTCACCACGACTGGCCGCTGCCTCGACATCTGTGAAACCATGCGCATCAAGATGCTCACGAATATGCTTTAGAAAATTCTCGTTGTCGCTACCGACGACATAACGCAACTGACAAAATGCAATCGCGTAACCAGGGATCGAATTCACCGGCGCGTCTGGATTGCCGGTTTTAAACGCAAGGGTTTCAAAGGTGTTCCAGGCAAACACACGCTCGGCCGGTGTCAGGCCCGGCTCAGCCCAATCAGGATCAATCTCAGGATCAGTGGGTCCACCACCGACTTCAATATTGGCGAGTGCCCGTTTGACGTTTTCAGGTAACGAACTCGGCAATAGTTTAGGCACCAGAATGCGCCCCTTCGCGTCGACCATCGAAGCAATCGCGTGCGCTAAACGAATACCGGGGTTGCGCAGCAAACCGCCCCAGTTACCCGAGTGATGCGCACCTTGGCGCAGATTTAGTTTCAACTCAAAATTAAACGCACCACGTGAGCCTAAAAATAAAGTTGGGCGTGAGGCCGATACCCGTGGGCCATCTGACGCTAAAAATAAATCTGCTTTTAACAAGTCGCCATATTGTTCGCACACTTCGCGCAAACCAGGCGAGCCCATTTCTTCTCCCATCTCAAATAACAGCTTGATGTTGTAGCCCAAGCGTCCAGCACGCGCACTCAGCACTTGCTCAAGCGCAGCAAGGTTAATCGAGTGCTGGCCTTTATTATCTGCGGTGCCACGACCATACCAACGATCGCCTTGAATCTTCAACGCCCAAGGGGCTAAGCCCTCGTTCCATTGCGGTGCGTAACCTCGCACGACATCGCCATGACCGTAGCTCAGCACGGTGAAATCAGCGCCTGACTCAAGCCGTTCGGCCACTAAAAACGGGCCACGATCTTCGACGGGATTTGGAATGATTTTGCAGGTGAATCCCATGGTCTTTAAATAAGGCGTGAGCTCTTGCGTGAGGTATGACGTAAGAATCTCAACCTTGCCCGGCTCTTGACTCTCAGTGGCCATCGCAACGCGGCGCGCGAGCGTTGCTTGAAAGTGGCCCTGATCAAAATAGGCGGTAGCGAGATCGATCGATTGTTGACGGCTCATGGATAGGCTCACGTAAACGTTATCTGGTTAAAAAATATTATTAATTATTGGTAGTACATAAATCAGTTTCAGTAAATGATTCTTCTGCGATAAACAAATCACTTACAGTGAAAGGGCCATTCGTAGCAAACGAAGCATCAGCGTTTGATGAGTCATTAGCGATTACATTCGGTCTTAATGATACGTCACAGAACCCTGATTCGGCATCAATTCCATTAACGCTTCTTTACTCGTCTCGCGTTGACCGATCGCGGTCACATCAAACCACTGGGCACGACTGGATAACTCAGTCAAGAGTTGAGAAACACCCAAGCCCAAATGCGCTGACAGATTCAAGTTCACGGGTTGCAAGGGCTCAATCAAAAAGGTAAAGGTCAGCCCGGTATCGGTTTGTTGGCAAGCCGCGTTATTCACCAAGACCGCAGCACGACCAACATTCAAGACATTACCTTCTGGCGCACGCTCTTCAAACGGTGTCGTGTCTTTGCCAATTTGTCCGAGCGCAGCCGGCGGTTCATTTGCACGCGCACTGGCACTTGGCGTGGCAGCGGCTGCGCTCGCCTTTAGCCCTGTGGTAGGTGCAGGCGAAATGCGCTGCAACAAAACCG